>JAFRSP010000022.1 GCA_017427525.1 Clostridia bacterium
ATGGAGCGGTAACGCTGGAGCTTCAGATCACCGGTACGCTGCAGCTTCAGTGCGACCGATGTACGAAACTCTATGACTATGCGATTTCCTGTCCCTTTTCCGCCATGGTTTCCGCCGATCCCGACGAGGAGGAGAGCGAGAAGCTGATTGTTGCGGGAAACAACAGCCTGGATATCGACCGGCTCACCGAAACGGCCCTGCTTGTCTGGTTGCCTGCCAAGCATCTTTGCAGGGAGGATTGTAAGGGGCTCTGTCCTGTTTGCGGCGCGAACCGCAATGAAACCGAGTGTGGCTGCGAGGAGCGGCGCATCGATTTGCGGCTCGAGGGACTCAAAAAGTTTTTGGAATAAAGTGAACCCGGAGGTGTAACGTAATGGCAGTACCGAAGAGGTATACATCCAAAGCGCGCAAGCACAAGCGCAGAAGCGCGGTGTGGAAGCTTCAGCCCCCCACGCTTGTGAGATGCAAGGAGTGCAAGGAGCTGATTGTTCCGCACAGAGTGTGCCCCAACTGCGGCTTTTACGGCGGCAAGGCTGTTGTGGTAAAAGCGGAGGATTAGGCAAACCGAAAGCGGGGGTTGTATGGCAACCCCCGCTTTTTTCGATGGACTTTTCACCTGTGCGAAGTCGGTAAGCGGCAGAGCGCCGATCGTTGGCACGGAAGAGATCAGGCATCCTGCAGAAGGAGGTGCGCAATGAGTGTCGCCATCACGGGAATCGGAGAAAACAGTCCCTGCCTCGGCAAGGTGCAGGTCGGCGAGCGGCTTGAGGAAATCAACGGCAGTGAAATCGTCGACGTGCTGGATTATATGCACTTTTCCATTGAAAAGGATCCCACGCTTACGCTGCTCGACCTGTCGGGCAAACAACGAAAGCTCCGCGTGAAAAAGCCGCGCTATGAAGATCTTGGCCTTGAATTCGACAGCTTTCTCATGGATACGCAGCGGGGATGCGCCAATCGATGCATCTTTTGTTTTATCGACCAGCTCCCCAAGGGGCTTCGCGAAACCCTGTATTTCAAGGACGACGACGCCAGACTCTCCTTCCTCATGGGGAATTACATTTCCATGACCAATCTCTCGGAGAGAGATGTGCAGCGTATGATCGACTATCGGGTCAGCCCGATCAACGTTTCGGTACATACGACAAATCCCGCGCTGCGCAGCAGGATGCTGGGCAACCGAAGAGGCGGCGAGAGCCTTGCGATTTTGGAGCGCTTTGCGCAGGCAGGACTGGATCTCAACTGTCAGGTCGTGGTCTGCAAGGGTGTGAACGACAGGGAGGAACTCTCTGCAACGCTGGAAAAGCTGATCTCCATGGCGCCGGCGGTGGACAGCATCGCCGTTGTGCCGGCCGGATTGACGGGTCACCGCGAGGGGCTCTATCCTCTCGAGCTGCAAAGCAGGGAGGACGCGGCCGACACGGTGGCAAGAGTGGAAGCGGCAGGTCAGGAGGCGCTTAGGGCGCACGGAAGAAGGATCGTATTCGCCTCCGACGAGCTCTATCTTGCGGCTGGGCTCCCGATCCCGGATTACGACTATTATGAAGACTTTCCCCAGATTGAAAACGGCATTGGGATGATCGCCATGCTGCGGGAAGAGGTGATGGGAGCTCTGCCCGGCCTGGTGCCGCCGCAGCGCAGCCGAAAAGTCACGGCGGTGACCGGCGAAAGCGTATTCCCGTATCTTCGTGTTTTAGTTGACGAAATTGAAAATAAATGCAATAATAATTTAAGCGTCAACCTGATTCCGATCAGAAATGATTTCTTTGGAGGCGGGATCAACGTGACGGGGCTTGTTACAGGAGGAGATATCGTAAAGCAGCTTGGCGGAAAGCCTCTGGGAGAAGCGCTGATCGTGCCCGCTGTGATGTTGCGCTACGACAGAGTCTGTTTTCTTGACGATATGACGGTGGAGCAGCTCTCACAGGAACTGGATATCCCGATTGTGATTGCGGAAATGAGCGGGGAAGGGCTGATTGAGTCCATGACGGGGCAGCCCCTTGGCGGTGTGTAGCCCCTGCCGGTTTGAAATGAAAGAATAGTTGAGGTATGCCATGGCAAAGCCCATTGTCGCCGTCGTGGGGCGACCCAATGTGGGAAAATCCACGCTCTTCAACAAGTTGATCGGAAAACGCCTCTCGATCGTGGAAGACACGCCGGGGGTCACCCGGGATCGGGTTTATGCCGAGTGTGAGTGGAACGGACGCAGCTTCGTGCTGGTCGATACCGGAGGGATCGAGCTCTCGACCGACAATCAGATCATGCGGGATATGCGCTCGCAGGCCGAGATCGCGATCGACACGGCCGACGTGGTCGTGCTGATGACCGATGTGGAGACCGGCGTCACGGCGGCCGATCAGTCGGTGGCCGATATGCTGCTGAAGGCCAAGAAAAAGATCATTTTGGCGGTGAACAAGGTGGATTCCACGGGACACACTCCGCCGGATGTTTACGAATTTTACAACCTTGGGCTGGGAGATCCCTATCCGATCTCCTCGGTGCACGGGCTGGGAACCGGAGATCTGCTCGATGAAATCGTTGCGAACCTCCCGCCGGAGCGGGAGACGGAAGAAGAGGCGGACCGGATCCGGGTGGCTGTGATCGGCAAGCCCAATGCAGGAAAATCCTCCCTGGTCAACCGGATCCTGGGACAGGAACGGGTGATTGTATCGGATGTCGCCGGAACCACACGGGACGCGGTTGACAGTCCGCTTGAAAATCAGTATGGGAACTATGTTTTTATCGACACCGCGGGACTTCGCCGCCGGCGCGCAGTAGAGGAAAACATTGAGCGATACAGCGTGATTCGAGCCAACATGGCCATCGATCGGGCCGATGTTTGCCTGATTCTGATCGACGCCACGGAGGGAGTCACCGAGCAGGACACAAAAGTGGCAGGGCTTGCGCACGAGGGCGGAAAGGCCTGTGTGATTGTGGTGAACAAGTGGGATCTGGTGGAAAAAGATCACCGCACAATGGATGAAATGCGCAAAGAGGTGGAGGAAAAGCTTTCCTTTATGAGCTACGCCCCGATCCTCTTTATCTCGGCCAAGACAGGGCAGAGAGTGGAGCGCCTGTTTGAACTCATCAACTATGTCTACGGGCAGAGCTGCACCCGCATCTCGACGGGACGTCTCAACGAGGTGCTCTCCGATGCGCAGCTCAAGGTTCAGCCCCCGACCGACAAGGGGAGACGGCTCAAGATCTTCTATATGACACAGGTGAGCATCAAGCCTCCCACCTTTGTCATCTTCTGCAACAGGGCCGACCTCTTCCATTTTTCCTATCAGAGATACCTTGAAAACCAGATTCGTTCGGTTTTTGGGCTGGAGGGAACCAGCATTCGGTTTATCATTCGGGAAAAGGGCGATCGATGAAGCACAAACGATCACAATCGAAATGCGGCACGGAGCCGGAAAGCCCCTGCCGCCGAGGGAAACACAAGTTGGGAGGACTGTTTTGTGAGTATCAATATCAGCAGAGAGTTTCTCTATGACGGGTTTGTCATCCTGTTCGGTTTTTTGCTTGGGAGTCTGAATTTCGCAATCATGATCTCCAGGGGAAGCGGAAACGGAGATGTGCGCGAGTATGGCAGCGGCAACGCGGGAACCAGCAATGTTGCCCGAACGATCGGACTCAAATATGCCGCGGTTGTGCTGGTGCTGGATATTCTCAAAGGGTATATCGCGACGATTGTCGGGAAGCATTTCGTGCCGGATCAGGGAGAGCTTCTCGGTGGGTTCGGCGCCATCCTCGGACACCGGTATCCCATCTTTTTCGGCATGAAGGGCGGCAAATCGGTTGCGACCTATGCGGGCGTGCTGTTGGGGATTGATTACCGCATTGCGCTCTGCTTTGCCGCCGTGTGGGCCGTGGTCATCCTTGTGTCACGGTATATGGCGCTCGGCGCGGTGGTGGCTGTTTGGGCGGTGCCCTTTGCCGCCAACTATTTCTATCCGGACTATCGGGCGCTGCGCACCTATTCCATCGCCATCGGCTGGATCATCGTCTTCTTCCACCGTGCCAACATCAAGCGGATGCGCCGGCATCAGGAGCCCAAGGCGACCTTGAAGCTGCATTCCAAAGAGGAAAAATACGGATAACGGGGAAAAAGCGGCTTTTTGTCTGCTGTGCGGGAGCTGAAGGGGAGAAGAAGCGGCCAAAAAAGTTGAAATCAGCATAAAATGCTTGATTTTCGCAATTTGAAATGCTATACTAAATAGCACCGTGCGCCCTGAGGATGGGCTGCGGTTCAAACGTTACAAGAAAAAACTGCAAAGCTGCATTGTATAGGAGGAAGATCAAAATGGCAAAGTGTGATGTTTGCGGAAAGGGCGTCAACTTTGGGATTCAGGTTTCCCACTCCCACAGACGTTCCAACCGCGCATGGAAGCCCAATGTGAAGCGCGTGAAGGCGATCGTCAACGGTTCGCCGAAACATATCAACGTGTGCACCAGATGCCTGCGTTCCGGAAAGGTTACCCGTGCGGTCTGATTCGGGAATGGATACGCGGCGACCGGTTCCGGTCTGCAAGAACAGACGGTCATATGGCTTGTAAGGAGAGTATGGAGCGACTCTATACTCTCTTTTTTCATGGCAAGAAGGTGCAAAGCGCGGGAAAAGCGCATTTTTGCGAACCGGAGGTTGTTGTCATTTTCCACTGGAAACGGTATAATAATAGGAAATATAAAGAAGCCGACCGCAGGAGAAGGGGGAAACGGTCATGCAGTATTCGGTTTCGCTTGGTCACATTATCGATCAATTCGATTTGGAGGTTCTGCACATGCCGCAGGACGGCCGAGAGAGGCAGCTTCTGAGAGCCGATTTGCACCGGCCCGGGCTTGCCCTCGCCGGTTTTACCGAATTCTTTGACAATAAGCGCCTGCTTCTGATGTCGCGCAGCGAGATGGCCTATTTGCGTCAGATGGATCCGGCGCTGAGGAGAAAGCGCATCGACGAAATGCTGGCCCATCGCTCTCCGGCCGTCGTGCTGGCGCGCGGAGTCGCTCCCGTGCCGGAGCTGAGCGAGGCCTGCGAGCGCTTCGGAGTGCCCCTGCTGCGTTCGGATGAGAGCTCGACCACGCTGACCTCAAAGCTGTTTGAGCATTTGAGCATCCAGCTTTCGCCCCGCACCACGGTGCACGGGGTGCTGGTGGAGGTCTATGGCTGGGGCGTGCTGATCATCGGCGAAAGCGGAATCGGAAAGAGCGAAACCGCGATCGAGCTCATCAAGCGCGGGCACAGACTCGTTGCCGACGATGCGGTGGAGATCATGCGTCTGCCGGATGGACGGCTTCAGGGCATGGCACAGGAGACGATCCGGCATTTCATGGAGATCCGCGGCATCGGAATGCTGGATGTACGCCGCCTGTTCGGAATGAGTGCCGTCAAGCTTTACGAGAACGTACTGCTTGTCATCAAACTGGAAAATTGGGACAACCGAAAGGTATACGACCGCCTTGGACTTGAAAACGAAACCATCGAGATTCTCGACGTGGCAGTGCCGACCATCACGGTGCCGGTGCGGCCCGGGCGAAATCTTGCGACCATCGTGGAGGTGGCCTCGATGAACGCCCGCATGAAGATGATGGGTTACAACTCTGCCAAGGAACTTGAGAGAAGGATCCTGAAATCCATGAACATGGAGATTCCCGACGAACTGCAGGAAGAGGAAGGGAGAGACACCTTTTGACGATACAACATCCTTTGACGCCGGCAACCGCCGCCCTGAAAGAGGAGATCGAGCGCCTGTCGCTGTGCAGCGAAGTGATCCCGTTTGCCCCGATGGCGCCGCGGACCACGCTGCGCATCGGAGGGCCGGCCGAGCTCCTGGTCGTGCCGAAGGATGCAGGGGCGGTTGCGGATCTTTTTGCACTCGCAGAACAGCACGGCGTGCCGGCCTTTGTGCTGGGGAACGGCTCCAATTTGCTGGTCAGCGACTTTGGAATCGAAGGAATGGTCGTCTCTCTGCGGGAAAGCCTGTATAAATTGGAGCGCGACGGAACCCGGATCACGGCGGGAGCAGGGCTTTCGCTCTCCCAACTGGCCGCCTTTGCGCGCGACGAGGGGCTTGCAGGGCTGGAATTTGCTTCCGGCATTCCCGGAACGGTGGGCGGCGGCATTTATATGAACTGCGGGGCTTACGGTTCCGAAATGAAAGATGTGGTGGAAAGCTCCCTCGTGTTGGGGCAAGACGGAGAGATCTCGGTGCTGCGGGCGAAGCAGCATGGCTTCGCCTATCGACATTCCGCCCTGATGGACAACGGTGATATCGTTTTGGCTGCGACCTTCCGACTGCAGCCCGACGCTTCTGCCGAGATCGGCGCGCGGATGGAGGAGCTCAACGCCCGCCGCAGGGAAAAGCAGCCTTTAAATCTACCCTCGGCCGGCAGCGCCTTCAAACGCCCGAAGGAGGGCTTTGCCGCACAGATGATCGACGAGGCCGGACTCAAGGGGATCTCGGTCGGCGGAGCGGCGGTCAGCGAGAAGCATGCCGGATTCCTTGTCAACCTGGGAGGAGCAACGGCGGCGGATTTTCTGGCGCTGATGCTGCTGGTGCGGGAACGGGTGGCCGACCGCTTCGGCGTTTTGCTTGAGCCCGAACTTCGTTTTGTCGGGCGGAAGATGGAGGGTTGTGATGTCCTTTACGGGTGATGTCAAGGCGGAGCTTTCGGCAATCGAGCCCCGAAATCGGGGGGAGCTCATGGCTGAAGCCTATGGCATGACGCTGCCCTGTCTTGACGCGGCCCTTCGCCGCATTCGGCTTCAGACCGAGAGCGTCGACGCGGCCAAGCGCTTTGCCGTGCTCTGCGAAGCGCTTTGCGGCGCGCCGGTGGAGCTCTCGATTTTGGGCGCTGGCTTCCTGGCTGAGGTGGAGCCGGAGGGAGATGCGGTCTCTCAGGTGCTGAAAGCGCTCGACATTGCAACAGATCTTCCGGCAGTTCGGTTGGGGAGAGCCCTGCTCGAGGACGAGGCCTGTATCGAAGCCTTTTTGAGGGGGCTGTTTCTGTCTGCCGGGGCGGCGGCCGACCCGGAAAAGAGTTATCGGTTCGAGCTGGTGATCCGGCAGCAGCGGTTGAGCGAAGACCTGGAACAGCTGCTCTGGGAGCTCTCGCTCCCTCCTGCAAAAACCCTGCGCCGCCGGCAGCATGTGCTCTATTACAAAAGCGCAAGGAGCGTGCAGCAAATCCTTGAAAAGCTGGGAGCGGCACGCTGCGCGCTCCGAATGGAACAGGTGCGGGAGCGCCGCGCCCTGACCAACGAAATCAATCGTCAGACCAACAGCAGTCTTGCAAATATCCAGCGGATGGCGCGGGCCAACGCTAGGCAGAATGCGGCGCTTTTGCAGCTTGAAGAGAGCGGCGTATTGGAGACGCTGCCGGGCGAGCTGCGCGAAGTCGCGCGTCTGCGGCTTGAGCGTCCGGAGGCGACGCTGCGAGAGTTGGCGGAGGCGATGCCGGAGGTCAGCCGGTCCACCATTGACCGCCGTCTGAAAAAGCTGGTGGAGCTTTGGGAAACAACTTCGGAGGAGACAAAATGAGCTTTGTGCATCTGCATGTCCATACGGAATACAGCCTGCTCGACGGCGCCTGCCGTATCGGGCAGCTTGTGCATACGGCAAAGGAGCTCGGGCAGCATGCGATCGCCATCACCGATCACGGGGTGATGTATGGCGTGATCGACTTCTACAAGGCGGCGAAAAAAGAGGGGATCAAACCCATTTTGGGCTGCGAAGTCTATGTGGCGGCCCGTCAGCGGACCGATAAAACCCATCAGCTCGACAGTTCCTCCTACCATTTGATCTTGCTGTGCAAAAACGAAACAGGGTATCACAATCTGATGAAAATTGTCTCGGATGCGTATGTGACCGGTTTTTACAACCGTCCGCGCACGGACTTTTCGGTGCTTGAGCGCTATCATGAGGGATTGATCTGCCTGTCTGCCTGCCTGGCGGGCGAGGTGCCGCAGGCGTTGCTGCGCGGCGACTATGAGGCGGCAAAGGAGATCGCGCTTCGCTACAAATCGCTCTTCGGGGAGGATTACTACCTCGAGCTTCAGGATCATCATATGGCCGAGCAACGGCAGATTCTTCCCTCGCTTGCGCACCTGGCGAAGGAGTGCGGGATCGGGCTTGTCGCCACCAACGACGTGCACTATATCGAAAAGGAAGATGCGCAGGCGCAGAAGGTGATGATGGCGGTTCAGATGGGAAAGACAGTGGAGGATGAGAGCGAGCTTTTCTTTCCGACACAGGAATTCTATCTCAAAACCGGAGAGGAGATGCTGGAGCTCTTCGGGGAATTCGAAGGTGCCGTCGAAAACACGGGGAAGATTGCCGATCAATGCAATGTAGAGATCGAATTCGGCCATTATCACCTGCCGGTCTTTCCGCTGGAAAAGGGAAAGACGGCAAAAGAAACGCTCTTTGCTCTGGTGAAGGAGGGATATGAGCGCCGTTTCCCGCAGGGCAGCGAAGAGGCCTGGAACCGTCTGCAATATGAACTGGAGACCATCGAACAGATGGGCTTTATCGATTACTTTCTCATCGTCCGTGATTTTATTCAATATGCCAGAGAGCATGGGATTGCCGTGGGCCCGGGACGGGGATCGGCGGCCGGTTCGCTGGTTTCCTATGTTCTCGGCATCACCGATATCGACCCGATGAAATACAATCTGCTTTTTGAGCGGTTTCTCAATCCCGAGCGGATCAGCATGCCGGATATCGATATCGACTTCTGCTTTGAACGGCGCGGCGAGGTGATCGAATACGTTGCGCACAAATACGGACGCGACCACGTTGCTCAGATCGTCACCTTCGGGACCATGCTTGCCCGCGCCGCCATCCGCGACGCCGGCCGCGCTCTCAACATCCCCTACGGGGACGTGGATGCAGTGGCAAAATTGGTTCCGGCCGAGCTTGGGATGACGCTTGCCCGCGCGCTTGAAATCTCTCCGCGGCTGCGGGAGCTTCGAGAGCAGCCGGTTATGCGCCGGCTGCTCGACACGGCGGCCCGGCTCGAGGGCCTGCCCCGCCACAGTTCCACCCATGCGGCGGGGGTGGTCATCACGCGGGAGCCGCTCGACAACTATGTTCCGCTGCAAAAATCAGAGGAGCTGCTGGTCACCCAGTATCCGATGGGGACGCTGGAGGAGCTCGGCCTGCTGAAAATGGACTTTTTGGGGCTGCGCACCTTAACGCTGATCCAAAAGGCGAGCGACATGATCCGGCGGCACACGCCCGACTTCACGCTGGAGGGAAAGGATCCCGACGACCCTGCTGTCTATGAGCTCTTTACCAAGGCCGACACGGAGGGAATCTTCCAGTTTGAATCGGCAGGGATGCGCGCCATGCTGCTGGGGATGCGGCCCGCCTGCTTTGAGGATATTGTGGCCGCTATTGCTCTCTATCGGCCCGGTCCCATGGATTCGATTCCCAAGTATATTGAAAACAAGAACAACACGGCGGCGATCACCTATATTTCGCCGCAGTTAAAAGAGATTCTCGACGTCACATACGGCTGTATCGTCTACCAGGAGCAGGTCATGGCGATCGTGCGGCAGCTCGCGGGATTTTCGCTTGGCCGCGCCGACCTGGTTCGCCGTGCGATGAGCAAGAAAAAGCACGATGTAATGGAGAAGGAGCGGCAGAATTTCATCTACGGGATTGAACGGGAAGACGGCACGGTTGAGGTGGAAGGCTGCATCCGCCGCGGCGTGCCTCAGGAGGTGGCGAGTCAGATTTTCGACGATATGGCCTCCTTTGCAAGCTATGCCTTCAACAAGTCCCATGCGGCGGCCTATGCGCTGGTCTCCTATCGAACGGCCTATCTCAAGCGGTATTACCCCAAGGAGTTCATGGCGGCGCTGCTGACCACCGTGCTCGACAGTTCCGACAAGGTCTCGGAGTATATCGGGGCCTGCGTCAAGATGGGGATCCCGGTGCTGCCACCCTCGATCAACGAGAGCGAGCAGGGCTTCACGGTATCGGGCGACAACATCCGCTTCGGCCTTGTGGCCATCAAAGGCATTGGATACCATTTGATCGACCAGGTGCTTGAAGAGCGCCGAAAGAGCGGGCCCTTTTCGAGTTTTTCCAATTTTATCGACCGTATGGCAGACAAGGAACTCAACAAAAAGGCGGTTTCGGCGCTGATCGCCGCCGGAGCCTTCGACGGGATGGGACAAAACCGCGCGCAGCAGTTGGCCGCCTATGAGCTGCTGATGGAGGATACGGCCCAGAAGCGCCGCAGCAACGTGGAAGGTCAGCTCGATCTGTTCGGCAGCGCGCCGGCGGTGGCAGAGCCCCGCTATCCCGACCTTCCGGAGCTCCCCCTTCGGGAAAAGCTCAATCTGGAAAAAGCGGCCACCGGCTTCTACCTCTCCGGTCATCCGCTCTCGGAATATCAAGCGGATATTGAACGCGTGGGCGGGGTCCCCATTCGCGACGTGCTGCGGGCGGACACGGAGGATTCCCTGTGCCGCGACGGGCAGGTCGTCACGGTTGCCGCGGTGATTACGGGAAGGCGGCTCAAGACCACCCGCAGCAACAATCAACTCGGGTTCTTCACGCTGGAGGATATGACGGGAACCGTCAACTGCATGGTTTTCGCCTCCGTGCTGGAGAAGTATGATGCGCTGCTGCAAAAGGACCGTCTGGTAGCGATGCGCGCCCGTATCTCGAATAAGGAAGACGACGAAGTCCTCCTCATCTGCAATGAGATTTGGGGTCTGGATGAAGCTGCGCCCACGGGAAGGGCGCAAACGACGTCCGCGGGTGAGCCTGGGGCGCAGTCCACTCCGAAAAAGAGCGCCGCGCCGGAAGGTCTCTATCTGCGCCTGCCCTCGCTCGACTGTCCGCAGGCCGAAAAGTTGGCCCTGCTGCTGCAGATCTTTTCCGGCCGGACCGACGTCTACCTTCGTCTGAAGGACACGGGAAAGCTGGTGCGCCATCCGTTGAAGGCGGGGCAGGTGGCTTACCTCTCGGCGCAGCTGAAGGAACTGCTCGGAGAGGAAAATGTGGCGGTCGTAGGGACCGCGGAGCCCTGAGTCAAGCGGCGGAAGGGCTTTCCCAGCCTTTGGCGCGCTGCAAGGAACTGTTTGGACAGAAAGCATTCTATTTCAAGATATGAGGTGAGCGTTTCCATGAACGAAACAACACGCAAGATCGCGATTCTCTCCTCCGGCGGAGACGCGCCCGGGATGAATGCCGCCATTCGCGCCGCTGTGCGCAGCGGACTCGGGCGAGACTGTAAAATGGTGGGAGTTCTGCACGGCTACCAGGGGCTGATCGAAGGGGAGATGCAGGAGCTGGAGCTCCGCTCGGTTTCCGACATCATCCACAGGGGAGGCACGACGCTTTATACGGCCCGTTCGGACGAGTTTTTAACCGAAGAGGGAAAGCAGAAGGCCCTGCGCAACCTCAAGGCGCACGGGGCGGACGCTCTGATCGTCATCGGGGGGGACGGCTCCTTCCGCGGTGCGCTTGAGCTGGCCCGCCGCGGCGTCAAGGTGGTGGGGATTCCCGGCACCATCGACAATGATATTGCCTGTTCGGAGTATACCATCGGTTTCGACACTGCGATGAACACGGTGATCGAGATGGTCGACCGCCTTCGTGACACGGCGCAGTCGCATGAGCGCTGCAGCGTGATTGAGGTCATGGGCCGTCGCTGCGGCAATCTTGCGCTTTCGGCGGGGATCGCAACAGGCGCCACGGCGGTTCTGGTGCCCGAAATGGCCTTTGATTTTGAGACCGACATTTTGGAGCGGATCGCCTATACCCGCAGCATCGGCAAGCGGCACTTTATCATCCTGGTCTCCGAGGGGGTCTTCAAGGAAGAAAACAGCCGCTTTTCAAGCAGCGCAGAGATGTCGGCAGCCATTGCAGAGGCCAGCGGCATTGCAACCCGCACGACGGTGCTGGGCCATGTGCAGCGCGGAGGAAGCCCAACGGCAAAAGATCGTATTATCGCCAGCGAGATGGGCTATCTGGCGGCTGAGCTGCTGGCCACAGACCGTGGGAATCGTATCCTTGCCGTGAGAGACGGCAAGGTGTGCGATCTGGATGTGGAAGAGGCGCTGGCCGCAGAGCGGGAGTTTGACTATGCGCTCTACCGTATGTCGCAGGGGATTTCACTTTGAAAGACAGAATGGAAAAATGGAAACGCCGAGGGGAATCGCCCCCTCTCGATGCACATGAAATGACTCCTGGCTATACGCTCTGTCCGGATTGCGGAACGGCGCTGCAGCAGGGCGTTTGCCCGGAATGCGGGAAAAAATGGGAGCCTCCGCCGCTGCCGCCTTGGTGGCCGGCTGGTCTGTGCACCTGCCTTGCAGGGCTGACGGCTGCGTGGTTTTTCTTTATGGAAAAGAGTCTGCTGAATCTGGGTATTGCCTTTGCCGGAGCCTGTGCAGCGGTTTTGGTCGGCTGTGCAGTCTGGTTTTGGGCCGCCTTCAAATTCGGGCTCGATAAACGATTGCTGCTGCGTGCGATGCTCTTCGCGGCAGGAGCGTTTTTGCTGGACTTGACGGCGATCGCCGTGCTTGCCGCAGCGGGGTAGGCGCCCGGGAGTGAAAGGACAGGTTTGCCCGAAACGGAATTGTCTTTTGCCAAAGGAGAGCTTTCGATGAAAGGCTCCTTTGGCGTTTTCTTTTTTATTTGCGATTCACGAAAAAGCTTTGCGGCAGATTCAGCCGGAAGGGGGAAATCAAAAAGAGATGCATACCTTGCCGAGGATGCGCTCTGCCATTGGGTTTTTAATACAGAATCTGTTTTTTTGGAAAAGAAAAAATAAAAAAGAAAAGATGAGAACAGGTTTTTCGGGCATACTGAAACAAATGACGAGCCCACGCTGAATTTGAAAAACCGCATCAGAGCAGAGCGGAAAATGCGGCCGACGGTCTTCCAAAAAACAACAGATTCCCCCATGACGCTTGTCCTACACTGAGGATGCGGCTCCGTGGAGCAGAGAAACAGTTTGCGCAAAAATAGAAAAATATGCGCCGATCAGCCGCACACACTAACCGGTGGGGGAGGGATGTGTTGTGAAAACGCAAAGAAAGAGGATCGTATCCTTCATCGAAAGTCTTTTGATCAGCGCTTTGCTGTGCGCCGTCCTTGCCGCCGGGATCCAATTGGAAACGCCGCAGGTGCAGGCGCTCTCCCAGGGGATGCAGCAGGTGATGGCGGCGCGTCAGCGTCGGCTGCTGATTCCGGGCGGAGATGTCTTTGGCATCAAGGTCTATGCGCTTGGAGTGATGGTGGTCGGTACGGCGGAGGTTGAAACTGAACAAGGGCAGGTAAACCCGGCCGCACAGGCCGGCATTCGGGTGAAGGACGTGATCACCTGTGTGGATGGGGAACCGATCCGCACAGTGGAAAAACTGATGCAGCGTCTTCAGGATTGCGACGGTTCTCCGATCACCCTGACGCTGAAACGCAAGGACGAAAGCGTGGAGACGGTGATTACGCCGGTGTGGTCTGCCGAGGGGAAATATCAGGTGGGTCTCTGGGTGAGAGATTCCACGGCGGGAATCGGAACCATGACTTTCTATGACCCTGCAACCGACTGCTTTGGCGGGCTGGGACACGCCATTTGCGACGTGGATACAGGGGAAGTCATTCCCATCGACAGCGGCGTGGTCGTCGGCGCGAAGATTCTCGATGTGCGTCGCGGTGTGAGGGGAACGGCAGGTGAACTGATCGGCATGTTCGACGACAACGTGACCATCGGAACCCTTCGCACCAATTGCGAGGCCGGGATATTCGGCAGGCTCTCGGAGAGCTCCGCGGCGGAGGGGGAGGCCGTTCCTATCGCCTTTCGCGAGGAGATCCGGGAAGGAGCCGCCACGGTCATCTGCGCCGCTTCCGGCAAACCGGAGGAATATGCAATCCAAATCAACCGGGTTTTGAGCGCAACCGGTTCGGGAGGAAAGAGTATGGTCATTCAGGTGACCGACGACAGACTGATCGCGCTGACCGGCGGAATCGTGCAGGGAATGAGCGGAAGCCCGATCCTGCAGGACGGCAGATTGGTCGGGGCCGTCACCCATGTTTTGGTGGGAGATCCGACAAAGGGATACGGCATCTTTATTGAGTCTATGCTGGAAGCCGCCGCGTAAAGCAAAAGCAGGGCGAGAAGACAAAAGGCAGGCCGGAAAACCGGCGCTGCCGCACGGCGAACGGAGTTTTGTTCCGTCAAAACTCCGTTCGCCGATTTCTGTCAAAACAGAGCGAAATCAAAGGAAAAAGAGCGGCAACAAGGCTGTGCAGAAAAGGGCGCCCTTTTCCGCAAGGAAGATCGAGCGGAACACAGGGGATGAAGAAGCCAAGGAGCACAGGAAAAGAAATTTCCAAAACAGCGGTTGATCGACCGAAGTTTACACAATTCGACAAAACAATCCTCATATACTAAAAAAACAAGAGAATTCGTTTTAAAGATATCTCAAAACAAAAAGATTTTGTAAGTTTTCAAAAAAACCTTGCAAATCCGTGAAGGATATGATACATTAAGAATAACCAATATATGGAATTCAGACGCTTGCCGTCAGAGATCTGCGGAAAGAAAAGGGGTTTTATAAATGGAAGTGACAAAGCGAAACGTCAGGGTTGTCTTGGCAGATGACAATGAAAACCTTACGATGACAACAAAAGCTTTGCTGGATGACTACGGGATCGAGGTGGTTGGAATCGCCGCCACAGGGGAGGAGGCACTCGAGCAGAGCCGCCGCCTCAAGCCCGATGTTTTGGTGCTGGATCTTTGTCTGCCGAGAATCGATGGGCTCGGCGTTCTGTCACGGCTCTATTCCCGCGAGGAAGAATATCACCCTTCCACGATGATCTACTCCTGCGTTGCAAATGAGGAGGTCATGCGCCACGCCATGACGGCGGGAGCCTCATACTACCTGCTCAAGGACAACGATGTCTCGATTCTGGCAGACCGGATCCGCACGCTGGCAAACGGTGGATTCCAGGCGGCAGAGCAGGCAAACGGAGAGCCCCAGCTGGAAACGCAGCTTCAGTTGGAGCACGCCATCACCGATATCATCCACGATATCGGAGTTCCCGCGCATATCAAAGGATATCAGTATCTGCGGGTCGCCATCACCATGGCCGTGATGGACTCTTCCATTCTGGATTCGGTGACCAAGAGACTGTATCCCTCGGTCGCCCGTCAGTTCCAGACCACGTCGTCGCGTGTGGAACGGGCCATCCGTCACGCCGTGGAAGTGGCATGGGACAGGGGGAACGTGGAGACCCTCAACAGCTATTTCGGTTATACGATTCACAACAACAAGGGAAAGCCCACCAACTCGGAGTTCATCGCCATGATTGCCGATAAGCTGATCCTGATGAAGCGGGAGCAGGAACAAAAAAACCGCGAGCGGGCGCACTATGGAGCGGCAAAGGAGTTTCAGGCACACTTTGCCTGAAAAACTGCGGTGCGGAGGAGAAATCTGCACGAAGTAGGGGAACTCCCTCCGGCAACGGAAATCCATTTGCAAATACCGGCGGACAAAGTAAGCTTGAACGAACAAAGCATGCGTCAATGATGCGGAAGAGTTTTTAGAGTTGTGCAGTTGACTCCAAAAGAATATGGCAATACGCGTGCGGAGAATGGAGTGCCCTCAGAAAAAGGAAAAGCATGGGACCTCGGAAAACGCAAGGCAAGAGGAAAAGGTGAACTCCGGCGAAGAGCAGAAAGATTTGGCTTTGAAAAAGCCGCATAAAACTATCAGGGGCGGGAAGAAGATCACGCTCGATCCATTATCCTGACCTTTGCTGAAACGAGCTGCCGTTTCGAGCCTCAAAAAAGAAAAAGCACTGTGTGAGAGCACGGTGCTTTTTTACGTCTATTTTGAAACAGAATAGCGAAGGGGTTGCTGTTTCGGACCGAGAATCTTGAAACATAAAAAAGGTTTTGCATGGTCCGAAGCTTCTGCTCCAATCAGTCGCCATGAGACCAAGGCATTTGACGGAGTGAAGAAGAGCAGAAGATGCCCCCGGAAACAGATTGCGCACAGGGCACAAAATACGATTGTATCCTTGTGTATCGCAACAGGAACTGCTATACTATAACGAAGAATAGAAGGACGAATTCACAAGACGGGATGCAGGCTGTACCCTGCCGAAAAGGATTTCTATCTTCTTGACTTGGCACATATGATTTCCCATGGAGACCGTGCGCGGCGTGCCGCAAGAGCTTATGGTTCCTCTTTTGTCGGGTGGGAGTTTGCCTGTGAGAGCCCGCGCCGCGTCCCTGATGTTGGAGAGACGAGGCGCTCCGGTCGGTGAGGAGGTGTGGAGCTTGGGCCTTTTTTCCAGAAAGAAAAAGCGCTGCATTTGCGGCTGTGTGGTTCCTGCCGCGGGGCTTGGCAGCAGAATGCAGGGCGCATACGGCGAAGGAAAGCAGCTGATCGAGCTGCGGGGTACGCCGGTGCTGGTTCACACACTGACCAAGCTGGAGCATGCGCAGACGATCGATTTTGTCGTGGTCGCCGTGCGGGAAGAGGAGCTTGCCGAAATCCACCGCCTGGTGCAGGAATACGGGCTTTCCAAGGTGACGCAACTCGTGGTCGGCGGGGAAACGCGAATGCAATCGGTGGCAAAGGGGCTTGCGGCGCTTCCTCCCTGCGATCTGGTCGCCATCCACGACGGTGCGCGGCCGCTCGCCTCTTCGGAACTGATCGACAGGGTGGTGCAGGCGGCACAGCAGCACGGCGCCGCCATTCCGGGCGTTGCGATCAAAGATTCGGTCAAGACCCGAAATGGCCAGCTTGCACAGGAGGATCTGCCCCGGAACCGCCTTGTCGCGGTGCAAACGCCGCAGGTCTTTCCCATGGAGGAGTACGACGCGGCCCTGGCCTACGCGCTGGAGAAGCGCCTCTCTTTTACTGACGATGCCGCGGTGTACGCCTCCGTTTTGAAAAAGCCGATCTATCTGGCTGAGGGGGAGTTTTGCAACCTCAAGCTCACAACGCCGGAAGACGTGCCCCTGGCGGAATTCTATCTGGGAGGTGGCCGACTGTGAGAATCGGACACGGCTATGACGCGCATCGTTTGACCGAGGGACGCGCCCTGATTTTGGGTGGGGTCTCGATTCCCTTTGAAAGGGGACTGCTTGGCCACTCCGACGCCGACGTTTTGACCCATGCCGTGATAGATGCGCTGCTCGGCGCCGCGGCGCTGGGCGACATCGGGAAGCTCTTTCCCGACAGCGATCCAGCCTATGAAGGGGCGGATTCCATCTGTCTTTTGGAGCGGGTGATCGAGCTGCTCCGGCAGCACAACCTTTCCGTAGGCAATCTCGATGTCACGGTGGTGGCGCAGCGGCCAAAGCTGGCGGCCTATATCCCCGCGATGCGAGGACGTTTGGCAAAGGCCTGTCAAACCGAGATCGGCTCCGTCAGCGTGAAGGCAACCACCGAAGAGGGCATGGGATACACGGGAAGACAGGAGGGCATTGCCTGCCACTGCGTTTGCCTGCTCAAAGAGGGAGCACAGGAGTGAAAGCGGAAGACCGCGCGGAGAGACAAAACAACCAGAAAACCAAAACGGATACCGAATCAACAACATATCGAGGGAGGCGCAAACCATGAAAAGACCGAAGATTCTCATGAGCGGACACTGGTCGCCTGCGGCGATCTACAACAAACCCTTTGTGGGTCTGACCTGGAATTACTATGAGGCCATCACCCGTTCCGGCGGCATGCCCATTCTGCTGCCCTACTGCGGAGAATTGGATGATTACGTTGAAATGGCAGACGGGCTTGTTTTAACGGGGGGATACGATATCGACCCCGCCGTATACCACGAAGAGGTCAAGTACAACACGGTTGAAGTCACACGGGTGCGCGACGATCTGGAGCTCGCGCTGCTTGACAAATGGCTCAAGACAGGCAAACCTGTGCTCGGCATCTGCCGCGGCCTGCAGTTTTTCAACGTCTATTTCGGCGGCAGCCTCATCCAGGACATCCCTGTGGAATGCGGTGTGATCCACAGCGATATGGTGCACAAGGTCAAGCTGGAAGAGGGCAGCCTGATGCACAAGCTGTTTGGAGACGAGATCACGACCAACTCCTTCCACCATCAGGGTGCGAAAAACGTGCCGGATTGCTTTACCGTGACCGGCCGCTCGCCCGACGGTATGGTTGAAGCATTGGAACACAAGACATTGCCCATCGTGGCGGTGCAGTTCCATCCGGAGCGTATGGTAGGGGATTGGCGGTTCGAAGAGCAGACCGATATGACGCCTCTCTTTGAGTATTTTATGGAGACGGTGCGCAGCAACGGCAGCGCAGTCTGAAGACCGAAAACGAAGGGAGTTTTATTTGTTTTTCCACGATACAATTGAGGCAAAATTGTGAAAAAAAGGGCTGATTTCCACAAAAAAAGTGGGGCAGCCCTCTTTCTTTGCAGGACGCGATATGTTATACTAAACTATAAATTCCCGAGTCTCGGGGAGAGAGAAAAGGCTCGAAAAAGGGGCCGGAAAGGAGCGCAGCGTGAACGGTTGGGACTCTTTTGCAGGTTGGTTTGCGGCGCATTATTCCTCCTTCGGCCTGAAGGATGTGGTCGACATCCTGATTGTCAGCTTCATTGTCTACGAAGTCATCCAGTTTATCCGCAAATCCCGCGCGGCACAGATTCTCAAGGGAATCCTGCTGCTGGTGGTGGTTTTGCAGCTGGCGCAGATTTTGAAGTTTTCGGCCACTACCTATCTGCTCAGCAACGGCATGCAGCTCGGAGTGGTCGCTATCATCGTGGTGTTCCAGCCGGAGCTGCGCAGCGCGCTGGAACAGGTGGGACGCAGCGGATTCGGAACGGGCTTCTTTTCGGAGAGCGAGCAGGAGGAAGAGCTGCGAGCCTGCATACGCGAGGTTGCCCTGGCCTGTGAGAGCATGGCCAGCAAAAAAACGGGGGCCCTCATCGTCTTTGAAAGAGAGACCGGTCTGCGTGATATTCTCAATTCCGGCGTGATGCTCGACGCCAAGGTTTCCGCCGATCTGATCGAATCGATTTTCTTCACCAACAACCCGCTGCACGACGGCGCGGTGGTGATTCGCGGTCTGCGTATTTCTGCGGCCTCCTGTATTTTGCCGCTGACTCAGAACAGCAACCTCAGCAAGGAGCTTGGCACCCGTCATCGCGCGGCGATCGGGCTTTCCGAAATCAGCGACGCGCTGGTCGTGGTCGTGTCGGAAGAGACGGGAAAGGTCTCGCTGGTGTCTGAGGGGCTGATTCGGAGGGGATACCGTGCGGATGCGCTGCAGGAAGCCCTGCTCAGCAGTCTGCAGCAGTCTCCGCAGCAGGGAACGTCGCTGATCAAGCGCCTGTTCGATAGGGGTGAGAAAAAATGATTTCGAAGCTTTTGGACAACCCCACCGTGACAAAGATTTTTTCTCTGTTTATCGCCGTTTTGATCTGGCTGTTTGTCGGCGCGCAGAATCCGGAGACCGAATTGCCCTTCCGCAATATCGAGATCAAGGTGGTCACGCAGAATGCGCAGGTGGAAGATGGCGTTTCGGTGGTTGAGATGAAGAACAACACCGTAGACGTCACGCTGCGCGGCAGCAAGAATGTGTTGAGCCGTCTCAGCGCCGGCGATATCTATGCCACCATCGAAGTCGACGCCACGGCGGCGCCGGGATATTACAATCTGCCTGTCAACCTGACGCTTCCGGTGGACGGCGTGACCGTGACGGGGAAAAACCCCGCGGGGATCGATGTATGGCTCGACCGCACGTCGAGTGTGACGGTCCCCATCCGTGTGACACAGGTCAACCGGTTGGGTGACGATTATGTGGTGGAACCGCCGACTCTGACCAGCGAAACCATGGAGATTTTCGGGCCCGCCTCCCGCCTGACCGGAATCGACTGCGCACAGGTTGAGGTGACGCTGACCGATCAGAATATGGGCGAGCCCCTGCTCAGTCTGCCCTTCACCCTGCTGGACGAAGCGGGCGAGCCGATTGAAGATGCAAATCTTGAGCCCGCCCTGCGTGCCGTTACGCTCTCGCCCAACGTGTTTGAGAAGCGGACGCTTCCGGTTTCGGTCTCGTTCCTCAATCGGCCTGAGGGCTGGCTGTCGCAGGATTTCTCCTATACGATTTCGCCGCGGAACATTGAAATGCTGGTGCCGGCAAGTCAGTCGGTCAATGTGACAGACTATGACGCAGGGGTGATCGACCTGTCGATGTATCCGGAGAGCGACACGGTGAAGCTGCTCATTTCGAACCAGTATCTCGAAGAGGGACAGCCGGAGGAGATCACCGTGGATCTTCACTTTTCAAATCTCGTCACGACAAAGGCCGAGCTCAGCTCCCTTGGTTATGACAACAAGCCGGAGGAGATGGCGGTCTCTTTGCTGACCCCGCTTCCCCTCAGCATTGAACTGCGCGGCACGGCGGCTGCGATTGAAAAAGGCATCCCCGAGCACCTGCGCGGCATTGTGGATCTTTCAGATCTGAATCCGGGAGAGACAAAGGAGCTCCCTGTGAAAATCATCACAGGGGATCCTGAGATCGGGGTGCTTGGCAGCGTGAAGGTTACGCTGCGGGCAGAAGCGGGCAGTTCCGAGGAATGATCAGGCAATTCTGCCGGCCCGGGCGGGGCGGCGGATTGCGTTTCAACCGGATGCGGTAGATCCGCCTGTGAGGGTGCGCCGACAGGCCGGAATTCGGGAAGGTTCCGCTTGAGAAGGGAGAACCATGAGTATTCTCGTCAGCCAGATTTCTCTGCCTCCTGACGAGCCGGAGAGCGAGGCGATCGCAGCGGCATTTCGCAGGTTGGGCTTGCGCCCCGAGCAGGCGGTGGGGAATATCTATCGAAAATCGGTCGATGCGAGAAGGCGCGGCCGCGTCATGCTGGTGTATTCGGTGTTGATCCGTGTGAAAGAGCAGGAAGACGCCGTGCTCCGCCGCGTGGTCGATCAGAAGAATATTCGTTTGCAAAAGCCGGAACAGCTTCTCCCCCTGAAGCGGGGAGAGCGGTTTTTGCATAGCCGGCCGGTGGTGGTAGGACTTGGCCCCGCCGGTCTCTTTGCAGCGCTTTCGCTCGCCAGAAACGGGCTTCCGCCGCTTGTGATCGAGCGGGGCGCGCCCATTGAGCGCCGCTGCGAGGCGGTGGAGCGGTTTTGGAAAACGGGGCTGCTGCACCCCGAGAGCAATGTGCAGTTCGGAGAAGGCGGCGCCGGTTCCTTTTCCGACGGTAAGCTGACAACTCGTATCGGAGATCCACGGTGCCGCTTTGTGCTCGAGACCTTTGTGGCGCACGGCGCACCGCAGCGCATCCTGACCGAAGCAAAGCCCCATGTGGGCACCGATGTGCTGAGGGATGTGGTGCGGAACATGAGAGACGAGCTGCTGCGCCTCGGCGTGGAGATCCGTTTTCACACTAGGCTCGAGCGTCTGCTGCTGCGGAACGGAAGACTGGAGGGCGTCGTGACCTCCGAAGGGGAGTTCCCCTGTGAGGCGGCGGTGCTTGCCTTGGGGCATTCGGCGAGAGATACGGCGGTCTCCCTGTACTCCCAGGGGATCGCCATGGAGAAAAAGCCCTTTTCGGTCGGCGTGCGGATCGAGCATCCGCAGCGGGAGATCGACCGGATGTTTTATGGGGAGCTGGCGGGGCATCCCGCCCTTCCGCCGGCCGAGTATCAGCTCTCCTACCGTGTGGGAGAGCGGGGTTGTTACACCTTTTGCATGTGCCCGGGCGGCCTCGTTGTTCCGGCTGCGTCGGAAGAGGGCGGCGTTGTCACGAACGGTATGAGTTACGGCGCGCGGGATGGAGAATACGCCAATGCGGCGGTCGTAGCGTCGGTGCTGCCGCAGGACATCAACGGAAATGCAATGGAGGCCGTGGCCTTTCAGCGAGAGCTCGAGCGGCGGGCCTTTGAGGCGGGCGGCGGCGCTTACCGTGCGCCGGCGCAGTCGGCGGAATCCTTTTTGAAGGGAGCGCCTGCCTGGAGCACCACGCCGGGAACCTATGCCCGCGGGCTGACCCTTGCGCCCCTTGGACAATTGCTGCCCGACTTCGTGCGGCCGCTTCTCAGGGAGGGCCTGTCCCATTTTGAAAAACAGTATCCGGGGTTTTCCGGAAAGGGCGCCCTTCTAACAGGGCTCGAAACACGGACCTCTTCCCCGCTGCGCATTCCGCGCAATGATGATCTGGTCAGCTTTCAGGCGGATGGGCTTTATCCGGCCGGGGAGGGCGCGGGCTATGCTGGCGGAATCATGAGCGCGGCGGTCGATGGGCTGCGGGTAGCGCAGGCCATCCTTGAACAGTATGCGGGAATCGCTTAGCCTCTTGACCATACTCTGAGAGAATTGGAAATGGCTTAGGGTGCAGGGTGCCTTGACCTGTGTCCCGTCGGATGCGGACAGGCTGCCGGATCGCGGCGGAGTTTTCTTGCCGGCGCGGCGGCGGGCAAGCCGATGTCGCCATCAAAAGGAGATATTGAGACCATGAGAATGACCGGAACAGTGACCAAGGCGGCGCCCCTGCGCTGCGAGGTCACGGTTTTTCAAACTTCGGCCTGTCCTGCCGGATGCGGACATCAGTGCGCAGGCTGTTCTGCGGCACGGCCCTTTGTCGTTGCGGCCGACAGCAGCGGATGGACCCTCGCGGCAGGGGATCGTGTGCTGCTCGAACATACTGCGTATCACCCGCTGCTGATGGGTGCGCTGCTTTTCCTGCTGCCGCTGATCTCCGGGATAGGCGGCTATCTTCTGGCGCACGACGCCAAGCTCGGGCTGAATGTCTTTGGAACGGCCGGCGGATTTCTGCTCGGTTTTTTGCCCGCGCTTTGGCTCAACCGGCGCATCAGGCAGTCAGGTCAGCCGACCTATAGGATTGTCGCCGTGATGGATATGCCGGAGACAGAGTAGGAAAAAGCGAACGATTTGCGGAAACAGGGCAGATGTGGTATACTGTTTGGAACGGAAGAATCGGTTTAAGGAAGGAAAATGGATGATGAAACAGCGCATTTGGGAGCTGCGCGGGCAGGACGACGAAGCCCTTGCCGCTCTGCAACAGGGCCTCGGCGTCTCAGATATCGTTGCCCGACTGCTGTGCAACCGTGGGCTGACCACGGTGCAAAAAGCCAGAGATTTTCTGAATAAGTCCATTGACGCGCTCTACGACCCGATGCTCATTCCGGACATGGACAAAGCGGTAGATCGGATTGAACAGGCCATTGCGGGAAATGAAAAAATAACCATCTTTGGAGATTATGATGTAGACGGAATCACATCCACTGCCGTGCTGTATCGGTATCTGACCGGGCGGGGCGCAACGGTGGAATACTATATCCCCAACCGCTGTGAAGAGGGCTACGGAATCAGCTTTGCCGCCGTGGAGCGTATTGCACAGGGCGGAACGACCCTGATGGTCACGGTGGATTCCGGCATCACCGCAGTGGATGAGGTGAATTACGCCAAAACTCTGGGAATTGATACGGTGGTGACCGATCACCACGAATGCCAGGACACGCTGCCGGATGCGGTGGCGGTGGTCAATCCCAAACGCATCGACAGCAGCTATCCTTTTAAGGATCTGGCAGGCGTCGGGGTGGTTTTCAAGCTGGTCAGCGCGCTCAGCAGGCGGGAAAACCTGCAAAAGGCCATCGAAGAATTTGCGGGGCTTGTCGCCTTCGGCACCATTGCCGACGTTATGCCCCTAACGGGGGAAAACCGTGTGCTCGTGGCGCTCGGCATGGCGCGCATTGAGCACAGCCGAAACCCCGGGCTCCGCGCCCTTGTTTCGAGGGCTGGTGTGGAGCACAAGCGTATCAGCGCCAGCACCATCGGATTTACGCTGGCGCCCCGTGTCAACGCTGCGGGAAGAGTCGGCTGCGCCCGCCGCGCCGTGGAGTTGCTCCTTGCGAAGGATGCGGCCGAGGCCGATACCATTGCGGTCTCTCTCTGCGAGGCCAACCGTGTGCGGCAGGAAGAAGAAGATAAGATTTTGCGCCGTGCCCTCAAACAGATCGAAGAGGATTCGGATTTCGGAAAACACAAAATTATCGTGTTGGCCGGAGAGAATTGGCACCATGGGATCATCGGCATTGTGTCGTCGAGATTGTCTGACCGGTATTACCTGCCCACCATTCTGATTTCCTTTGACGAGGAAGGAGTGGGAAAGGGCTCCTGCCGCTCCATTGCCAATTTCAATATCTATGAGGCGCTGGAACAGTGCAGCAGCCATTTGGAGAAGTTCGGAGGGCACGCCTTGGCGGCGGGGCTCACCGTGCGCAAGGAAAACTACGAGGCCTTTCGCAGAGAAATACTGGATATGGCAGACGGTGCTCTGCAGGAATCAGATCTTTTGCCGCGTCTTTTGATCGACTGTGAGATCTCTGCGGAGGACATTTCGATTGGCACCGTGAATGATATTCGACTTCTCGAGCCCTATGGAATGGGCAATCCCGCGCCGCTTTTCCTGTGCAGAGGACTCACGGTCGCCGACATCTATCCTCTCTCGGGAGACAAGCATCTGAGGCTGACGCTGCGGCAGGGGAATCTGACCTTCACGGCCTTTTTGTTCGGCAGAAGCAGCAGCCAATTTGAATTTGTGCGCGGCGAACGCATCGACATCTGCTGCAATATCGATCTCAATACCTTCCGCGGCGTTTCAAACGTGCAGGTTGTGATCAAAGACTACCGCGAGAGCGAGCGCCAGGTCGCGCAGCGGGAACAGGGAATCAAGCGCTATGAGAA
The DNA here is from genome assembly GCA_017427525.1 of Clostridia bacterium. Lineage (GTDB taxonomy): Bacteria > Bacillota > Clostridia > Oscillospirales > Feifaniaceae > Galloscillospira. Next base: position 24,716 of record JAFRSP010000022.1, read on the forward strand.
ACTTTGCAGGGGAGAACTGGCAGGGGCGCAGGCCATCGCCGTTCTTCCGAACAAGACCGATTTTGTGGCGGTCTATCGGCTCTTTTCCTCGGAGCAGCTTCCCGAATCGCTGACCGCCGCATCCCGTCTGCTTGCAACCCCCGAACATGGGCCGATGGAGCACTGTCGGCTCCGCATTTGTCTTGATGTGCTCGAGGAAATGGGGATTTTCGATTTGAAGGTAGAGGAAGACTCCCTCACCGTGAAGGTCAACAAGATCGAAGGAAAGGTCAATTTAAACAACTCTGTGATTCTCAAGCGGCTTCGTGAAAAGGCATTTCACACGAAGGAGAAGCCCCGCGTTCCATAAGGGAGCCGGAAATCCTGAAAGAAGGGGGGAGAGAGCATGACAAGATTTCGGCTGATCGGCATGCGGCGGACAGCCGCACCGGAAGGGATGTCCGGGATGGGAAATACGGCCGCCAAGCCGGTGGAGAAGTCTGCCGGATCTGAGCAAGGCGGCTTGGCAGAGTCTGTCCAAAGCCCCCTTCTTGCGCCGTCCACCTCTGAAGAGGCGCTTCCTGAGAGCATCTCTCTCCCTGATGAAGAGAAAAAGCAGATCCCCATGCGGGAAGATCCCATCGGGATCCTGCTGTGGGAAAAAATCGAAGAATCGGAGCACAGCCGCTCCTATGAGAAGGATTTTAAGATCATCGAAAAGGCCTTCTTCCTTGCCAGAGAGGCCCATGCAGGGCAAAAGCGCCGTTCGGGGGAAGACTATCTGTCGCATCCCGTGGAGGTCGCCCGCATACTGATCGATCTCGGGATGGACAGCGACTGCATCGTGGCAGCTCTGCTGCACGACGTGGTGGAGGATACGCGGGTGACCGCGCAGGAAGTGGTCCGGGCCTTCGGCACCAACGTGGCGACGCTGGTGGAGGGCGTGACAAAACTGGGAAAGATTCCCTATACCAGCAAGGAAGAAGAACAGGTTGAAAATCTTCGCAAGATGTTTTTGGCAACGGCCAAGGATATCCGCGTGATCATCATCAAGCTGGCAGACCGCCTGCACAATATGCGCACAATGGCGGCTATGCCGGATTTCAAGCGGCGGGAAAAATCCCGCGAGACCATGGAGGTCTATGCTCCGCTGGCGCATCGGCTGGGAATGCAGCGCATGAAGGTGGAGCTCGAAGATCTGTCGCTGCAATACCTCGATCCGGTCGGATACGACGAGATCGCACGGGATTTTGCCAGCCACAAGGCCGAACGAGAGGGCTTTTTGAACGAGATCATGAATCGGCTGAGGGAAAGACTCTCGGTCGAGATCCCGGAGTCACAGGTGTCGGGCCGCGTCAAGCATATCTACAGCGTCTATCAGAAGATGTATCGGCAGAACAAGTCGCTCAGTGAGATCTACGACCTCTATGCCGTACGCGTGATCGTCAACACCATGGTCGACTGCTACAATGTGCTCGGCCTGGTGCACGATATGTATAAACCGATCCCCGGAAAGTTCAAGGACTATATCTCGACCCCCAAGCCAAACATGTATCAGTCGCTGCACACCACCGTGATCGGAAAAGAGGGGATCCCCTTTGAGGTGCAGATCCGCACCTGGGAGATGCACCGCACGGCAGAGTTCGGAATTGCCGCCCACTGGAAGTATAAGAGAGGGCTCACCCGCAAGGATTCGCTGGAAGGCAAACTGGAATGGGTACGCCAGGTGCTCGAGGTGCAGGCAAGCTCCTCCGATCCCGAGGAGTTCATGCGCACCTTCAAGTTTGATTTCTTCGACGACGAGGTCTTCGTGTTCACCCCGCGCGGCGATCTGATCAACCTCCCGGCAGGGGCTACTACCATCGATTTCGCCTATGCCATCCACAGCCAGGTCGGCAATCAGATGGTTGCGGCCAAGGCCAACGGGAAATTGGTCACCCTTGACTATCAGGTGCAAAACGGCGATATCGTCGAGGTCATCACGGTCAAAGATGGCAACAAGGGACCGAATCGCGACTGGCTCAATATTGTCAAAACGAGTGAAGCCAAAAGCAAGATCCGTCAATGGTTCAAAAGGGAAAAACGGGAAGAAAACATTCAGCGGGGCAGAGAGGAGATCGAACTTGGATTGCGGCAGGCGCTCATCCAGATCGAGCCCGAGGTGCTGCAGGAGCTTCTGGGTACCATCGCAAAGCGCATGGGCGTGACAGGGACCGACGAACTCTATGCCGCCGTGGGATACGGCGGTCTTTCCGGGGCCCGCGTGCTCTCCAAGCTCAAGGAGAGCTACGCCAAACTGCACAAACCCAGCAATGAAGACATCTTAGAGAACCTTGCGGATTCGGGTGTGAAACCTGCGGTTCATCGCCACTCGACCGATGGGGTCGTTGTGGAAGGGATCGACGGTTGCCTTGTCAAATTTGCACGCTGCTGCAATCCGCTGCCCGGAGACGATATCGTGGGCTATGTGACGAGGGGGCTGGGGGTTTCTGTGCACCGACGCGACTGCCAGAATTTTCAAAATGCCATTGCAAAGGGAGAAGAGCTGGGCCGTTGGATCGCCGTGCACTGGGACGAGACCACCCGCACGGGACATCAGTCTGAGCTGCTCATCACGGCGGGGAACCGCACCGGTCTTCTTGCAGATCTGACGGCGGTGCTTGCAAATCTTAAGATCCCGATCCGTGCCATGACGGCGCGGGACGTGCTGCAGAACACTTCGGGGGTGATTTCGATCATCGTGGAAGTGATGGATCTCGAGCACCTCAACATGGTGATGGCGCGGCTGCTGCGGGTGAAAAACGTAATCGATGTGCGGCGCGGCAGAATGAATTGAGAAGAATTCGGGGGAATCTCCGCAAGGCGTTTTCTCCCGATGGGAAAAGGAGGATATGCGGCAGATTTCAAAAAGAAGTCTGTCGCGTACGTTTTTACGGTGAAGAGGGAGAGACCTTTTTGGGGAAGGGGGTGTGCACTGTATGCCGACAGATCTGAAAACGCTGAGCGGCGTGGGCCCGGCGCGGCTTGAACTGCTGAAGAAACTGGGGCTGACCTGCGTGGAAGACTTTGCCACCTTTTTTCCCCGCGCCTATCAGGATCGAAGCAGAGTGTGCGCGCTGGCCGAACTGGAAGACGGGCAGAACTGCACCGTGTCGGCCTATGTGATGACCGCTCCCTCGCACTATCGGCTCAGAAGGGGACTGGAGCTGGTGCGCTTTCGGATCTCCGATGGGGGAGACAGCGCCGAGGTAACCTTCTTCAACCAGAGCTGGCGAAAGAATCAGGTGGAGCGGGGCGGGGAATACTTTTTCTACGGAATGTGGGAGGTGCGCGACGGGAAAAAGCGCATCACAAACCCCGTTCTCACCCCTCCCGGAGGGGAAGAGGCCTGCCGGATCCTGCCCATCTACCGGCTGACCGCCGGACTCAATCAGGCGTGGATGCGCAAGATCGCCCTCGAGGCGGTGCGGCGGATCGCAGAGGGAAGGGAAGAGATCCTTCCGGAAGAGCTCCGCGTGAGGTATGATCTGATGGGAGCGCGGGAGGCTCTGCTGGAACTGCATCAGCCGAGCGGGAAAGAGTCGCTTTCCCGGGCGCGCAAACGGCTGAGCTTTGAAGAGATTCTTCGTCTGCGGCTGGGCATGCTGCTGCGCAGGGAACAGGCGCGCACGCGCACGGCGGTGCACATCGATCCTGTGGATCTGTCGCCCTTTTATGCGGCGCTCCCCTTTGAACCGACCCGGGCGCAGCTGCGTTCGGTGGAAGAGGCGATGGCGGATTTTCAAAAGCCCTATTCCATGAATCGGATGCTGCAGGGCGATGTGGGAAGCGGAAAAACCATGGTGGCGGCGGCGCTCTGTTATGCGGCCTTCCACAGCGGTGTGCAGAGCGTGCTCATGGCACCGACCGAGATCTTGGCTGAGCAGCATGCCCGAACCATGCAGAGGTTTTTGGAACCGCACGGGCTGCGCGTCTGCCTGCTGACCGGCGGGTTGACGGGGACTCGCCGGCGTGCGGCGCTTGCGGAACTGGCGAGCGGCGAGGCGGCGCTCGCCGTGGGAACGCATGCTCTGCTGGAGGACGATGTGGTCTTTCACAATCTCGGGCTTGTGATTACCGACGAACAGCACCGTTTCGGCGTTGCCCAACGGGCAAGGCTTGCGGCAAAGGGACCGTCGCCGCATCTTTTCGTCATGTCGGCCACGCCGATCCCCCGTACGCTGGCTCTGATCCTCTATGGAGACCTCGATCTTTCGGCGCTCGACGAGCTTCCCGCGGGGCGGCGCAGGATCGAGACCTATTTTGTGGGCAGAGAATACGAGCCTCGCATCGAAAACTTTATGGAGAAGCTGCTGCGGGAGGGCAGGCAGGTCTACGTGATCTGTCCGCTGGTGGAGGAGCAGGACGAGCTGCCCGGACAGGATGGGCGAAAAGACCTGCTCGACGTGAAAAGCTATGCCGCGGCGCTTGCAAAGCGATTGGCACCCTTTGAAGTGGCGTTTCTGCACGGCAGGATGAAGAATCCCGAAAAAGAGGAGATCATGTCCCGCTTTTCAAGGGGGGAAATCGGAGTTTTGGTTTCCACAACCGTGATTGAGGTGGGAATCGACGTGCCGAACGCCGCGCTCATGGTCGTGCAGGATGCGGAGCGGTTCGGACTTTCGCAGCTGCATCAGCTTCGCGGCAGGGTTGGCAGAGGGACGCACCAGTCCTACTGTATCCTGATCAGCGACGCCAAAGGAGTGAGCGCCCGAGAGCGGCTGACCACCATGACTCGCACCGATAACGGCTTTGTCATCGCGGAAAAAGACCTTGCGCTGCGTGGCCCGGGCGATTTTCTTGGCCAGCGGCAGCATGGGCTGCCCATCACCTTCTTGGAGGGGATCGCGGAAGACCTTCAGCCTCTGAAGGATGCGGAACAGGCGGCAGATTTATTGATTGCGGGGGATCCCCGTTTGGAGGCGGCTGAGCACCGTGCCCTGCGCGACAGTGTTCTGACGATGTTCTCCCAAAGCGAGATCGCCTTAAACTGAAGATACGGGCACTCGACCGCCTATCCCGTGGGGCAGACCGGGTTTTCGGCAAAGGGACGGAAAGTAAAAAACGAAAGATAAAAGGAACGGAGAGAAACAGCGATGGAGTATCTGGACTGTATCATTGTGGGAAGCGGACCGGCCGGTGTTTCGGCGGCGCTGTATACCCTGCGGGCAGGGCTCAAAACCCTCTTGATTTCAACAGGGGAAAGCGGCCTGAAGAAGGCCGACCGCATTGAAAACTATTACGGTTTCCCGCAGGGGATCTCGGGAGAGATGCTTCTGCACAGCGGAGAAGACCAGGCGCAGCGGTTGGGCGCCCGGATTCTGCAAAGCGAGGTCACCCGCATCGAATCCTTCGACGGGCTGCGCGTGATCACTCCGCAGGGAGACTATTTCTGTGGGGCGCTGCTGCTTGCAACAGGTGCAAAGCGTGCCCGTCCGAACCTGCCAGGGCTTGCCGAACTCGAGGGCAAGGGCGTGAGCGCCTGCGCCGTCTGCGATGGGTTTTTCCACCGCGGCAAGCCGGTCGCGGTGCTCGGAAGCGGAGACTTCGCGGCGGCAGAGGCAAGGGAGCTTGCACATGTGGCGGGATCGGTCACCGTGCTGACAAACGGCGAACAGCCCTCCGCCGATTTCGGAGAACTGCCGGTCGTGACGACGCCGCTTGCCGAAGTCGAGGGGAACGAGTTTCTTTCCGGAGTCCGCTTTTCCGATGGCAGTCGGCTGCCGCTATCCGGCCTGTTCGTCGCGCTGGGAAAGGCCTCGGCTGCCGATCTCGCCCGCGCGGCGGGGATTCTGATCGGTCAGCAGGGGATTGAGGTGGATGCGCAGATGCAGACCAATATCCCGGGGATCTTTGCCGCGGGAGACTGCGTGGGCGGCCTGCTTCAGATTTCGAAATCGGTGGGGGAAGGCGCGGTCGCGGGGATGGCCATCGTGAACTTCCTGCGTCAAAAAAAACAGGGAAAACCGAACTGAAGAGCCTTTGATAATTTCCTGTTTTTTCCAGAATCATGGTCAAAATAAGGCGATTTTGCACGAAAGCAGACTTTGCTTGAGGCACATTGTCGGTTACTATCACCAATTTCGACAAGTAACGCCGTACAAAATGACGAATTTGTGCTCATTTATCATAAAACTCATGAGGGACAATTGATTTTTTCGGGAGTTGAAAGTATAATTTAGGATAGCCTTATTATCAAAATGCATATTTTAAAAAGCAAACAACTGGTTTTCAGGAGGGTGGTGAATGTATGGCTGTTGATATGCTCAAGCAGGTCGGCGAAGCCGAAGCAAAGGCTGACATGATTCGCAAGCAGGCAGGCGATGCGGCAAAAGTCGTTCTCGACGAAGCGGTTGCAAAGGCGAAAGAACTGGTTGCTGCCAGTGAAGCCAGAGTAAAGAGCGAAACTGCGCAGGTGCTCAAAGAGGCACAGGCGAGAGCGGAAGAAGACACGAAGCAGTACATGGAAGACATCGCAAAGAAATGCGAGCAAATCAAGTCAGACGCCAGGGTCAATCTGGCCAAGGCGGCGGATATTATTGTAGCAAAGGTAGTGAGTGTGAGTGGCTGAAGTCAAAATGAAGCGGCTTACTCTCGCGGGCTTAACGCAGGAGAGGGATGAGGTGCTCAAGCAACTTGCCTTCTTCGGAGCGGTAGAAATTCATGACGCCGCCCCTCTTGTGACAGAGGAGGAGGCCGCCCAGTACGGTGTTTCGGGCGATGCAGGGGAGTCGAATGATCTCCGCGCTGATCTCGAGAAGCTGCAGGGCGCCATTCATGCGTTGACGCCGCTTGCCCCCAAGAAGGGTTTGCTGCAGGCAAAACCCCACATCACCCGTGAGGGGATGGAGAGTGCCATCCAAAACCGTACGGCTGTTGTTGAAACGGCCGCCGAGGTGATGAGTATTCAAAAAGAAAGGCTTGCCATCGCGCCCGACACCGCAAAAATGGAGGGACAGATTGTCTCGCTTGAGCCCTGGCTCTCGGTGGATATTCCGCTGGGACAGACAGGGACAAAGCTGGTGGATGTGGTATATGGCACCTTCCCTGCGCTGACAGATATGGCGGCGCTCGAGGAGAAAATTGCAGAACTCGACTGCTATGTGGAAACGGTTTCGGTCGATAAAACGGCACGGTACTGCGTCGTGTATTTCCACCGCGATTCCGAAGAAGAGTGCATGAACGTTCTGCGCGAGTTTACCTTCTCCCGCGTTTCGCTGCGCGAGTATAGCGATACCCCTGCAAAGGAAACCGAAAATCTCAAAAAAGCAATTGCGGCAAATTCCGAAAAGGCCGAGGCCCTCACCGCGGAACTCGGCAAGTACATCACCGAGCTTCCTCGTCTTCAGGAAATGGCCGATACTCTGAACGGTCGTTTGACCATGAGCGACGTTCGCTCTCGTCTGCTGGTGACTGAGAGTGCCTTTTTCTTGACCGGATTCATTCCCGAAGAAAAGTGCGCCGCTTTGGAGGAAGCCCTGAAACCCTACAGTGTCGCAATCGAGTATCAGGAAGTCACAGCGGAAGACGATCCGCCTGTCCTGCTCAAGAACGCCTCCTTTGTTCAGCCTTACGAGGCGGTCACCGAAATGTACAGCCTTCCGGTCTACGGCGGCTTCGATCCCAACCCTTGGATTGCGCCTTTCTTCTTTATTTTCTTCGGTATCATGATGGGCGATATCGGCTACGGCCTGATCATGCTGCTCATCGGCATCCTTGCGAGAAAGACCGAGCCCCAGGGATTTGCGAAGAAATTCTTCTCGCTCTTCCTGCATGGAGGCATCGCTTCCATCCTGATGGGAATCGTCACCGGAAGCTTCTTCGGCGACATCATCTACCAGTTTACGAACACCTTTACCTCCCATGCGGTCGCCCTGAAGTCCTTCTTTGACCCGCTTGCCAACCCCATTCCGATGCTGGCAGTCAGCTGTGCCCTCGGCGCAGTGCATCTGCTGGTCGGCATGGGAATCAAATTCGGCCTGTGCATCAAGGAAAAAGACTATATGGGAGCCTTTGCCGATATCGGCCTGTGGTGGCTGCTCTTCATCGGCATCGGACTCATTTTTGTGAACAAGAACCTGGGATTCGGCGTGATGGCTGCTGCTGCGGTCGGCCTGATCCTCACACAGGGCCGCGCCAAGGAGGGACTGTTCGGCAAGCTCTTCTCGGGCGTGCTCAGTCTGTACAACGTCACGGGGTATCTGGGCGATGTGCTCTCTTATTCCCGTCTGATGGCGCTCGGACTTTCCGGCGCGGTCATCGCCCAGGTGTTCAATGCGATCGCGGTGCTGATCGGCAAATCGTTTGTCGGCCTCATCGTGTTCGTGCTGGTGGCCCTTGTGGGTCATGCGCTCAATACCTTCCTGAGCGTGCTTGGCGCCTATGTTCACACCAGCCGTCTGCAGTATGTCGAATTCTTCGGCAAGTTCTATGAGAGCGGCGGGCGCGCCTTCGATCCCTTTAAAATCAAAACTCAGTATTATAACCTGACTTCTAAGGAGGACAAATAATCATGTTTGAGCTCAATGGAATTGTTTTTGCTATGCTGGGTGCGGCACTGGCTTCCGGTCTCGCCGGCACCGGTTCCGCGATGGGTGTCGGCGTTGCCGGTGAGGCTGCCGCCGGAGTCATCGCCGAGGATCCTTCCAAGTTCGGTCTTACCCTTCTGCTCCAGGCTCTTCCCGGTACCCAGGGCATTTACGGCACGCTGATGGCCTTCCTGGTTCTCAACAAGATCGGCGCCATTTCCGGAAACTTTGCCACGATCGATGCGGCCACCGGCCTGCTGATCATGTTCTCTTGCCTGCCCATCGCCATTGCCGGCTGGACCTCCGGTTACGCTCAGGGCAAAACCTGCGCCGCCGGCATCTGCATGGTTGCCAAACGCCCCGGTGAGGTTGCCAAGGGCATGGTCTACGGCGCCATGGTCGAGACCTACGCCGTTCTGGCCCTGCTGATCTCCTTCCTCGCTTTTATCAATATCCCCGTTTAAGCGACCCATATCGAATAGACTGGATGTGATGCACTTGAAAGGCATTGAGAATATTATCAGCCGGATTATGGGCGACGCTGAGACTTCTGCCAATGAGCTGAAAGCTCAGGCCGAAGCGAAAGCCGCCGAGGCGCTTGCCGAGGCGAAAACCCAGGCGGAGCGCGTGTATGCGCGCGGCTTGGAATCGGCCAAAGTCGAAGTGGAAAACGTCCTGCTGCGTGGGAAATCCATGGCTGACCTCGAGGGCCGCAAGGCGCTGCTTTCTGCCCGTCAGGAAGTGGTCGACGAGGCGTTTGCCATGGCCGAAAAGGCCCTTCAGGCCAAGCGCAAGGACGGAGATTATGCCAATCTGCTGTGTAATCTGGCCAAGTCTGTCCTGAAGAAGGACAGCGTGGTTGTGCTGGATAAAAATGATTTTGACGCCGTGGGCGCAGCCGTGAAATCCGCGTTGGGCTGCGACGTGGAAGCCGGGGATCTCCCCTCGGGAGGTCTTGTGGTGAAAAGCGGCGGCATCGAACTCAATCTGACCTTTGCGGCGCTGCTGCGGCAGTATCGTGAGGAACTGGAGCAGGCGGTGGCATCCGTTTTGTTCCAGTAAGGGAGGGGGAGATTCGATGTCAGCAGCAAAAAAGAAGAAGAATCTCGATTTTTTGATGATATCGGGTCGCATAAAGAGCAAAGAAGTTCATCTGGTTAGCACCCAGACAGTGGATAAGCTGATCGATGCGCCGGACATGGCTGAGGTTCTGAAGATCCTCAGCGAGCACGGCTACGATATCAGCGGACTGACGGGAGAGGAAAAGAACCTCGCCAGCATCCTGTGCGAGAGAGATCGCGCCGAAACGGCCGAAATCGCAACACAGGCGGGCAACGGGCTCTTTGACTGCTTCCTGTATCCCAATGACTATCACAATCTGAAGGTGGCTCTGAAAAACGAGCTGCTGAGCGATCCGCGTGACATCTTCACTTCCGGAGGCAGCGTTTCCGTTGAGGAGCTGCGCGACGGCGTGAAGAATCGTGATTACCGCTCCCTGACCGATATGATGGGAAGCGGCGTGGAAGAGGCGCTCGACGTCTACAACCGCACCGGGAATTCCCAGATGATCGATATCGTGCTCGATCGCTACTGCTTCAAGGATATGGCCAAGGCTGCCGAAAAGGTGGACAACGAATTTCTTTCCGGCTATGTGCGCACCCTGGTTGACGTTGCCAACGTGAAGGCGCTGCTGCGCCTGCGCAAAATGGGCAAGTCTCCCGAGTTTGCGTCGCAGGTCTTCTTTGAGGGCGGGAATGCGACCCCCGAACGTTTTACCGCAGCCTACAACGCCTCCAACGAAGAGCTTCCCTCCCTGCTTGGCGGCGCCGCTTCGCTGATGCAGAAGGCACTGGCGGAGATGTCGGGCGGAAACGGCATGTCCGGGTTCGAGCTCTTCTGCGACAACTATCTGATGGACTACATTCGAAATGCAAAATATGTTCCGTATGGCGCAGAGGTTCCCATGGCCTATTTGCTGGCCAAGGAGACGGAGTACAAGGTGATCAGCATGATCCTGGCGGGCCGTCAAACCGGTCTGCCCGCAAATTCCATTAAAGAAAGGTTGAGAGCGCTGTATGTATAAGATTGGTGTCATTGGCGACCGCGAATCTGTGCAGGGCTTTGCGGCTCTCGGCCTGACGACCTTTGCCGTGTCGAACCCCGAAGAGGCAAACGCCGTTTTGAAAAGCCCCGAGGCATTGGAATATGCGGTGCTTTATATCACCGAACAGCTCGCTGCGCAATGTGAGCAGGCCATCGAGCTCCATCGCCAGAACCGCACTCCTGCGGTCATTCTGATTCCCGGCAAAGACGGCAGTCTGGGAATCGGCCTGAGCAACGTGGGCAAGCGCGTTGAAAAAGCCGTCGGCTCCAACATCCTTGGAGATTAAGAGAAAGATGGTGAGTATATGATTGAAGGAAAAGTCATAAAAATCTCCGGTCCTCTGGTCGTTGCCGGCGGTATGCGTGAGGCCAATCTTTTTGACGTCGTGCGCGTTGGCAAGAACAGACTGATCGGCGAAATTATTGAGATGCGAGGCGACGAGGCTTCTGTTCAGGTTTATGAAGAGACGGCCGGCCTCAAGCCCGGCGACTCTGTGGTGTCTACGGGACTGCCCCTCTCCGTTGAGCTCGCCCCCGGCCTGATCGGCGGTATCTTCGACGGAATCCAGCGTTCCCTGACGGCCATCAAAGAGGCTTCCGGTTCCAACCTTGCCAGAGGCGTTGACGTCTCTGCCCTCGACCGCGAAAAGAAATGGCATTTTGTTCCCACGGTTTCGGCGGGCGACAAGGTTGTCCCCGGCGACGTGATCGGCACCGTACAGGAGACCGGTCCCGTCCTGCATAAGATCATGATCCCCCTCGGCATTGAGGGCACGATCGAAGAGATCAAAGAAGGCGACTTCACGGTCGTTGAGACGATCGCAAAGGTCAAGACCGAGAAGGGAACCGAAGATGTTCGGATGCTCCAGACCACTCCGGTCCGCCGTTCCCGTCCCTACAAGACCAAGCTGATGCCCAAGAAGCCCATGACGACCGGCCAGAGAATCATCGATACCCTCTTCCCCGTCGCCAAGGGCGGCACCGCCGCCGTTCCCGGCCCCTTTGGCTCCGGTAAAACCGTTGTGCAGCACGCCCTCGCCAAGTGGAGCGACGTGGATATCGTCGTTTACATCGGCTGCGGTGAGCGCGGAAACGAGATGACCGACGTGCTCCGTGAGTTCCCCGAGCTGATCGACCCCCGTACCGGCGAGTCTCTGATGAAGAGAACGATCCTGATCGCCAACACCTCCGATATGCCCGTTGCGGCCCGTGAGGCCTCGATCTACACCGGTATCACCATTGCGGAATATTTCCGCGACATGGGCTACTCCGTCGCCATCATGGCAGACTCCACCTCCCGTTGGGCCGAGGCTCTGCGTGAGATGTCCGGACGTCTGGAAGAGATGCCCGGTGAAGAAGGTTACCCCGCCTACCTGACCTCCCGTCTGGCTCAGTTCTATGAGCGTGCCGGCCGCGTGAAGTGCCTGGGAAGCGACGACCGCGAAGGCGATCTGACCGCGATCGGCGCCGTGTCCCCTGCGGGCGGCGACCTTTCCGAGCCTGTTGCGCAGGCGACCATGCGTATCGTGAAGGTGTTCTGGAGCCTTGATTCTGCGCTGGCCTATAAGCGCCACTTCCCGGCCATCAACTGGCTGAGCAGCTATTCGCTGTATTCCGACAGCATGGGCCAGTGGCTCAACGAGAACATCTCCCCCGAGTGGACCAACCTGCGCGCCCGCGCGATGAGCCTGCTCCAGAAGGAAGATGAACTCAACGAAATCGTTCAGCTGGTCGGCGTTGACGCGCTGTCTGCCGAGGACCGTATGATCCTCGAGGTTACGCGCTCCATCCGTGAGGACTACATCCAGCAGAATGCTTTCGACGACAACGACGCTTTCTCCACCTACGACAAGCAGAGCAAGATGCTTGCTTTGGTTCTCAGCTACTACGACGTCTGCCTTGACGCTCTGAACAAGGGCGCGGGTCTTGACGATCTGATCGGCCTCAAGGTCCGCGAGCGTATTGCCCGTGCCAAAGAAGTCCCGCAGGACAAGGTCGACGAAGTCTTTGCCGATATCAGCAAGGAACTCGTGCGGGAAGTCGAAGAGGTCCTTGGAAAGGAGGAGAACTAAATGCCCAGAGAGTATAGAACGATTCAAGAGGTCTCCGGTCCTCTGATGCTTGTGAAAAACGTCGAAGGCGTTGCCTACGATGAGCTCGGCGAAATCGAGCTTGCCAACGGCGAGATCCGCCGTTGTAAGGTTCTGGAAGTCGATGGCGACAACGTTCTCGTCCAGCTGTTTGACTCCGCATCCGGTCTGAACCTGAGCTCGTCGAAGGTCCGTTTCCTCGGACGAAGCCTGGACCTTCCCGTTTCCCAGGATATGCTCGGCCGCGTTTTCTCCGGAATGGGCGAGCCCATTGACGACGGCCCCGCCATCATTGCCGACAAGAGAATGGACATCAACGGCCTGCCCCTCAACCCGGCGGCCCGCGACTATCCTTCCGAGTTTATCCAGACCGGCGTTTCCGCCATCGATGGTCTGAACACCCTGGTCCGCGGACAGAAGCTGCCCATCTTTTCCGGCTCCGGTCTGCCCCACGCCGAACTGGCTGCGCAGATCGCGCGTCAGGCCCGTGTGCTCGGCGGCCAGTCCAACTTCGCGGTGGTCTTCGCCGCCATCGGTATCACCTTTGAAGAGGCCGACTTCTTCATCTCCGACTTCCGCAGAACCGGCGCCATCGACAGAACGGTCCTTTTCATCAACCTGGCCAACGACCCCGCCATCGAGCGTATTTCCACCCCGCGTATGGCGCTGACCGCCGCCGAGTATCTTGCCTATGAGTGCAACATGCACGTGCTGGTCATCCTGACCGATATCACCAACTACGCGGAGGCTCTGCGTGAGGTTTCTGCGGCCCGTAAGGAAGTCCCCGGCCGCCGCGGCTACCCCGGCTACCTCTATACCGACCTCGCCAGCATGTACGAGCGTGCCGGACGTGTTGAGGGCAAAGACGGCTCCATCACCATGATCCCGATTCTCACCATGCCCGAGGACGACAAGACCCACCCCATCCCCGACCTGACCGGATACATCACGGAAGGCCAGATCATCCTCTCCCGTGAGCTCTACCGCAAGGGCGTTACCCCTCCGATCGACGTGCTGCCTTCCCTGTCCCGTCTGAAGGATAAGGGCGTCGGCGTCGGCAAGACCCGTGAGGACCATGCCAACACGATGAACCAGCTCTTCGCCGCCTATTCGCGCGGCAAGGACGCGAAGGAACTGATGTCGATCCTCGGCGAGGCTGCTCTGACCGATATCGATCTGCTCTATGCGAAGTTTGCAGAGGAGTTTGAGCAGGAGTATGTCTCTCAGGGATACAACACCAACCGCTCCATTGAGGAAACCCTCAATATCGGATGGGATCTGCTTTCGATTCTGCCGAAGAGCGAGCTCAAGCGTATCAAGACCGATCTCATCGAGAAGTATTATCCCGTGAAGGAATAGGGAGGTGTAGCAATTGGCGAGATTGAATGTAAACCCGACTCGTCAGGAGCTGACTCGCCTGAAGAAGCGCCTCAAGACCTCCCAGCGCGGCCATAAGCTGCTCAAGGATAAGCGCGACGAACTCATGAAACAGTTTCTTGATTTGGTGCGAAAAAACAGGGCACTGCGTGAATCTGTGGAGCGCAAACTGATGCAGGCCCACGGCAGCTTTGTCCTGGCAGCGGCTTCCATGAGCGATGAGAGCCTTGCGGAGGCGCTGATGTGCCCCCGTCAAACGGTTGCGGTCGACGTGGAAGTGAAAAACATCATGTCGGTCAACGTCCCCGTCTTTCAGTTTACCACTTCGGGAGACAGCAGCGATATCTATCCCTACGGCTTTGGATTCACCTCCGGTGAGCTCGACAATGCCGTTTGGTCGCTGGGCGATGTGCTGACCGAGTTGCTCGAGCTGGCACAGATGGAGAAATCGGCCGAGCTGATGAGCGACGAGATCGAGAAAACCCGTCGCCGCGTGAATGCGCTGGAGTATGCCACGATCCCCAATCTTCAGGAGACGATCCGATATATCACGATGAAGCTGGAAGAGAATGAGCGTGGCAACACGACTCGACTCATGAAAGTCAAGGATATGATGATCGCCGAGAAGATCGAGGCCGCCGAAAAGGCGAAGGAGGCTCGGGCTTGAGCCTGATCTCATTCATCGAATGAAGAAGAAAAGCTGCCGCGATGCGTGAAGCATTGCGGCAGCTTTTCTTGTTGTTTTAGGGCAAATCTTTTTGTGGAGAAGGGGTGCGGAAACCCTGCGGAGCGGCGTATGCATGATTGGAAGAAAAAGGGGAAATGCTGGAGAGAGGGAAACTGCATCGCGCCGGACGGAAAGGGAGACAGGAAAGCCGAGCGGCGAAAAGATTTTTCGCCGTGATCGGTTGGGCCCTTCTGCGCGGCGGATGCGGGATAACTGCCCGCGCAGGGAATCCAAAGGGAGGAGGGCGTCTGCTTGACAAAACGTCTGCTGATTCTTTTTATCGTCTTTATTTTGAGCTTTGTTCAGGTAACGCTGCGCCTGTATGCCATAGCCACAGAGGGTAATGAGGTCTATGCGGTGCAGGCACAGCGCCAGCAGCAGGCAGAACTGACCCTCTGTCAAAGAGGGGGACTGATTACCGATTGCAGGGGAGAACCGCTCAATTATGAAGAGTGCGGATATGCGGCCCTGGTGGAGCCTGACGACTGCGGGGATCTTCTCCGTGCGGCGAGAAGGTTGGCGGCGGCAAGCGAATTGACGGTGAAAGAAGCGGAAAAACGGTTGGAGCAGGGCGCGCCCTTTGGCATTATGCTGCATGCTCCGGTCGAGGAGGAGGGGATCATCTGCTTTCCCGCGCTGCAAAGAAGAGCGACCCCGCCGGCGATTCATCTGGTCGGAACCTTAAGCGCCGACGGATCCAGGGCGCGCTCCGGGATGGAGGCCGCCTACGAGAGCTATCTCCGCAGCTGCAGCGCAAGGGTCTATGCGGCACTGCAAAAAACGGCGGCAGGAGGGCTTCTTTCAACCAAAGCCGCTCTGATCGACGAGGGCTATCACAGAGCCTCCGGCGTGATGACGACCCTCGATATACGGCTGCAGGAGGCTCTGGAACAGGCGACGGAGGGACTTGTATCTGGTGCGGCGATTCTGATGCGGCTGGACGGCAGCATAGCGGCGGCGGTCAGTCGTCCCGCCTATGGAGGGGACGAGGTAGGAGCGCTGCTGGACTCGGAACATGGAGAGTTGATCAACCGGGTTTTGGCCCCCTACAATGTGGGGTCGATCTTCAAGCTGGTCGTTGCGGCGCAGACGCTCGAGCGAGGAGCGCAAACGCCGGTTTTCAACTGCCCCGGAAGCGTCATGGTGGAAGGTCGGGTATTCTACTGCCACAAACGAGACGGGCACGGTCTCCTGACGCTGGAGGAGGCGATGGAAAAATCCTGCAACGTCTATTTTATTTCCCTGCTTTTGCAGCAGGGAGAGGAGGGATATTTTGCCACGCTGGAGATGGCCCGCAAACTGGGGATAGACGACGGGTCCCTGCTTTGTAGGGGCGTTGCGGAGCAGGCCGGAAACCTGCCTGTAGAGATCTGGTCCGGTCGGCTTGCGGCAAATCTTGCGATCGGGCAGGGGTCGCTGCTTGCCACGCCGCTCGACCTGGCGCAGCTTACCTGCTGTATCGCGTCGGGAGGTATGCTGCAGCAGCCCCGCCTGATCGAAGGGATGCTGCAGGAGGGAAAGCTTCTGCGGGATCTTTCCGATGGAAAATCCGAGCCGGTTCGGCTTTTGTCTGTCGAAACGGCGCAAAAGCTTAGGCACATGATGGAGGAAACCTGCCGCCGCGGCACAGGGACGACGGCTCAGCCGGAAGGGTTTTCGGTCGCAGGGAAGACGGCCTCGGCCGAAACGGGATGGGTCGAGCAGGGGGAACCCGTGGTGCACGGTTCCTTTGCTGGATATTTCCCTGCCGACGATCCGCAGTTCGGATTGGTGGTGATCGTTGAAAACGGAAAGTCCGGCTCGGTTTCGGCAGCCCCGATTTTCAGGGAAGCAGCGCAGAGAACCATGGAAATTCTGAACGGATCGGAGGAACCGCGAAAGATGCCGGAATAACCGCGGCGGACCCGGTGCAGACTATATCACAGGGTGCAAAAAGCGCAGTGTAAAGAGGGGAGAGGGGATGGATGAAGAAACCTGTCGAAGAAAGACTCCTGTGGAAAGAGGCCGTGCCCGGGGCAGCTGCCGGAATGGTGAATGGGCTGTTCGGTGGGGGAGGCGGCCTTCTCATGGTGCCTCTGCTGCGCCACCTCACAGGGATTGAGCTCCACAAGGCCCATGCTACCACGATCGTAACAACCGCCTGTCTTTCAGCGATCAGCCTGGCCGTCTACCTGTTTCACGGCGCAGTCGACTGGGAGTTGGCGCTTCCTCTGGCGCTGGGCGGAATAGCGGGCAGTGCGGCGGGGGCGCTTTGGCTGAACAAAATCCCCACCGAGGTGCTGCGCAAGGGATTTGCGCTGTTTTTGATCGTTTCGGCGGGGAGGATATATGTCAGATAAGCTTTGGTTGGCGTTGCTGGGCTGCGGCGTCGGGGTGCTGAGTGGCATGGGCGTCGGCGGAGGAAGCCTGCTCATTCTTTTGCTCTCAGGGTTTCTGGGGGTGGAACAGACGGTCGCACAGGGCGTGAATCTGGCCTATTTTCTCCCCGTGGCCGCGATTGCCGTTTTGATCCATTTCAGAAAAGGAAGCATTGAAAGCCGTACGGCTTGGAGGGGGACCCTCTTCGGAGCTGCAGCCGCATTGCTTGGGGCATTTTTCGCAACTGCGATCGATCAGACCCTTCTTCGCAAGCTTTTTGCGGGGATGCTGCTCTTTGCCGGCTGTTTTGAACTCTTTCAGGGAAGAGATTCTTCTCCGAAGGAGGAGTGACGATCTCCGTGCGGCAGTGCTGCAACAGAGGGATCGCATGCGCCCCAAAATCGGACAAATCTGGGGACGATCGACAATTGACAAATCCTGTCTTTCCCTATATTCTATATATTGTAAGATTGTAAAATCTTGTATATCGAGCTCGATTCTGAGGTGAGAGGATTTGAAAAGGCAAACAGCAGGATTTGGATTCTTTGTTGTGATTTTGGCTGCGGCGCTGCTCCTTCCCGTCCGTGCACAGTCTGTTCCTACGCTCTCGGTCGGCGCCGTCACGGCAGAAGCTGGGACGGGGGAGGTCGTTGTTCCGGTATCGATCACAAATAATCCGGGGCTGACGGAGTTTTCTCTGATCGTCGATATCGGCAGAGAACTTGTTCTGAATTCCGTGGAGACAGGGGAACAGGCGGGAACACTCTGTTCTTCGGGGTCGATCACAGGGAACGGAACGCAGGTTCTCTGGTCGGGGGAGCTTGCCGCTTCGGAAGACGGCGTGCTCTTTTTGCTGCGCTTTGAGGAACCGCAGGAGGGAGAATACCCCCTTTCTCTGGTGCTGCTGTCGGCTGCGGATACAGACGGGAATCCCTGTACAGAGCGGTTTGCACTGACGGAGGGAGGGCTTGAGATCCGCCCTTCCGCGGCGTTTGAGGTCGTTCTGTATGAGGATGAAGCACGGACGTACCTCTGGGGCAGCGGAGAGAGCATTGCCGCCGAAACCTTGGAGCAGGCGATTGGGATCGTTGCCGACAGTGAGAGTAAAATCGGCAATATCCGATTGAAGCAGGATGCGGCAGGCAGAGAATCCTATGTGGTTTTGCAGGGGGTCGACCTTGTGCTCGATCTCTTCGGACACACGGTAGAGGTGGACGGCGCAGATGCGCTGGTCAATCGGGGGAAGCTTGCGATTTGCGATACGGGGCCGATCTGCGGACAGGTGAAGAGCCTTGGCGGCAGCGCGGTTTCAAACAGCGGTCTCTTGTGTGAAATCTCAGGGGGCGCGTTCAGCGGGCGATACGCCATTCTAAACGAAGGAGAATTTGGAGTTCTGTCCGGCGGCTATTATCAGGGGACAGGGGAACCCTTTTTCGGGGAGGTTTCTCTGGCTGCGGGGGCGGATTTGAGCCAGATCACCGATGAGCGCAGCGAGTTTTATGGGTTTTGGCAGGTCGTGCCCGCGCCGGATGTCACCGTGTGCTTTTACAACGAAACCGGAACCCTTGAACTCGAGCGGATCACGGTTCGATACGGCGCCGCCGTTACGCCGCCCGATCCGCCTGTGAAGCAGGAGGACGAGACCTACATTTACTACTTCGTCGGTTGGTACACGGCCGAAGAAGGTGGAGAGCCGGCAAATCTTGGCAGCGTAACGGTGACGCAAACCGTCTATGCGCGCTACCGTGCGGAGCCCAAGGGGCATATGCATACATATCAGGAGATCGTGATCGCGCCCACCTGCACGCAGCAGGGATACACGCTTATGCGATGCGATTGCGGAGATCAGATTCGGACTGACCCCATGCCTGTCGTTGCGCACCGGTGGATCGCGGGGGATTGGGAAGGGTACTTGATCTGTGAGAACTGCGGTGCGGCAAAAGCAGCGGTATCGCTCGTGGTGGAGGAGACGACACAGGACAGGGAAGTTTTGCTGCGCGCCCTTTGCGGACGCGAGGTCGTCGCCGGCGGGGCGAGCATCACCCTTCGGAATGCGGCGTTGAGGGATCTTGCGGCACGGACGGACAAGCTCACAATCCAAACCGACGTGGGCAGCCTGGAGCTTTCGTCTGCCGCCCTTCGGGAGCTGCTTGAGGCTGCGGCGGGAAGAGACGTGACCTTGCAGCTCGAGCGCTGTGAACCGGTGAGAGGAACGCAGCTCACGCCCCAGCTTCAGGAGCTTTACGCCTTTCAGGAGCAGGGCGGCGTGGCATATCGGTTCGGAGTTCAGTGTGCAGGCGAGCCCGTTCCCGTATCGGCCAAAATTGTGGTGGGACTCCCATGCGACGCCGGATCGGAAGGATATTCCTGCCTTGCCGTCAGCAAAGCGGGAGAAACTGAGGAATTTCTCTTTGCACTGCAGGAGGGGCTTTGCCGTGTGGCGGTAGGGGGCGATACCGCCCTGGTGCTGCTCGAAACCTATGCCGTTGAAAGACCGACCCTTATTTTGCGGCCGAGACTGCGCCACGTCAATGCCGCAGAGAACCTCGCGGTGGATCTGCTCTTGCTGACGCCGCAGGACGGACTGCTCGGAGAGCTGAGCCTTCCCATCCAGTTCAGCGGCGAAGAGCTTGTCTATTCGGAGACACAGAATCTTTTCGGCGGTTTGTCGGCCGCATGGGAAGAGGGAGGGCATACCCTGCGGCTCTCCTGCCCCGCTTCGGAATCGGGATATCCTCTCGGAGGAAAGCGAACTTTGCTTGGCACGCTGGTATTCTCCGTGCCGGAGAATGTGAGAACCGGAGAAGCCGTCTTTTCGATCGGAGACTGCGCGCTGAAACTGGATGGAGAGCGGGTCTTCCCTGAGACAGGGGAGGACGAGCGGGTATTCCTCTGGAATCTGGAGATCTCTCTGTCGGCAGGAGCGCATGCGATATGCGGAGAGGAGCGCGCCTATGTGAAATACGGGCAGTTTGGGCTGTATGCCGACCGCGCATGCACCCTGCCCCTCCTCGATCCGCAGCCATCGGTGGAGCGAGGGTATCAGCTGCCGAGCGCCTGTTGGTTCCATACGGACGGCGAAGAGACGGAAGGATTCTCCTTTGCGGAGCTGAACCGGATGTCCTTTGAGCAAAGCGCAGCGTTTGAGGCACGGGCAAAACCCATCGTTTATCAGATCACCTACTACGCACAGCCGGGCGAGGCTCCGGCCGGCAATCCCTCGTTTTACACGGTGGAGAGTGACTCATTCGGACTGTGGGATGCAATCTATCCCTATGGCGAGTTTCTGGGCTGGTTCGAGGATGCGTCCCTGACAGGGAACAGGGTCACGCGGATTGAGCGGGGAAGCGTAGGCGATCGGGAGCTTTATGCCGCCTATCGCACCTATTCTTATTCGATCACGCTGCCGCCGCAGGTCACGCTGCTGTCCGGGACCGTCTCTGAAGGGAAGGTACAGGCAGGGCAGGACGTGGTGCTGCAAATTGCACCCGATGAGGGAACCCGCATCACGGAGCTGCGCTGCACGGTTTCAGGGAGGCCGACGGCACTGACGCTGGAGGGAGACCGCGCAACGCTCCCCGGGGCGTTTGTAACAGGGCCGGTCGTTTTGACGGTCAGGCAAACGGTCGACGGAGATGTGGTCCTCTTGACCGGCGCACAGGCAAGGCTGGCGCCAAGGGGATACGGGATTTTGCGGCTGGAGGTCGCTTCTCCCCTTGAGACGGGGTCATACAGCTACGAGGGAATCCCTTTGCTCTTCTCCTCCGCGTGCAGCGACGAGGCGCAGAGACGCTACGTCTACACAGCGATCGTTCCCCTGCCAGCCGAATCAGGTAATGTGGGAGAGAATATCGCGATCGACCGCACTGTGCCGCCGTCCTCGCTTGGATTGGAGGGGGATGTGAATCAGGATGGCCGCGTCGATCTGCAGGATGCCCGTCTGGTCTATGCCATCTTTACTGGGAGACTGACGGCGGCAGAAGAACGGGCTCTCACCCCTCGGCAGCGGCTTGAAGCCGATCTGAACGGTGACGGCTGCGCGGATACCGACGACGTGCAGAAAATTTTGGCCCGTGTGTGGAATCAGACGGATTGACCGCAGCGCCGTGAAAACAGACCGGCAAAAACGGCGAATTCGAAAATGAAATATACAAGGAAATACGCACAGATTCTTTCGCACATCCCCTTGGGGAAAGAAGCATCCCAAACGAAGCGGCAGCCGCCGTTTCGTTTGGGATGTTTTGACAGGCGAAAGAAATTGATCGAGTGATCCTGTGGGGGAAGCTGTGCCCGTCTCCCGAGGAGAAGGGGAAAAGAGCGTTCCCATTGCTTTAACGGAGACTGTCGAGATAGTCCTGCAGAATAATAGTGGCGGCCACCGCATCGATGATTCCCTTGCGCTTTTTCCCGCGCACGTTGGTCTCGTTGAGAATCTGCGTGGCAGAAACCGTGGTATTGCGCTCATCGCGAAGGATGACTTCGCCTTCAAAACGCTGCTCCAGCATCTCTTTAAAGAGCAGCGTTTTTTCGGCGCGCGGCCCCTCGGTGCCGTTCATGTTGCGGGGAAAGCCGAGAACGATCTGCGAGACCCCGTTTTGAAGAGCCGCCTCGGCCACGCGGTCGGCCACCCGTTCGGGGTTGCGCTCATGGATGACCGTAAAAGAGCTTGCCAGAAGACCAAGGGGGTCGGAAAGGGCGAGCCCTGTGCGGGCGTCGCCATAGTCAACGCCTAAGATTCGGTTGTTTTTTGAAGGATTCATGAGGGTTCTCCCTTCAGCAGGCTGCAGGCGATCCTGGCATTTTGGGCGGCGCTGCGGGCCAGCCGCTGTGCGGAGGCCCTGGTGCGCTGCGCCGCTTCGTTGTCGGATAAAAGAGCGGTGAGACTGTGAACCAGAAGGGACTCGTCCAGGTTTTCACAGGAGACGGAGACCCCCTCGCCCAGCAGCTCCAAGAAGGCGCTGACCTTGTTGTCGTAGACGATGCCGACCGAGGGAACGCCGGCCGCCGCGGCAAAGATGAGGGCATGCAGCCGCATGCCTACCACCGCCTTGGCATTGGTGATAGCGCTCAAAAGAGCGTCTTCCTTCCCCTGAAAGATCTGCGCGTCGTGGACCATCGCCTCGGCCGTCTGCCGGCAAAGATCGGTATCATATTGGGGCTGGAAGGGGACGAAGAGCACCGGCAGACGGTGTTGCGCGCAGACCCGGTCTAAGGCGCGCGCAAGCTTCGGCACGAACTGTGCGTCGCATTTGTCCCAGCTGCGCAGAGAAACGGCAAGATAGGGCTCCTCCGGAAGAGAGGGGAATTTTGGGAGCGGCTCCTGTACCGCTGTGAAGATTTCATCGGCCGTCAGCACGACCCGCTCTGTCGACACGCCGAGGTCTTCCAGAAGCCCGGCGGAATCACTGTCGCGCAGCGTGATGGCGTCAACCGTCTGCAGCACCTTTGCACAGAATCGCCGGCTTTGGGAGAAGCGGAGCGGGCCGATGCCGTTGCCGTAAAGCATGGTCTTGCAGCCGAGTCGCTTAGCGGTGCGAAGCAGAAAAAGATAGTAGATCAAAGATTTGGAACTGGTCACATCCTGCAGCAGATTTCCGCCGCCGAAGATCAGCACCTGGCTTCTGCGCAGAGCAGAGAGCACCTCGCGCAGGGAAAAGCGCCGGGCGAGCGCGACCTCCTGTCGACAGGAGGCAGCCTGCCTTGTGTGGTTGAGCACGCAGATCGCGGCATCCGGCCGCGCGGCAAGCAGATTCTCCACAATGGTATGCAGCAAAAGCTCATCGCCAGCATTGCCATAACCATAGTAGCCGGCCAGCAGAAAATCATAGCGGGCATGTCGGTTGTCGAGCAGGGCGGCACGGTAACAGGTGAGCGCATCTTCTGCGATCCGTTCAACTGTATATTCTCGCAGTACCAGCTCTCGCCCAAAAGAGCCCGCGCCCGGCTGCGCCAGAAGCTTGGAGACGGCAGCGGAGAGGCAGGGTTCCTCGGGCCACGGAAAGCCGCGGCAGGTGAGGTTGGTGCGCACGGCGTCTTCCAGCGTCTGCCCGTCGAGGGGGCCGAGATAGCCCGCCGTGCCGGCCAGCAAAACCGGACGGGCACAGGCCGACGCTTCCAGCGCCGCGCGGGAGACGCCGAAAAACAGGTCGCAGGCATTGCAGAAGCGAGGGATATCGCTGCGGGGACCGGTCATCAGAATATAGGGCGTATCGGCCTTCGCATTGAGCGCCTCGGCCCGCTGCCGCAGTATCGCTTCGTGCTCCCCCCCGCCCACAATCAGGAGCTTGAGATTCGGATGATCCGCCTTTAAGAGAGGAGCCTCGTCCAGCAGGCGGAGCACGCCGCCGTCGGCGTCCCGGTCCAGACGGGAGACGCTGAGCAACACGAGATCCTGTTCTGCCAACCCCAGTTCCTCCCGCAGCGCACGGCCTTCCGCTTCGTTGGGAGAAAAGCGCCGCGCGTCAATCCCGTTGACCGTTGAAAAAATATCGCGCTGCGCGATCCCGTAGTTTTGCACCAGATAGCTGCGGATGTCTTCGCTCACGGCGAGGCTCTTGCTGCCCCATCGGGTCAGAAGACGCAGCGGCAGCGACACATCGTAGCTCCCATGCACCGTGGTGACGAGCGGAATGCCCTGTATCCGGCACAGAGAGGAGAGCAGAAAGGCGGGGATCCGAGCATGGGCGTGGACAAGGTCAGGCTGCTCCCCGCGCAAAATCCGGCGCAGGAGACGATAGGCCTTCCACATGCTTGCGGGGGAGCGGGAGTTGAGCGGAACCTCGATGTGTCGGATCCCGACAGACGTCAGACGCTCTACCAGAACACCGCCGGCAGACACGGCAACGACCTCCAACCCGCGTTCGCGCAGTTGGAGGCAAAGCTCTACGATATGCGTTTCTGCGCCACCCAGCTCAAGGCTCATGGTGGCGATCAGGACTTTTTTGCAGGGAAGGGTCGATTTCACGCAAAACACACTCCGAAATCGTCGAGAAAAACTGACAGAATTCAAAAGTATTATACACATTATTCTGTGGGCTTGCAATGTGCTGACAAAGCAATTATAATATTAAGAAAATCTTTTTCCTGCCGAAGGCCCGTTTCCTGAAGAGAGTGTCGAAAGGGGAAAACAGCTGCCGGCAAACAGAGAAAAGAAACTCGCAGGAACGAACCCCTTTTGCGGGAAAGTACAGGGGACAAATCCGCATGGGGCAACGGAAATAGGGCAGGGGTCTGTACAGAGCAGATCCGGCAAAATAATGTGGGATAGAAAGAGAGGAGAGAAGCCGTGCTCAACTGCAACTATGAAGAAAAATTTCTCTATGAGGGCTTGACCTTTGACGATGTGCTGCTGATTCCGGCCTGGTCGAACGTGCTGCCGAACATGATCGATCTCGGTACGCAGCTCACATCGAAGATTCACTTGAATATCCCGGTGATGAGCGCCGCGATGGACACTGTGACCGAGGCGCGGATGGCGATCGGCGTGGCCAGAGAAGGCGGCATCGGCGTGATCCATAAGAACATGAGCATTGAGCATCAAGCTGAGGAGGTCGACAAGGTCAAACGAAGTGAAAACGGCGTGATCGTCAATCCGTTTTTCCTTTCCCCCGACAACACGGTGCAGGAAGCGGAGGATCTGATGAGCAAATATCGGATCTCCGGCGTTCCGGTCTGTGAAGAGGGCGTGCTGGTCGGTATCCTGACGAACAGAGACCTGCGGTTTTTGGAGGATTACAGCGTGCCGATCCGCGACGTGATGACCAAAGATCACCTGGTGACCGGTCCTGTGGGGACCACCCTGAAAGAGGCGCAGCAGATCCTCATGAAGCACAAGATCGAGAAGCTGCCCATCGTGGATGAAAACGGGATGCTGCGCGGGCTCATTACCATCAAGGACATTGAAAAGTCGGTCGTCTATCCCAATTCCGCAAAAGACGATGCGGGAAGGCTGCTCTGCGCCGCCGCCATCGGCGTGACCGGAGACGTACTCGAGCGCGCCGCGGCGCTCCTGGATTGCGGCGTGGATCTGCTGGTGCTCGATTCCGCCCACGGACATTCGGAGGGGATCCTCGAGTGCCTGCGCAAGGTCAAGAGACGTTTCCCGGAGGCGCAGGTTCTGGCAGGCAACGTGGCGACGGCGGAAGGAGCCCGCGCCCTGATCGAGGCCGGCGCCGACGCCATCAAGGTGGGAATCGGTCCCGGATCGATCTGCACCACCCGCGTGGTGGCAGGCATCGGCGTTCCGCAGATCTCGGCCATCTACAACGCTGCCACGGTGGCGGCAAAGGCCGGAATCCCCGTAGTGGGAGACGGCGGCCTCCAGTATTCCGGCGACACCGTCAAGGCGCTGGCCGCAGGGGCCAACGTGGTCATGGCGGGGTCTCTGTTTGCCGGCTGCGAGGAATCCCCCGGAGAAGAAGAGATCTTCCAGGGACGCCGCTTCAAGGTCTATCGCGGTATGGGTTCGCTTTCTGCGATGGGACAGGGCTCGGCAGACCGGTATTTCCAGGACGGCTCCAAAAAGCTGGTACCGGAGGGCGTGGAGGGCCGCGTGCCCTATAAGGGGCCGGTTTCCGATTCGATCTTCCAGCTTATGGGCGGTGTTCGCTCCGGTATGGGCTACTGCGGCTGCGCTACCATCCCCGAGCTTCAGGAAAAAGGACAGTTTGTCCGGATCACTGGAGCCGGTCTCAAAGAGAGCCATCCGCATGATATCTTCATTACCAAAGAGGCGCCCAACTATTCGGTAAACCCGCTCTGATTGCAGAGAGCCGCGAAGACCTATAGCTGAAAAAGGGAGACGGAGGAAACAACCAATGAGGGATATCAAGATCATTGCGGACAGCGGAAGCTGTCTTGACGCGGAACTTTGTCGACGCACGGGAGCCATTTCCATCCCGCTGACCCTCACGGTCGACGGACGGGATTTCATCGATACTATGGATCTGGATGTGGTAGAATTCTTAGAGGCGACCGAGGCAAGTCCCAATGTTGCCCGTTCGGCCTGCCCGTCGCCTGCCGCCTATGCGGCAGCCTATGAGGGGTCGGAAGAGGTTTATGTCTTTACCCTCTCCAGCAAGCTGTCGGGATCCTATCAGTCGGCAATGGCGGCAAAGGATCTCGCTTCCAACGGCGACAAGGTCCATGTGTTTGACTCCTGGAGCGCCTGCGGAGGGCCGGCGCTTCAGGTGGTATGGCTCAAAAGACTGATCGACCAGGGGCTGTCAAGAGAGCAGATCATTGAGGACATGGAGCGGTTTATCCGCGAAATGCACACGCTGTTTGTGCTGGAAGATCTCAATCCCATGATCAAGAACGGCCGCATGAACCGGCTTGTGGGCAAGCTGGTCATGGCCATGCAGATTCGCCCGATCCTCGACGCCGATGAGGGAGAAGTGATCCAGATCGATAAGGCGCGGGGAACCAAGGCGGCTCTCAAGCGCCTGACGGAGATTGCCGTGGAGCAGGCAAAAAGGCGCAGCTGCAAAGTCGCAATGATCGCGCATTGCTTTAATCCGGAGGGCGCAGCCTATGCGAAGTCGATTCTGGAGGAGCAAACCGATCTGGAAGAGATTTTGATCGTGCAGACCAACGGGCTCAACACCCTGTATGCCGCACGAAACGGTCTTGTGATCTCTCTGTAACAAATCAGAATAAAAAAGCCCTGTGGGTCGATTCTGCGGCTCACAGGGCTTTTTTGGACGGAACTGGATAGGGCGGCCCCGTCACGGGGCCTGTTTTCGCCTTCGCCACTCCCGCAGAGTGACGCGAAGCGTTTGGAGGCAGAGCGAAAGATCGGTCAGGGTCGTAAAAAAGATCACGGTGTTCAGCAGAGCGTCCACACGAACGAGCGGCGTTCCGTGAATGACCACGTCGGCGGCCCAGTAAAGGGGGTCGCGCACAGATTGAAAAAGCGGAACGCCCAGAGTGGTCACCGGCATGAGAAGCATAACCGAAAGTGCAAGGGTGGCGGCAAAGACCCCTTTGCGTTGGATTTTGAGAAAAATATCCGGGTCGAGATCAGGGAAGAGCATGGAGGTGGAGACTGCAGGGTTGAGGAAGACCAGGGCAAGCATGAGCAGAGATTGCTTCGGGAGGTCGCGCGCCTCCTGCCACGGGAGAGAGCGCAGGATGCCGAGGATCTGACGCCACTGGGTTTGACAGTAAAGCGTGACAAGGAGAAGAAGGGTGATGGAGGGAAGCAGCAGGTGAGAAAGGCGAAACAATGTCGCATCGCTGTGACGCAGAGAAACGAGAGGAGCCGCCAAAAGCAGGGCGGAAAGCGCCAAAATCGGCGTGTGCGGCAGGAAGGTGGTGTGGAGGTTGAGAATGGTGAAATAAGAGATCACGGCTCCGTGCAGCAGAGAAAGCCCGGTGAGAAACCACATCAGCGAAAGGGGAAAACGACCCTTTTCCAAACAGAGCAGGGAGAGCAGCCTGAGAAACAGGGGAGCGAGAAGCAGCATGAGGGCCCCTGCGATTGCCAGAGCAGCAAAGGCGAGGCAGCTGCCCTCGAGCAGTTTGGAAGCTGATAGGAGACTGCCGAGCAGGGAAACGGTCAGCAGAGCGGACAGATAGGAGTAGGGGGTGGTTTCGTTTCTGTTCAAGGCTGCACACTCCTTTTGCCGCCTTCAATCGTCAGCGTGCCGGAATAGGCGATGACATTCTGCTCGGAATCGCTTTGCTGCGCCGAAGAGCCGGAGTCGGAAGAATCGGGCTTTCCGGAAGAGGAAGAACCCCCGGAGGAACTGCCTTCGCCGGAGAAGTCTGGCTCAGATATGCCTTCCCTTTGAGGGATCAGGGTAAGCCGAGGGACCGAGACCGACTGCCCATCGCCCATCATCGCGTTGTAAAGGCGATACAGGGGGCAGGCAGGGATCTGCCCGAAGGCAACCTGGTCGTCGAGCATCTGATTGATGGCGAGCGCGTTGGGATCGGCTCCCATCGAACAGCTCAAGATCTCGTATGCGGCGCACCCTTGCGCCTCCGCCACCAAAATCCCGAGTGAAAAATCATGCGCACGGAGGAACCAGTCGAGCAGGGAAACTCCCTCTTCCTCGAAGAGGGATTCTTCCAGCAGGATGAGCTTGGCGTGATTCCAGTAGGGAGTGCGCCCGAGCTGACGGATCAGCCCCTGCACGCAGGAGTCTAGGGAATCGCCCTCTGCGCAGATCAGCCGGTCGGTCGCCTTACCGTCCTCGAAGCTCATGAGCTCCACCGTCATGAGATAGGGTAAATTCTCTCCGTGATCGATTGAAAGACCTGTGGCAATGTGGCGCTGATTGAGTTCGGTATAATCCCAGCAAGAGCAAAGAAAGAACGCAAATAAGAACACGATCAGGCAAGTCCCCAGTTGTTTCACGAACGACTTCTCCTTTTTTTGGCAGAAAAGATTGGAAAGGCGCGGAGCTTTCTCCAAGAGTCGCGCAGAAAGACATCGCCGGTCTGGATCTGTGAAGAGGGATAGAGGAACTGCGTGTAGGGGATCCCGAAGCTTTCGATGGAGCACATTTGAAGCAGCAGAAGATAGAAACCGACCACGAAGCCGAGGTAGCCCGAGGTTGCCGTGAGAAGCAGAATGGCATAGCGATAGAGCAGCGAAGCTCCGATCAAACGGGGAAGCATCACACCTGTGACACAGGAGAAGGCCGTGATAATCAGAATCGGGGCTCCGATATAACCGGCTTCGATGGCGGCCTGCCCGAGTACGATGGAGCTGACCACTGCCAGAGCCTGTCCGACATTGCTGGGAGAACGGGCGCCGCTCTCCCGAAGCAGATCGAAGATCACAAGCAAGAGGATCGCCTCGTTCAGAGTGGAGAAGGGCACGGTTTGCCGCGCTTTTGCGATGGTGATGGCAAGAGCAGAGGGCAGCAGATTCGGCTGATAACAGGCGAGCGCCACAAAGAAGGCAGGGATCAAAACCGAGACAAAAAAGCCCGTGATGCGCAAGATCCGCTGGAAGGAGGCGTAGTGGTGACTGACATAGTAGTCTTCATTGGATTGAAAGAGCTCCAGGAAGAGAAAGGGGGCCGTGATGGCCGAGGGAGAGCCCTCGCAGAAGATGGCAATGCGTCCTTCGAGCAGCTTGGCGGCGACGATATCGGGTCTCTCGGTCGAGCCGATGGTGCGGAAGGGAGATGAGTCGCTGTCGTGGATCTGCTCGGCGATATAGTTGCTGTCGAGCACAGCGGTGGCGCGTACGCCCTTCAGACGCCGGCGAGCCAGGTTTAAGACCTTCAGGTCGACACAGCTTTCAAGGTAGCAGATGCTGGCAACGTTTTTGAAGGTGTCGCCCAAAATATGAAATTCCGCTTTGAAATCGCTGCCGGTGAGGCGGCGGCGCACCAGAGAGAGATTGGTCAGGAGCGATTCGTTGAAGCCCTCGCGCGGTCCCTGCAGAACCCGCTCGTTATCGGGCTCCTCCACAGCGCGCACCGTCCAGTTTTTGGTATCGATCACAATGGCCTGCTCCATCTGATCAATGAAGAGCAGGGTGTTTCCAAGGGAGAGCAAAAAGGCCAGCGTTTCAAAGCTGGCTTCGGTCTGACAGTCGCAGGCAGAGAGCACGCACCGAATCACCATGTCCGGCGAGGAACCGCCCAGAGGGGCAAGCTGAAGCGGGGGGATAATATCTTCGTTGAGCGTGCGGCTTTTGATCATACCGTCTATAAAATACAAAACAGCACGGCAGCCGTCGATCCCCTCAAGCTCACGGACACGAAAGGTGCCGTCGTTTTGAAAGAGGTCCTCCATCTGACGGCGGTTCTCCGCAAGCTGCGACGTCATCTGCACGCGGGCCGGCTGCGGGCCGACAGAGGATGGTGTTTTTTTGTTGCTCATGTCGGAAGCGGAGTTCTGTTTCACGGTTTTCCCCTTTCACAGGCTCAAGACGGCCTGTCGTTTTCCGAATTTGAATCGAGCGGTCTTTGTGAAAAGTATGAACGAAAAAACGCCGCAATATTCAAAAGGCCGCAAAGTGATGGAGCACGGTATCGAAAGGCTGCACCGGAAGAAAACAGATAGAAAAAAGGCGGAGCGGTCTCTTTTAAGAGACTGCTCCGCCTGACAGGGCGCATCCGACATGGCTGCCGCGCCCAAATGAATGGTAAATCATGCCTTTACGAGCAGGGAACCCGAGCGAAAAACAAGCCCTTTCTGTGCCACATGCAGGGTGTTCTCATAGCCGGCCGCGCCCGGCTCGCCGCCCGCCACATTCGAATCAAGCTCCTGAATGGTGAGCTTGGTCTCCCTTCCGTCCTGCAAAAGCGTGACAGAGTCGCCGAGATTGAACTTCCCAAAGAGCACGTAGCCTGTGACGAAGATTTTCGGAGACTTAAACAGCCCCTGCTTTTCTGTGGAGCAGGAATCGATACGAAACACCGCGTTCCAGGGGGCGTACTGCTCCCGCAGATCCTCCAGCTTTTCGCCGGCCTCTCCGATCACGTGGATCACTTCCTCGACGGTGAGATCTGCAAGCGGATCGATCCGGCGAACCTCTCCGTGAGAAAACTCTTGGCTGGCGGGATAGAGAAAGCGCAGCCGCCGCACGCAATGATCGCAAAGAGGCGAGTTGTCTTTCAATCGGATCGCATTGCCCTCGTAAACCGAATAGGCCGACCGGCCGCAGATCACACAGGGGCCCAGATCCATTCTCTCGGTTGCATTGATAACGTCTGACATGGTGCACTCCTCCCGCTAATGAATGGCAAGGATATCGCCGGGATAGATGCAGGTCGCATCCACTTCCAGAACCAGTTGGCCGTAGCACCCTTCGCCGATGCGGTCGGCCTTTTCCATGCTGAGCGTATCGCTGACCGGCGTCTCAACGCGTTTAATTTCAAAGGAATAGCTGTTTTCCCGCCGCTTGACTTGAGCTCGCCTGCCCGCCTCGATCTCGCCCAGCAGGACCGTGCCGGAGATGGCGTATTCGTTTTTGATCACGATTCGGCCTCTGCTGGCTTCATGGATGATCCGCTTGTTGTTGTCCACGCGAAAATAGGCCGGAGCGTTCCCATACCGTTCCCGGCGCAGCCCGCGCTCCTTTTCGGCGTCCTGAAGGGAGGAGAGGAATTCATAGGAGCTGAGCTCCCGCAAGGGGTCAATCCAGAGGCTTTCTTCCTCATAGTCGTTTTTGTCGATATCGTCCGATCCCCGGTAGACATATTGCCAGGTATAGTCTTTGGGATACAGGATGCGGACTTTTGATACGCAATTGCTGCAGACTCTGTGACCGTCTTTCAATTCCACAGCCAGGCGGTCTTTTCGGCCGATGGGCTGTTTGCAGCAGGCACAGGTCGAGACATCGATCTCCGGCTTGAGCGCGTCGGTATGTACCCGCTCAACACTCCTTACCTCACGCAGGGGCCGGACTGGAGCGCCCTGAGCCTCATCCAGTGCGGCGCGGATCTCTTCGATGTCCAGATATTCCCATTCGTCGTCCGGAAAGCGCTGCTGCACCTTTTTATAACAGTTGTCGCAAAAGCCTTCACGCGTCATGGGTTTTCCGCAAATGGGACAGGTGTGCTCCATCCTTTCTCCTCCTTGCATTCCTGTTCTCTGCGCATGCTTTGCCCGCTTTTCCGATGTTGGGCCGTGCGTGTGTAAACGGTTGTTTTTTTAAGCACAGTTTGCCTGTGTGGTTCGCAATGCCGCCCTTTTGCTCGAGGTTGCAGCCCCGGGGGAGAGATCTGCTCAACGGGGGAAGTCCCGGATCATCTGGAGATAGGGAAGAGGCTCAAACCCGTGGCGGCGGTAGAGTGCAAGCGCCCGCTCGTTGCTCGGCTCGATCTCCAGGCGGAAGCGGCAACAGGTATCTGTGAAGGTCTGCTCCAGAAAATGCAGGAACTCGCTCCCGAGACCGCGCGAGCGAAAGGCCTCGCGGAGATAGAGTTCTTCGATCCAGAGCACGGGGCCACCGCACTCGGCCGAATAGGCGCGGGCCAGCATGGCATATCCCACCGTCTGTCCGTCGAGCTCAAAGAGATAGCCGAGCAGATAGGCATCGCTGCGCAGCATCTCGTCGACCGCCCGTTCCCAATACCGGCGATCGACCGGATGCAGAACGGCGGGGGAGTGGTAGAATTCATCCATCAGGGAGAGATATATGCTGCGGTCTGCAGGAGTGATCGGTCGAATCATGAAAAGACTCCTTTCGTCAAGTCCGTTGCGGGAAAGCAAAAGCCGGCGATAAGGCAAACGAGAGTCCCGTTTTTGCTTTTCGCCGGCTTAAGGTCTATCAGCTCCAACGCAGAGGAGTCTTGAGCGGGCTGTGAATGATTTCGGTGACCAGATACCCGTCGCCCTCATTGGCGATGGGGTTGATCGAAACGCCGGTCTCGGTCAGATCGTAGTCGCCCGGCGTATCGGCATAGGAGATGCGATAGGAGATCCCGTTTTTATCCGTAAAGGTGACGGTACGCCCCTGCTCCTTGGTCAGCGTGATATACTCCTCAAGACAGAGACTGCGCTCCTGAAGAATCTGTGCATGGGGCGCGCCCACAAAGCGAAAATGCCACGGTTCATAGATGATGCCCGTGAGATTGGATTTGTCTTTGGGATAGCGGAGCGTATATCCGAATTCCCAGGCCCTTTCCTTCAGCCAGGCGCCCACGGCGCTCTTTTCCACGTTGCCCGAAAGGGTGCCGCCCTGCGCCGTATTGGAGATATCCATGGCGAGCCCGCTCTGATGCTCGGAGGTTCCCGGCACCGCCACGATGGTGCGGGTGAGCTGGTCGGCCTGTTCGTCGCTGTAGCCAAGGGCCTTGTAGGAGGCCAGCTTATCGGCATAGAGCTGCTGCTGCTTTGCATATGTGCGATATCCGCTCACCACCATGTAGTTGGTCACGCCGTCCTGTATCATGGCGTCGAACATGGCGCGGGCAAAGGAGGCCGACTGCCGGTCGAGCTTGATCGAGGAGAGGCTGACCACAATGGAAAGAGAATAGAGCGAAACCATATCTTCCGGAGCCTCGTCCGCCCCCATGCTGTTCCAGGGATTGTAGAGCAGACGGCAGCTAAAGTCTTTCGGAGTCTCTGCCGAAGCGGGGAGAACCAGCGAGAAGAGCAGCATCAGGCAGAGAACAGAGGTCAGCATTTTTTTCATCGGATCACTCCCTTTCGCAGCGCTGCGGGATTTCAACCCCTATTATACTAAAGCAGACGGTAAAATGCAAATCAGAGGTGAAAATGTTTTTTGATTCACAACCGGAACAGACAAAATCTGAAAGCAGAGGGCGCTACAATATGCCAAAGAGACAACGCCGCGCTGCAAAGGGGGAAAGGATGTGCGCACCGTCAATCTGGATCTGCTCTTTCTTTTCAACTGTGCAGTGGATTTCCTGCTGCTCGACGGAACGCGCAGGCTGCTCCGCGAATCGGCAGGGATGGCCCGAATGGCAGTTGGGGCGCTCGCGGGAGCGGGATATGCGGTCGTCTGCGCACTGTGTCCGGAATCGGCGCTGTGCGGGACAGGAGGTCGGATCGGGGCCGGTCTGCTCATGGTTGCCGTCTCCTTCAGCGCAGGCGGAAAAGCCAGACTTCTGCGCTGCGCGCTGGTCTTTTTCTGTCTTTCGGCGGCGCTGGGGGGAGCCGTGTTCGGACTCTACTATCTGGTGGGAGACGGCATGTGCTTCTCGCTGCAAAACGGGATGGCGTGGATCGATATCGGCCCGAAGACCTTCCTGCTGTATTTTGCCGTCTCCTACCCTATCTGTCTGCTGGTCTATCGCGTTTTCGGACGCGGAACGATCGGGCGGGAGTTGCTCTCTGTGCAGCTGACAGTAATGGGAAGAGAGCTGGAACTGAAGGCGCTGCTGGATTCGGGATGCTCACTCTGTGAACCGGTAACAGGGAGACCGGCTGTGGTGTTGGAGCGTCGGATGCTGTTGAGCGACCCGGTGACGCCGCAGTCTCTGAAAGAGGGGATGGTGCTGCTGCCGTGTGCCACCATTTCAGGGGAGACCCTTCTTCCTGCGCTGAAAGGGGAGCGGCTGCTTTTGCGCAGAAAGGGAAGGAATGAGATGTTTGAGCAGTTTTTTGTGGCGCTTACCGAGCAACCGCTCTCTTCTGACCGCGGTATTTCCCTGTTGCTGCCGCACGAATTTGCAGCTGGCGGACGAAGGATTGCAGGGGAATCCGATGGGGCGGATCAATCATTTGCAAAGGAGGCGATCTGAGGTGCAGTTTACGGTGTTTGCATATGCGAGGGCTGCGATTGTCAGGGCGGTGTTGCGGTTTCTGGGGTTGCCGGCTCCTTCGGTTTTCTATATCCACGGGTCGGATACGCTCCCCCTGCCGCTGACCAAGGAGAGAGAGGCGGAGCTTTTAGCCCTTTTGCCCCAGGGAGACCGCAGGGTGCGCGACGAGCTGATCGAGCACAATCTCCGGCTGGTGGTCTACATTGCAAGAAAATACGAAAACAGTGGGATCGGCGTGGAAGATCTGATTTCGATCGGGTCGATCGGGCTGATCAAGGCCATCAACTCCTTCCGCGTAGAGCGCGGTATCAAGCTTGCCACCTATGCCTCCCGCTGCATCGACAACGAGATCCTCATGACGCTGCGCAAGGCCCACAATCTGCGCCGCGACGTCTCGATCGACGAGCCACTGACAGTGGATTGGGACGGAAACGAGCTGCTGCTTTCGGATATTCTCGGAACCGATACCGACGTTACGTCGCGCAGCATTGAGGAACGGGAGGAAAAGGAGGCGCTTTACGAGGCGGTTTCCAGATTGGAGGAACGGGAGCGAAGCATCATGGAATACCGATTTGGGATGCGAGGCAAAGAGAAAACACAAAAGGACGTTGCCGATCTGCTGGGTATTTCACAATCTTACATTTCCAGGCTGGAAAAGAAAATCCTGGCAAAACTGCGTGCGGAGATTGCAGGAAACGAATCGTAAACGTCCCAAAAAGGAAAATGGGCGCTGCACAAAAACTGGAAGATTTCTTTGCGGATGCCCGACCGAATAAAGGAAAAAGAAAACGCTCATACTTTTTCACAGAAAAAGCCGTCGGAAGGGCAACCTTCGGCGCCGTGGAAAAGGGGGAGAAGCCGTTGCAGCATACCAAGGTGGAGATCTGCGGGGTCAACACGACGACACTGAGGGTGTTGTCGGCCGCGCAGACCGAAGAGCTGCTGCGCCGGATCGCGCAGGGAGACCGCACGGCGCGGCAGGAATTCATCGAGGGAAACCTGCGTCTGGTACTCAGCGTGATCCAGCGCTTCATCGGGCGCGGAGAAATGGTCGACGACCTCTTTCAGGTGGGCTGTATCGGTCTGATTAAGGCGGTGGATCATTTCGATCTGCGCTATCAGGTCAAATTCTCTACCTATGCGGTGCCCATGATCGTGGGGGAGCTGCGTCGGCATATGCGGGATTTCAGCGCAGTAAGGGTAAGTCGATCGCTCCGCGACACGGCGTACAAGGCCCTGACCGTGCGGGAGAGACTGACGGCCGAGCTCTCGCGGGAACCCCATGTGGAGGAGGTCGCGAAGGAACTCGGTCTCAAGAAAGAGGAGGTCGTGATGGCGCTCGACGCCATTTTGGACCCCATCTCCCTGTTCGACCCGGTCTACAGCGATGGGGGAGACACGGTCTGCGTGATGGATCAGGTGGCGGATCCTTTTGACCTCGAAGAGAACTGGGTCGAGGAACTCTCCATCCGGGAGTCGATCCAGTCGCTCTCGAAGCGGGAGAAACGGATTCTGGCCCTGCGCTTTTTTGAAGGCCGCACACAGATGGAAGTGGCAAAGGAGATTCAAATCAGCCAGGCGCAGGTCAGCCGTTTGGAGAAGGGCGCAATTGAGCGGATCAAGAAAAACCTCTAGGAGAAAAACAGGCGGCAAAAAGGGGCCGCGGGAAAACCATGTGCCGCCGCTCTTCCCCGCAGAAGGCAGAAGAGAGACGAAACACAAACGGGCCGAAGGACGGCTTTCCGCAAGGAAGCGTCTGTTCGGCCCGTTTTTTGCATATAGTGAAGGGAAAAGGAGGGAGTGGAAGGTGTGGCGATTGGGCGATCTGCGGCGCAAGGAAGTGATCAATATCCGGGACGGGAGACGGCTCGGATATATCATGGATCTTGAGATCGACGAAACACAGGGACGGATCGAAGCCCTCGTGGTGCCGGGCCCCAGCCGCCTGTTTGGGCTCTTCGGACGGGAGGAGGATTATATCATAGACTGGAACGAGATCGAGACCCTGGGAGAGGATATCGTTCTGGTGCGGGTTTCGGTGCCGGACCGGAGGCGGACGGCGGGAAAGGAGCAGTGGCTGCACCGCGGCAGGCATTATTCCTATTAGGTCGATTTGGGTTATTATTTGAGTTGAATTGAGGCCCGTGCACGCCGTTTTTCCGGAATTGTGGCATGCTGTAGTTTATGGGAAAGCGCCTTTGCAGCGGTCAAGGCAACTCCGAAATCCTGCAAAAGAAGAATGCTGCCGGAGATTTTCCCCGGCAGCAAGTGCGTTTTTTCTTTTTGATGTATCCCGAAAACCCGCATGGCGGTTTCTTGAGCTTTTCGAACATTCAAGTCTTGTGCAAGCCGACGATTCGCCGAGGAACGGAACCTCATTTTCTTATGAGCAGACAGTTTATATGCCGACTCTCAAAAGGCAGGGTTTTCTGACCCGATGGTAGCGTCGGTTTCTCGTTGATCTATGCATTTTCACATTCGACAGGGTTGCCGAGTGGCCGCCCCGTCAGTTTTTGAGGCTTTGCAGGGGAGCGGGGATCCTGCCGCCGCGGGAGATGAAGGCGGCGGGGGATTCCCTGTGCACCGGCATGACAGGGGCCGAACCGAAGAGACCGCCGAACTCGAGTTCGTCGCCCTCCTGATGTCCGATCGCGGGGATCACCCGCACCGCGGTGGTCTTGGAGTTGATCATGCCGATGGCGGCCTCGTCGGCGATGATAGCCGAGATGGTCTCGGCCGTGGTGTCGCCGGGTACAGCGATCATGTCAAGCCCGACCGAACAGACCGCCGTCATGGCTTCAAGCTTGTCGATGGTCAGCACACCACTGCGCGCCGCGGCGATCATGCCGGCGTCTTCCGAAACGGGGATGAAGGCACCCGAGAGCCCGCCCACGGAGGAGGAGGCCATCACACCGCCCTTCTTCACGGCGTCATTGAGCAGAGCCAGGGCCGCCGTGGTTCCATGGGTCCCGCAGCGGGCAAGGCCGATCTCCTCGAGGATATGGGCGACCGAATCGCCCACGGCAGGGGTGGGGGCCAACGAGAGGTCGACGATGCCGAAGGGAACTCCCAACATGAGGGCGGCCTCCGTGCCCACGAGCTGTCCGACGCGGGTGATTTTGAAGGCGGTTTTCTTGATGAGCTCCGCCACCTCCGTGAGATCGCAGCCGCCTCCGACCTTTTGCAGCACTGCACGGACCACGCCGGGACCGGATACCCCCACGTGCACCACGCAGTCGGGCTCGCCGGGGCCGTGAAAGGCGCCGGCCATGAAGGGGTTATCTTCGGGTGCGTTGCAGAAGATCACAAGCTTGGTGGCGCCGACGCAGTTGTTGTCCTGCGTGAGCTCGGCGGCCTCCCGCACCGTATGGCCGAGCAGGGCGACCGCATCCATGTTGATGCCGGACTTGGTGGAGCCCACATTGACCGAGGAACAAAGCCGAGTGGTTTCGGCGAGCGCGCGGGGAATCGCGCGGATCAGAGCCTCGTCGCCGGGGGAAAAACCCTTGTGTACCAGCGCCGAAAAGCCGCCGATCAGGTCGATCCCGAGGGCGTTTGCCGCCTTTTCCAGCGTCAGCGCGTAGCGCACGGGGTCGCCGCCCGACGCACCGACCAGCATGGCGATCGGGGTGACCGAGACCCGTTTGTTGATGATGGGAACACCGTATTTTTTCTCCAGAGCATCGCCCACCTCGACCAGTCTGCCGGCGCAGCGGGTGATTTTTTCATAGACCTTGATGCAGGAATTCTCGATATCGTTATCCATGCAGTCGAAGAGCGAGATGCCCATGGTGATGGTGCGGACGTCGAGATTCTCCTGTTGGATCATTTGGATCGTCTCTAAAATATCGCTTGTGTTGAGCATGACAAGCCTCCTTATCCTGTCAAATACGGTGCATGGAGTTGAAGATGTCTTCGTGCATCACATGGACGACCAGCTTCTCACGCCGCCCCACCTCGGTCATCCGCTCCTGGAATTCGGAGAGGGTGCAGGTGAGATTCGTGATATCGACCAGCATGATCATGGCAAACATCTCCTGCAGCACCGATTGCGTGACCTCGATAATATTGCCGTGCACATTGGCGCATTCGGCGCTGATTTTGGCAAGGATGCCGACCGTATCATGTCCGAGAACGGTAAGAATGGCCTTCATAGGGGAAGCTCCTCCTTGTTGTTTCACGCCGGCCTATGCGTCTGCACACCGGCATATTTCCCCGATATTCTACCATGCTTTCAGGGATTTGACAAGGATTCCGCCCGCGCCGGCCGTTTTAAGGGAGTTGGGAAAACTGGGGGCGTCAGAGCGCCTTCCCCGCATGCAAACCGCCGCGCGGATATCGGAAAAAGCCGCTCTGACAATTCTGCAATCTTTTCAGCGGGAAGCATTGTCTTTTCCGGGAGCGTATGATACACTATTTGCAATGAATTCGTGGGTTTTCGGTTTGGCTGCCGGAGGATTGATTTTTCCGCGCAAGGCGACGAAGCGAAAAGCGACGCGATCAGGGCGCGATTCTTTTGAGACGCGGCCAATTTTCAAAAAGGAGAGAGTACATCACTATGTCTGACTATGTTTCTTTTTGCCCCTACACCATCGGAGAAGATGCGTATGATGCCATTCCGAGCGTCTGCAAGAAGCTCGGCAGCAAGATGCTGCTCATCGGCGGGAAAACCGCTATGGAAAAAGCCCTGCCCTCTTTTTTGAAAGCCATCGAGGGGAGCGGACTGGAAATTGTGGCAACCCGCTGGCACGGCGGCGAGTGCACCTTTGCCCGGATCAATGAACTGACCGAAGAAGCGCAGACCCTGGATATTGACTTTATCGTCGGCATGGGAGGCGGCAAGGCGCTGGATACTGCCAAGGGCGTGGCCAACAACCTGGGACTGCCCGTCATCACCGTTCCCACTATTGCGGCAACCTGTGCGGCAACCTCCGCGCTCTCGGTCGTCTACCATGCAGACCACACCCATGACCGCACCGTGCTTTTCAAAGCGCCCCCGACCCACTGCTTTATCAACACCAAGATTTTGGCCGAGGCGCCCGACCGCTATCTGCGTGCCGGAATGGGGGATACCATAGCCAAGCATTTTGAGTGCTGCTTCGCCTCCCGCGGCGACGATCTTCCGCACTCCTCCGCGCTGGGCCGCGAGATCAGCGCTCTGTGCTATCGTCCGCTGCTGAGCAGGGGCAAGCAGGCGCTCGACGACTGCAAGAACGACATCACCTCCGATGCGCTCCGGGAAGCGGTACTGGCAAACGTGGTCACGACAGGACTCGTCTCGCTGCTGGTGGAGGATCGTTACAACGGCGCCGTGGCGCATTCGGTCTGCTACGGCCTTTCGCTGCTGCCGCAGGTGGAGAAGAATTTCCTCCATGGCGACATTGTGGCCTACGGAATCCTGGTGCAGCTCATGCTGGATAACAACCGGGAAGATGCGCTGGTGCTCCGCGATTTCCTGCGCTCGCTCGGCACGCCTGTCACGCTGGCAGACTTCGGAGTGGAAAATGATGATGCGCTGCTCAAGCCGGTCGTGGAAAAGGCGCTGACCAGCAACGATATGGATTATCTGCCCTATCCTGTCAGCTTTGATATGCTGCGGGCGGCCATCTCCGCAACAGAAGCTCTTTGATGTTCCTTCCGGAAGGCAAACGCGATTCCTGTACACAAGTTGAGTTTTGTAATGATGAACAGAGCAATCATTTTGAATGAGATTTGGAGAAAATGAAAAAAACTCTGTTTTCTTCTCAATTCGCTCTTGTGGAAACTGCTGAAATGGGTTACAATGTATTTGGCGGATTCTTGTATACAACAAATCCAATCCCATTTCGGATTAGAAAGGAACGACGTCATGTTTATCGGTTTGCCTGACCGGACCCAGTCGGGGTCGGGTGCGAAGCTCAATTTGCGAAATCGTGTGTTTCAGGCACTCGAGCAGGATATTTTGAACGGAAAGTATCCATCGGGAACGAATCTCACAGAGAAAGATCTGTGCGAAGAGTTCGGGGTCAGCCGCACACCGCTGCGTGAGGCGCTGTGTCAGCTTGAGCTCGAGGGACTAGTTGAGTGCATCCCCAATAAGGGTGCGGTAGTGCTCGGGGTCAGCGAGCAGGATGTCAACGATATCTACGCTATCAAGCTGACGTTGGAAGGGCT
This sequence comes from Clostridia bacterium, assembly GCA_017427525.1. Taxonomy (GTDB): domain Bacteria; phylum Bacillota; class Clostridia; order Oscillospirales; family Feifaniaceae; genus Galloscillospira. Next base: position 65,268 of record JAFRSP010000022.1, read on the forward strand.
TGCCGCCCGTCTGGCCGCGGAGCGCATCACCCAGGAAGAGCTCACGGATTTGGAGGAAACGCTCAATCTGACCGAGTTCTATGTAAACAAAGACGATCTCAATAAGATCCTGGAGCTGGATTCCCGCTTCCACGATGTGATCTGCAAGGCCAGCAAAAACCGTCCGCTTCGCTCCATGATGGGCAGCTTTCATAACTTCATCAAGGTGGCGAGGCATAAATCTCTGACCAATCCGGGTCGTCCGTCGCTGATGCTGGAGGAGCATCGCAAGCTGCTCGACGCCATCTCCAAGGGGGATGGGGAGCTTGCCAGCCATCTGGCCTTCGATCATACCAACAGGGTTTTCAACAATCTCCGCAGCCTGAACGATGAGGCAGAGGCAGAATAACGCGCACAGCAGGCAATGGAGAAGCGTGCGCTGCGCGCCGCACGAGAAAAACCGGTTTTCTTTTGACGCCGCCCGATACAGGGCGGCGTCTGTATATTTGCAAAGCTTCCTACGCGGCAGGGTTTGGCAGGAGCGCCGCGATCCTTGTTCAAAGGAGTCTTTTCATGTTTTCTTATCTTGTTCGAACCTATATCCCGGATGCACAGAACGTCTCTTCTCCCGAGGTGCGGCGAAAGTACGGCACGCTGTGCAGTGTGCTGGGAATCGTTTTGAATCTTTTGCTCTTTGCCGGCAAGCTGTTTGCGGGGCTTTTGGCGGGCTCTATCGCCATCATGGCCGACGCCTTCAACAACCTCTCGGATGCGGGCTCTTCTCTGATCACACTGGTCGGCTTCCGTCTGGCAGGGAAAAAGCCGGATCCCGACCATCCCTTCGGGCACGGACGCATGGAGTATATCTCGGGCTTTGTCGTTTCAATGGCCATTCTGCTCATGGGATTTGAACTTGCAAAGTCATCCATCCAGAAACTGCTGCACCCGGAGCAGCCGGAATTCAGCCTTCTGGTCGTGGGGATCCTCGTGGCCTCGATTGCCGTGAAGCTCTATATGGCGGCATACAACCGAACCGCCGCCAAAGCGATCGATTCTGCCGCCATGCGGGCCACCAGCCTCGATTCGCTGAGCGACAGCGTGGCGACCTTTGTTGTGCTGCTCTCGATGCTGGTTCAGGGGATCTTTCATCTCAATGTCGACGGGGCCTGCGGCCTTTTGGTGGCGATCTTCATTCTTGTTGCGGGATACAAAGCGGCGAGCGAAACGCTTTCCCTCCTGCTGGGGAATCCGGCCGATCCCGAGTTTGTCGATCAGATCAGGCAGCTGGTCATGAAGGATTCCCGCATTCTCGGGATCCACGATCTCGTGGTGCACGATTACGGCCCGGGCCGCTGCATGATCTCGCTGCATGCAGAGGTTTCGTCCAAAGAGGATCTTCTGGAGATTCACGACCTTATCGACAACCTTGAAAAAGAGCTGGCCGAGGAACTGGGATGCATCGCAACCATTCACATGGATCCCGTGCTGGTGGGGGACGAGCGGACCGACCGGTTGCGCGCCAAAACCCTGGAACTGGTCAAGGAGATCAGCCCGCGGTTGACCATCCATGATTTTCGCATGGTCACGGGCGCCACGCACACCAATTTGATTTTCGACGTGGTTGCGCCCTATGACCTCGGGATGAGTGATGAGGCGCTGAGCAATGAGATCGAAAAGCGGCTTTCCAAATGGGAAGGAACCTATTTTGCTGTGCTCACGATCGACAAGAATTTCACGGGAGCGGATCCCGTTTGAGAAGAAGAGCGGGAGATACCGCTCGCCCGCCGCGATGTTCGCGGGCATATCCCGCCTCTTTTTTGCATAGGCTTTAGCAAAAAGGAGGGGAAATGATGAAGCTGCCTTTTATAGGGGGTGCGCAGACTGCGCCGCATCGCCCCAAAAAAACGGAGCCTGGACTGTCGCATTTTCGGGAACTGCCCAGCCGGAGGCGCAGGGCAGTAGCGCTCGTCTGCCTGACGACCTGCCTGTGCGGCATTCTGGCGGCTGCAGTGATTCAGCGGCGCGCCGCCGCGGTCTCCGGCGGCACCGAAAACTGGGGGCTTTCCTTTCCGAAGGAGGGCGAGCCGCCGGTAGGTCCCGTATCTGCAGAGCAGCTTGCCGAATATGATGGGCTGTATCTTGCCGATCCCGCTAAGCCGGTTCTCTACCTCACCTTCGACGCTGGGTTTGAAAACGGCAATACGGCCGCTATTTTGGATGCGCTCAAGGCCCACAAGGCCCCAGCCGTCTTCTTCCTGGTGGGGAACTATATCGCGACCCAGCCTGATTTGGTACGTCGGATGGTTGCGGAAGGGCACACCGTGGGAAACCACACAAATACCCACCCCGATATGAGCCGCATCCTGGATCGGGCGGCCTTTGAGAAGGAGTTGAAGGGGCTGGAAGCGATCTATGAGGAGACGACGGGCGCTCCCATGAAGAAGCTCTACCGTCCCCCACAGGGGAAATACAACCGCAGCAATCTGAAGATGGCGCAGGATATGGGGTATAAAACCGTCTTCTGGAGCCTTGCCTATGTGGATTGGTATACCGACAATCAGCCGACCCGGCAGCAGGCGCTTGAAAAGCTGCTGCCGCGTATCCACAACGGAGCGATCCTGTTGCTACACGCGACCTCTTCCACCAATGCGGCCATTCTGGATGAGCTTTTGACCTCCTATGAAGAGATGGGATACAGCTTCGGAGATCTTGCCGCGCTGCTCTTCCCGGAAGGGTAGCAAAAAAAGCCCCCTGCAGGGCGATCCGCCCTACAGGGGGTCTCATTTTAGGAACTGGGATTACAAAAGCGCCTCGATGGCCTTGACGGCGTCGCCAAGATACTCGCCCTCGAAGAGCTCGATCTGACCGTCGTCCACATTGCGGGCCAGAGAGGGGTCGATGGGAAGCTTTGCGAGGACCCGAAGCCCGAAGGTATCGGCCACTTCGTCGATCTTGCTTTCACCGAAGACAGACAGGCGCTTTCCACAGTCGGGGCACTCGAGATAGCTCATATTCTCAACCAGCCCCAGAACCGGCACTTCCATGATCTGCGCCATCTTGATGGCCTTTCCGACGATCATGGAGACCAGCTGCTGTGGGCTCGTGACCACAATGATTCCATCGATCGGAATGGATTGGAAAACCGTGAGAGGAACGTCGCCAGTACCGGGAGGCATATCCACGAACATGAAGTCTACATCTTTCCAGATCACGTCGGTCCAGAACTGCTCAACCTCGCCCGCGATGATCGGGCCGCGCCAGACAACGGGATCGGTTTCATCGGGCAGCAGGAGGTTGACAGACATTACATCGACACCGAACTTACTGGAAACCGGCAGAAGACCGAATTCCGTGGCCTCGGCTTTCTTGGTGATGCCGAAGGCCTTGGGGATAGAAGGACCGGTGATATCGGCGTCCAGGATGGCGCTGTGGTAGCCGAGTCGGTTCATCTCAACAGCCAGCATCGAAGTGACGAGAGATTTTCCCACGCCGCCCTTGCCGCTGATCACACCGATCACTTTTTTGATCTTGCTCATGGGATTGGGCTGCTTCCGGAAATCCGCAAGAGAGGCTTCTCTGCTGTCGCAG
>JAFRSP010000023.1 GCA_017427525.1 Clostridia bacterium
CATCATGAGTATCCACAAGTCAAAAGGACTTGAGTTTCCGGTTGTGATCCTCTGCGGGCTGGGCAGTCCGCACAATACCACCGACCAGCGGCAGCGCTTCGTGATCCAAAATGAAGTCGGGATCGGCTTAAAGCTGCGGGATACCAAACGCATGGTGGAATTCAACACCCTGCAGCGGGCCGGCGTGATCGCCCGCAGCGAGCGGGAGCGGATGGCGGAGGAGTTGCGCTGCCTCTATGTGGCCTTGACAAGGCCGACCGAACGCCTGTTGCTCGTGCTGGATGCGCGGGGAAACCGCGGAGGTCTCTCGTCTGTAGATCCCGTTCTGCTCAAGGATGGAAAGGTTCATCCTGCGCAGCTGCTCGATGCGGCAAGTCTCGGAGAGATTCTGCTTCTGGCGCTGCAAAGCACTTCGGCCGGCGAGCCCCTTTGTGCGTGGTACGGATTGCCCGTCCTCAGGAAAAAGACGGAGCTTGCCTGTCGATTCCTTGTGTTCGACCCTGAACGGCATAGGGAGGAAAAGGAGGAGAGCTGTCAAAGAGGGCAGGAAGAGGAGCTCCTCCGCGAGGAGCCGCCCGCCTTTACCCTCCCGCCCGCGCTTCCGGATTTCCCCGCGTCGGCACTCCCTACAAAGCTGACTGTAACGCGGCTCAAGGATCTCTCCCGCCGTGAAGAGGCTGACGATGCGCCGGCTTCAGCGAGACTCGCCGCTTACCGGCAGCCGCAGGGCGACTTCAGGCGGCCTTCATTTTTGAAAGAGAGCAGGGATGCAACGCCGGCGGAGGCGGGGACCGCCATGCATGAGCTGGTGCAGTTCGCCTATCTGCGGGGACTTGCAGAAGACCCCTGTGCCGAGCTCGATTATCTGGTGGAGCGCGGCTTCCTGAGTGAGGGGCAGCGCAAGCTGATTTCAATGGAACAGATAAAAACCTTTACAGACAGCGCCCTCTTTACCGAAATGCTGAGTGCGGACAAACTGGAGCGGGAGCTGAAATTCACCCTTCTCACTCCCGCAGGGGAGCTCCTTCCCGACCTTGCGCCGCAGGCCGCCGCGGAGCAGCTTTTGCTCCAGGGCGTGATCGACTGCGTGTTTGAACGGGAGGGCGACGTGGTGCTGGTCGACTACAAGACCGATCGGGTACGCAGCGCGGAGGTTCTGGCACAGCGCTACCGAAAGCAGCTTTTGCTGTATGCGCAGGCCTATCGCCGCATGAGAGGGCGGCCCGTGACCCGCTGCGTGATCTGGTCGTTTGCGCTTGGTCGTGCAATTGAAGTTTCATAGAGCGACCCCATCTCTTGCGGGCGGTCCGCGCCCTTGTGCAACAGGCAGGTCCTGTGCTATAATCAGAAAGGAATTTCCTCCCTTTTCAGCAAAATTATGGGAGAAGCCGCAATCGTTTCCCTTGGATTTGAGACGTAAATTTCCGGCCGAAGCGGCCGGCTGAAAGGAGCCCGAATGCAATGAGTGAAACCGCCAAAGCCCTGACATGGAAAGAGGTTTGTGACGTGGCCCGCAAGGACATGCTGACCTGTAAGGTGTGCAAAGAGTGCAACGGAGAGGCCTGCCGCGGTGTGATGCCCGGCCCGGGAGGAAAGGGCACCGGAATCGGCTTTGTGCGCAGCTATCAGAAACTCCAGGAGATCAAGCTGCACCTGGATACCATCTATGAGCTGGGAGAGATCGACTACTCGGTGGAGTTCCTCGGCAAGCGCTTCGCACTGCCCGCCTTTGTTGCGCCGCTTGCGACCTGCCAAACGCAATACGGCCCCAAATATCAGAGCGAGGAGTTTTACCGTGCGGTGCTGCGCTCCGCCGTGGAGCAGGATGGGCTCTCCTTTCTGCCTGCCAGCGGAGAGAAGGCGCTCAATGATTCGCTTGCCATGTGCAGAGAGTTCGAAGGGCGCGGGATCCCCACCATCAAGCCCTATCCGCTTGATGTTCTGCTCGATGAATTCAAGCGCTGCGAGCAGGCTGGCGCCCTCGCGGTCTGCACAGATCTGGACGGCGCCGGTCTTGCGTTGGTGCAGGGCGGCCCTGTGCCGGTCATGCCGCACTCGGTCAAAAATCTTGAAAAGCTGTGTGCCAGCGTCAGCATTCCGGTCATTATCAAAGGCGTTATGACGCCGAAGGGCGCGAAGAAGTGCCTCGAGGCGGGCGTTGCCGGCATCGTGGTGTCCAACCATGGCGGCCGCGTGCTGGAGCAGGCTCCTGCTCCCGTGGAAATGCTTCCCTCCATTGCGGATGCAGTCGGCGGCAGGATGGAGATCCTGATCGACGGAGCGATCCGCACCGGCGCCGACCTCTTCAAGATCCGCGCGCTGGGCGCTACGGGCGCTCTGATCGGCCGTCCGTATGCCGTCGCGGTCTACGGCGGCGACAGCGAGGGGGTTTCTTGTTATACCAAGAAACTCAAGTTCGAGCTGCGGGAAGCCATGATGATGACGGGCGCATCCACCCTTGCCGAGATCGAAAAAGAGATGCTGTATCTACCGGAATGGGCGAAATGAGCGGGGGAACGCCATGATCAAACTGTTTATTGCCGACAATTACAACCTGACCGAATCTGAGCTTGAGGCGATCCGTTCCCTTGGCTATGAGATTACCCTGGCGCGCCCGAATCAGGCGCCCAGCGAGGTCTGCGAGAACCATGAGGAGATGGAGGTCGCGCTCTGCGAACACTTCTATTTGAAAGCGCACCTCGGGGAAATGCCCAACTTGAAGATGGTGCAGATGACGGTGGCGGGCTTTGACAATATGGGGCCCGTGATTTTCGATACCTATAAAAACACCAAGTTCTACAGTGGCAGCGGCACCTACGGCGTGTCCCTGGCCGAGTGGACCGTGGGGAAGACGCTTGAGATCTACCGGCAGGCTGCCCGCTTTGAAGGCTACCAGAAGCAGCACAAGTGGAGTTGGGAGGGCAGCACCCAAACCAAGGAGCTCTGGGGGAAAACCGTGCTGGTGCTCGGCACCGGCGATGTGGGAAGCGCCTGCGCCTCCCGCTATAAGGCCTTCGACTGCAAGGTGATCGGGCTCAATACAACGGGACGCGCCGTGCCGGGCTTTGATTCCTGCTGCACGAGAGAGCAGCTTCCCGAAATCCTGCCGGAGTGCGACGTGATCTGCGTGGCCATCCCGCGCACCGAAAAAACGCTGTATCTGCTCGATGAAGAAACTCTCTCACATTGCAAGCAGGGCGCGGTTCTGGTGGTCAATTCCCGCGGACGGCTGGTGGATGAGACGGCGCTCTGCCGTATGCTCGACAGCGGCCATTTGCTGGGCGCCGCGCTCGACTGCTTTGAAACCGAACCCCTTCCCGAGGATTCCCCCCTGTGGGAGCAGAAAAATCTCATCATCTACCCGCACTGCGCCGGCGTGACAATGGGGCTGAGAAACCGGTATGTCAAGCGCTACCTGGAAAATCTGGCGCGCTATGCAAAGGGCGAAGAACCGGTTGGGCTGATCCGCTATGAGCGGGGATATTGAGGGAGGGCTAGCCTATGAGCAATGAAAAACGAAACCTGATTCTCACCTCGGCGCTTGCGATCAACGAGGAACAGCTGGATGCGATCCGTGCGCTCGGATATTACGTGTCGCTGCTTCCCGACGACCAGCCGGCGCCGAAAGAGCTGGCCGCCGAGGCGGAAGTGGTGGTCTGCTATAAATTCTTCAAATTCAACACGCTTTCCGATTTTCCAAAGCTGCGCTATGTGCATTCGGTGGCCACCGGCGTGGAGCTGCTTCCTCTGAAGGAGCTTGCGCAGGGAGGGCTTGCGGTCGGAAAGGGCCGTGATCTCTACAGTATTCCCATGGCCGAGTGGGCGGTTTGTCGTCTGCTGGAGCACTATAAGAGAAGCCGCCGCTATGCCGAAAACGCCCGCAGACACTATTGGAAGAAGGCGGCGTGGGTCGACTACCGCAGCGAGATCGAGGAGCTCGCCGGCCGCAAGGTCGCCATCTACGGCACCGGAGATATCGCCGCCGTGCTCTGCCGGATGCTGCGCGCCTTTGAGGTGGAGAGTATCGCCGGCATGAACAGCACCGGACACATAGTGGAGGGGTACGACGTCTGCTATGCGCCGCACCAGCTTGCAGAGTTTTTGGAGGACAGGGATGTCGTGGTCACGCTCGCCCCCCTGACGGCCGAAAACCAGGAGATCTTCGACGAGAAGGCCATAGCAGGGATGAAGGACGGAGCTGTCTTCGTCAGTCTTTCGCGCGGCAAGCTGGTCAAGACTAAGGCGGTCGTGGAGGCCTTAAGATCTGGAAAACTCGGCGCCTTTC
>JAFRSP010000024.1 GCA_017427525.1 Clostridia bacterium
AATCGTAAGCGGTGATGGGGGTGCCGTCGCTCCAAAGAGCGTCGTCCACCAGCGTAAAGGTATAGGTCAAGCCGTCTTCGCTGATGGTGTAGTCCTTGCAGAGCTCGTTGTGGGCAATTCCGTTCTCATCCTTGCGGAAAAGGCCGGCATAGAGGTGGTTGAGGATGTAATCACTGCCCGTTTCCGTATTGATGCCCTCGTCCAGGTTGGTGATCTGGAAGGCCATTGCAACATTGACGCCTTCTCCCTTCGGAGAAGCAGAATCTCCTCCCTCCTGGGAATCGTTTCCCTTCGAGGAGCTGCATCCGGCAAACAGACACAGCATCATGCTGAGCGCCAGAAGCAGAGATACAAGTTTCTTCATGGTGGTTTCCTCCGTTGATCCGTTTGTTGTAGATTTGTATTGATTAGGTGTGATGCATGTATGATAGCACGATCTCACAGGGGAGTCAATCAATAAAGTTGCACAAAACTGCATAAAGATTCTGCACAATCCGGATGAGATTTTGACATTTGAGTGATCTGGATGGGATGAGATTTCAGAAACATAGTTCCAGAATCGCAGTTTTTATTGGTGCAGTACCGGCTTGCGCAGCCAAACAGGCGAGGCTACACAAGAAAAAGGGCAGCCCCGACGAAAGAGACTGCCCTTGCATATTTCTTCCAGTTTGTTTACCCATACGATAGTCGCCTCACTGTTGTACTGGTCTTCAGTATAGCGCAGGATAAAGCCGTGATCGGCGAGTTTGGCATGGATCTTTTCCCGCCTTTTTTGAATCGAATCGTCTTTGGGTGAGAATTGTCGGGGGATATCTCCGGAGCGCAGAGCCCCGGAGATATCCCCCGAAAAAACCGGTATTTGAACTTTGTCAGAACGTGCTATTCGGCAATCGTGCTGTAGCCGAGGAAGGGATCGATCCCGCAGAAGGTCACCCCCTGGATACGGTCAGAGATGAGAATGGGGACCATGTATTCAAACAGAGGAATGAGGTAAACGTTCTCCTCCACGAGATAGTCCTCCATCTCATGCATGGCCTGGATATATGCGGCATGATCTCTGATCTGCAGCGTATTGTTGCACATTTCGTCATACACGGGGTCGCTCACAGCAGGGACGACCTGGCCCTCGGTGGTCCAGAGCTTGAGCAGACGGATGGCGTCTTCCAAGACGCTGTCGGCATAGCGGCAGATCTCGAAATCTCCCTGGTCGATCTGATCGAAGTACACGCCGTATTCCACGCTGTCGAGCTCAACTTCGATGCCGACGGTGTCCCAGAAGGCGTGGAGAAGGGTGGCCACATCGCCGTGGATGCCGTTGTTGCTGTACTTATAGTGGAGTTTGAGGGGATTGCTCTCGTCGTAACCGGCCTTGGCAAGCAGCTCCTTGGCCTGATCGGGGTCGTAGACGAGGGTGTATCCGTCGGCGTCGCCTTCATCGCGGAATTCCGCCGTTTCACCGGGAGCGCCGTGCGGGATATAGCCGTTGAGCGCGGGATAGTACTGCGCTCCCAGCACCTGAGAGATCGAATCCTTGTCGATGGCGAGGGCGAGGGCGCGGCGGACGTTGACGTCCTTCAATGATTCGGGACCGGTTTCGCCCGAGTTGATGGCGATAAAGTAGCTGGTGCCCCTTTTGATGATCTTCATGGTGTCGGTGTCCGCATATTTGTCGGCCGCATCGGAGGTGACGGCAAGAGCCACATCGATCTCGCCGGTCTCAAAGGCGAGGGTCTGGGCGTCTTCGTCGGGCATGCACCAGAAGGTGACGGTATCCATCGTGATGTCGTCTTTCTTGAAGTAGGTGTCGCTCTTTTTCAGAACGGCCTTTTCGTTGGGGTTGATCTCATCGAGCACATAGGGGCCCGAGGTGGGGAACCCGGCCTTGAGGGACCACACCGAGTCGTGCTGCGGTGTGCTCTGGTGCACGGCGACCCAGGCTCTCGAGGCTGTCAGAGCGGGGAAGAAGGCGCAGGGGGCGGAGAGCTCGATCTGAAGCGTCTTCTCATCGAGGGCGTGGATACCAACCGAGCTGTGGTCTTCCACGGTGCAGTCGAAGTCGTTGCCGACTTCGCAGGCATGGAGATTGTATTCCCTCGCGCCCTTGAGGTAGCTGAGGATCTCCATAATGGAATAAGCATTGTCGACCCCATAGGAGAGGGCGCGCAGCATGCCGTATTCGAAATCGTAAGCGGTGATGGGGGTGCCGTCGCTCCAAAGAGCGTCGTCCACCAGCGTAAAGGTATAGGTCAAGCCGTCTTCGCTGATGGTGTAGTCCTTGCAGAGCTCGTTGTGGGCAGCGCCGCTCTCATCCTTGCGGAAGAGGCCGGCATAGAGGTGGTCGAGGATGTAATCATTGCCCGTTTCCGTATTGATGCCCTCGTCCAGGTTGGTGATTTGGTATGGCATTGCAACATTGACGCCTTCCCCCTTCGGAGAAGCGGAATCGCCTCCCGCCGGGGAATCATTTCCCTTCGAGGAGCTGCATCCGGCAAACAGACACAGCATCATGCTGAGCGCCAGAAGCAGAGACACAAATTTCTTCATGGTGGTTTCCTCCGTTGATCCGTTTGTTGTAGATTTGTATTATTTAGGTGTGATGCATGTATGATAGCACGATCTCACAGGGGAGTCAATCAATAAAGTTGCACAAAACTGCATAAAGATTCTGTCCAATCCGGATGAGATTTTGACATTTCAATGATCTGGATGGAATGAGAGCTCAGGAATGCAGTTCCGGAATCGCAGTTTTTATCGGCGCAATACTGGCTTGCACAGCCAAACAGGCGAGGCTGCATAAGAAGAGGGGCAGCCCCGACGAAAGAGACTGCCCTTGCATAAATTTTCCTGCTTATTCCGGTTTATAATGATGGCATTTTTGATAGAGTCAGCGCGCGGCGCTTCAGACACAGACGGTAAACCTCAAAGCAGTTTGAGCAAATAAAGGGCAAGCGGTCACCCGATCAATATCCCCAGCTCAGAAGCTGCCAACCGCCCGCTTCCGTGCGGGCCAGTCACCACGGATAGTCGGTATACTCCTGATTGGGCTCCCATGCGCCGGATTCGGAGGTATGGAAGTCGGTCAAAAACTCAATGATCTGAATGTAGTTTTTGCCCTCGTCCAGTTTGTTTGCCCATGCGATGTTCTCCTCACTGTTGCACTGGTCTCCAGCATAGCGCAGGCTATGGAGTTCGCAGCCGGCAAAGGAGGCAAACTTGCACTTGACCTGAGGCGCTGCAGCTTCCAGCTCCTCTTTGGTATAGAGCTCGGAAGAACCGAAGTCGACGGTCGCATCCGGATCGGCGGCTGCACCGAGGTAGACCTCAAGGGTGAGGCCTCCAACCAAACCTTAAAAAAAGCGGTTCAGCGCGGAAGACGGAAAACAAACGGGAACAAACAGAAATCGCACGCCAGAGCTAGTATAACGGAATCGGAAAAGAAAACAAGAGTGATTTTCATTTGGGACACGACCACGGAGCGCTTGTAATTCCGTCCGAGATGTTGTACTATTTTGAGTATCCGGCATAGCCTGCCTGATGCGCAGGCAGGGAGCCGACCAGGATGGATGCAGGAGGCTATCAGATGTTCACGCTGCTCAAAACAGAAGGCGCGGCCCGACGCGGCCGGTTTCAGACGGTGCATGGCCTGATCGAAACGCCGGTTTTTATGAATGTGGGAACGGCGGCCGCCATCAAGGGTGCCGTTTCGAGTCTTGATCTTGTGAAGCTGAAGTGCCAGGTGGAGCTCTGCAACACCTATCATCTGCATCTTCGGCCCGGGGATGAAACCGTGAAGCGTATGGGGGGGCTGCACCGCTTCATGGGTTGGAACGGCCCCATTTTGACCGACAGCGGAGGGTTCCAGGTTTTTTCCCTCTCCTCTCTGCGCAAGATCAACGAAGAGGGAGTTTTGTTTGCGTCGCATATCGACGGAAGAAGGATCTTCATGTCGCCGGAAGACAGCATGAGGATTCAATCCAACCTCGGCTCCACCATTGCGATGGCCTTCGACGAGTGCGTGGAAAACCCTTCCCCTCGCGAGTATGTGGCGGCCTCCTGTGCCAGGACCCAGCGCTGGGCCGAACGCTGCCGCAGAGAACTGACCCGTCTCAATCAGTCAGGGGATGCGGTCAACCCCGCCCAGATGTTGTTTGGCATCAACCAGGGGGGAACCTATGAGGATATCCGAATCGAGCATATGAAGCGGCTTTCAGAACTCGACTGCGAGGGCTATGCGATCGGCGGACTGGCCGTGGGAGAGCCCACTGAGGTGATGTATGCCGTTATCGAGGCGGTGGAGCCCTTCATGCCGAAAGGCAGGTCGCGCTACCTCATGGGGGTCGGAACTCCTTCCAATATCCTTGAGGGTGTGGCCCGCGGCGTGGACTTTTTCGACTGCGTGATGCCCGCCCGCAATGCGCGCCACGGGCATCTGAACACCTGGGAAGGGGTGATCAATCTCAACAACGCCCGCTATGCCGAGGACGATCGCCCCATCGACGAGACCTGCGACTGCCCCGTCTGCCAAAACCACTCCCGTGCCTATCTGCGGCATCTGCTGCGGGCGGGAGAGATGCTGGGGATGCGGCTGTGCGTGATGCATAACCTGTATTTTTATAACACCTTAATGGAAAAGATTCGCGCCGCGCTCGATGCCGGAGCGTTTCAAGCCTTTTATCATCAGTACCGCGAGGTGCTGAGCCGCCGCATTTGAGGGGAGGTGTCTTGCATGGAATACGAGCTGCTTTCCTCCTTTTACGACGAATTTGTGAACGCCGACTACGCTGCTATGGCACGGCTCTATGAACAGCTCTGGGCACGGTTCCGGTTTGCGCCCGAGCTGGTGCTCGATCTGGGATGCGGCACCGGAAACCTGCTGCCGTATCTCGAAAAAGGACGTCAGGTCATCGGAGTGGACGTCTCGCCTGAGATGTTGGCCATCGCCAGAGAGAAGGCCTCGCCTCAGACGCTGCTGCTCTGTCAGGAC
>JAFRSP010000025.1 GCA_017427525.1 Clostridia bacterium
CTGTCAGGACATGACGCAGCTTGACCTCTACGGCACGATTGACGCTGTGGTCTGCGCGCTGGACTGCATCAACGCCCTTCCGGATGAAGACGCCGTGCGGCAGACCTTTGAAAGGGTCAATCTCTTCCTCTCAAGGGGAGGCCTTTTCATCTTTGACGTCAACGCGCCAAAGAAATTTGAAACCGTACTCGACGGGCGAGCCTTCGTCTATGAATCGGAAGACGTTTTTTTGGTCTGGGAGAGCGAATATGACAAGGAGAAGGCCGCCTGCGATTTTCTTTTGACTTTTTTTCTGCGCAGGGAAGACGGGAGCTATGCCCGAGAAGAGGAGCGCATGACCCAGCGGGTCTATTCAAAGGAGCGGCTGCTGCAGCTGATGGAAGAGAGCGGGCTCGAGCCGCTGACCGTCTGTAACGGGGCTGGAGAGGAACCGGAAGAGGAGGAACTGCGGCTCTTTTTTGTCGCACGCAAGGGAAAGGATGCGCCGAATCAATAGCCGCGCCAGGCGGCAGAGCGCTTCGCCGCCTCGGAATCAAAGGAAGGAAAGGATAAAAACGATGGAAAACTTCTGCAAGGTGATGACAAAGGACGGGTTTGTGCGCGGTCTGGCGCTCGACGCCGCGGCCATTGTGGAAGAGGCGCGTAAGATCCACGATACCACGCCGGTGATGACGGCGGCCCTCGGACGCACCCTTGCCGCCGCTTCGATGCTGGGCAGCCTGCTGAAGGCCGAGAAAAATACGCTCACCCTCCAAATCAAGGGAGACGGACCGGCCGGCGGCATCATGACGGTTTCAGACGCATTTGGGAACGTCCGCGGCTACCCCGGCAATCCCCATGTAGAGCTGCCGCTCAACGAACGGGGCAAGCTCGACGTTTCAGGCGCGGTGGGCAGGGAGGGGACCCTGACCGTCATCAAGGATCTCAACCTCAAAGAGCCCTATATCGGGCGCACCCCCATTGTCTCGGGCGAGATCGCGGAGGATGTGACCCACTATCTGCTTGTCAGCGAGCAGACCCCCTCGGTGGTCTCGCTGGGCGTTCTGGTCGATCGGAACTGGAGCGTAAAGCAGGCAGGGGGATTTATGCTGCAGCTGATGCCGGGGGCCGGCGAGGAGACCATCTCCAAGCTGGAACGCGCCGTGGCCGGCGTTAAGCCGGTCACCCAACTGCTCGACGACGGGATGTCACCCGAGCAGATTCTGCGTATGCTGCTTACCGAATTCGAAATTGAGGTTCTGGAGCGTTCCGAAAAGGTTTACCGCTGCGACTGCAGCAGGGATCGTGTCGAGCGGGCCTTGATTTCCCTGGGGGCAAAGGAACTTTTTGCACTGGCAGAGGAGCAGGGCCAGACCGAGGTGGGCTGTCAATTCTGCACACAAAAATATGTTTTCACGGCCGACGAACTTCGCAGGCTGGCGTCGGAGGGGACAGGACAGCGTCCAAGCTGAGCCTGACAGCAAATTTCTGAGATGTAACGATCCTGCAAAAGGAAAACAAAAAATGGGGAGAGGTCAGGGCCTCTCCCCATGCTGTTTACAAAGGAATTCATGCAATCGAAGGTCATTGTCAAAGGGTCATTGTGCATGGACGTATTTGTGGAGCACCTCCGGGATCTCCGAAAGATCGGCTGAAACGGTAGAGGTAATGGTCAGCTCCCGAGAGGAGGAGAGCTCCTCAAGCGAGATGAAAAATGCGGTCATGGCCGCGGAATCAACGCCGCAGAGCTTGGTGATGGAATCGATGAAAATATCGGTGCAGTCATAGTCTCCGGCCAGGATGCCCCCGATAAAGCCAAACATCTTGGTATAGTTGTCAATCGAATACTCGTCGGCGCGGACAAGACGCACCTGCGGTTTGATATCATAGGTCAGCGAGTCGCCTTTTTCAATACAGACAACGTTTCCCTTGCTCTTATCCAAAGCGGTGTGTACGAGATCCACCAGCTGCTTGGTCTTGCCGGTTCCCTTTTTCCCAACGATTAACTTGACCATATCAAAATCCACTCCTATCTGTGAAAAGCATTGCGGCGTACGGAACGTATCATGGATTGTTTTTCATTATTATACAGGATCGCAGACGGCAAATCAACCGAAACTTTTGAAATTGATCGTTGGAAGAAGAGGTTTCAGGCGGCCATGGTCAGGCGCTCCAGGTAACGGAGCATTTGCCAAAACAGCGTGCGCCGCGGCACGGCCCGCGCCGTGACAATGCGGCCGCGCCCAAGCTCTTTCTCCCCCAAGCGGAAGATCACCTCTCCCACGGTTTGCCCCTCCTCCACGGGGGCGATCAGAATTTCCTGCGGGAGCGGGGTGGCCGTCACGCTGCGCGTTTCACCCTTTTCGGTCACGAGGGTGATCGAGTCCGGAACACAGACCGTGTCGACGGCCTCTTCCGTTCCGCGCTGCACGGCGGCGGGGGAGAGGGGAGGGATGGGAAAGGTCTCCTTTTTATAGTTGGCAAAGCCGAAATCGAGGAGCTTTGCTGCCGACTGAAAGCGGTCGGCCGTGGAGGGGGCTGCCATTACCACGGCGACCAGCTGCATCCCATCGCGCTGTGCGGAGGCCGAGAGGCAATATTTTGCTAGGCCCGTCGAGCCGGTTTTGAGTCCGGTAGCGCCGTGGTAAGACCGCAGCAGCTTGTTGGTGTTGGCCAGCTGGAAGGCGCCGTCCCGCAGGGAGTCCATCCAGGTCGTGGAGTATTCGGTGATCCAGGGGTGCCGCTCCAGCAGCTCGATCGACATGAGGGCGATATCGCGCGCGGTGGTGAGATGCCCTTCCGTATCAAGGCCGTGGCAGTTTTTGAAAACGGTGTGTTCCATCCCCAGCTCGCCGGCGCGCCGATTCATCATGGAGACAAAGCCCTCGGTGCTCCCTGCGATGTATTCCGCCATGGCGGTGGCGGCGTCGTTCCCCGAGGCAATGACGATGGCCTTGAGCATATCGCGCACACTGAGCTCTTCCCCGACCTCCAGGTAGACTTGGGAGCCCCCCATGGAGGCGGCAACCTCGCTGACCGGCACCGCGTCGCCCAGCGTGATGCGGCCGGAGTCGACTGCCTCTGCAATGAGCAGGATGGTCATGATCTTGGTCACGCTGGCAGGAGGAAGGGGGGTGTCGGCCTTCTTTTCATAGAGCACCCTGCCGGTGGAGGTTTCCATCAGGATGGCGCTGGGGGCTGAGATCTCAGGGGCGACCGACGCCGCAAGAGCGGTGGTGGCAAGACAGAAGGCTGCGATCAGGGCAAAAATCGGGGAGACAAAGGTTCGAAACGACATGCGGATCCCTCCATCACGAAAAGCAGGCTTTTTCTGCATCTCTATGCGGAGAGACAGGGTTCTATGAGAATTCAGAGCGATTCTTTTGCCGGATTTGAAGAAAAGGCTCAATTTTTGTGAAAAAACGGGTACCCATGGAGAAAAGCCTGTGGTATACTAAAACTATCTATGGCAAATGCGGCAGAAATCGAAAGACTGCATACGGAACGGTAAAGTTCTCTGTGGAAACCATGTGTCGGCGGCAGGCTGCGTGGCCAAGCGGAAAGCCCTGCCGATTTCGGGAAAGGCACTCCGTGTGCGGAGACGGAAAGGATACAGATAGATTATGAAGATCACCGTTGTTGGACTCGGAGGCGTGGGGGGCTTTGTCGGAGGTGCGCTGGCCCGCGTTCAGCCGCAAACCTGTTTTCTCACCCGTGGGGCGGCCCTTTCGGTCATCCGGGAAGAAGGACTGCGGGTTCGTTCCGACCGCTTGGGCGAGTTCTGCGTCGTCCCGATCCTGGCGACCGACGACGCCGCGGAGATCGGCGTGTCTGACGCGGTGATTGTGGCGGTCAAGGGCTACGATCTGGAGGAGACCTGCCGCCAGATCGCCCCGCTTATCGCTCCTCGTACCGTGGTGCTGCCTCTGCTCAACGGAGTGCTGGTTTCGCGTCTTATGGAGCCTCTGCTGCCGCCCTGTATTTTGGCGGATGGGTGCATCAATGTGTTCAGCCAGATCGAAGCCCCCGGCGTTGTGCGTCAGGAGGGGGCCCTCTGCCGCATCGCACTCGGGATGCGGGATGGAGAAATGCCTTTTGAGCTGCCCAATCTTGCGCTGGTGTTGGAAAATGCGGGGCTCCGCACAGAGCTGACAAAAGACATCAAAACCGAGAGCTGGAAAAAATGCATGATCATGTGCGGCAATTCCGTGGCGCTGGCCTACTACAACGGACCGGCCGGCGAGATTCAGAAGGATCCGGAGCGGATCCGGTTTCTGCGCAGCGCCTATGAGGAGATCCGCGCGGTGGCGGCGGCCGACGGTGTGAATCTGGAGCCTGAGACGGTGGAGCAGTGCATGGAGAGCTTTATGAGGATGCCGCCGCACGGCACCAGCTCGCTCTATCGGGATCTGGCGGCGGGGAAGAGCAAGACAGAGCTCTTTCATGTGATCGGCGGCGTGGTCGAACTCGGAAAAGAGAGAGGGGTTCCCACCCCGTGCCATGAGGCCGCCCTACAGCGCTGGGCGCCGCAATTTGAAGCTGGAAAGTAATAAGGCTGGCAGATGGGAAACGCTGCCGGAACGATAAAATATTAAGGAGAGAACAAGTTGTGAATCATGCTCTTGCGGTCCTGATTGAGTCCATTCTGGCAGGAATTGCACTGGCGGTCGGATGCACCGCCTATGTCACGGTGGGAGATCCGGTTGTGGGCGGCTTTCTGTTTTCCATCGCCCTCTTCACCATTGTCACCAATAGAATGTCGCTCTTCAGCGGCAAGGTCTGTCTGCTGCTCGACGAGGGCGGACCAAAGCTTTCCGATCTTCCCGTGATCTGGTTCGGAAACCTCGCGGGAGTCGCCGCCATCGCCTACGCATTGCGGCAGACCCGTCTTGCCCCCGCCATTATTCCCAATGCAGCGCGCAGCGCCCAGGCCCGCTCCGGAGACAGCAGCTTCAGCGTACTGGTGCTCGCCATCTGCTGCAACTTCCTGATCTGTATGGCCGTGAGGAATTACCGCGACGTCAAAGACGTCGGAAAGTATATCGGCGTGATCCTCAGCGTGGCCGTTTTTGTCACCTGCGGGTTCCAGCACTGCATTGCAGATATGTACTACTACTGCCTGGCAAATCACTGGAATGCCGATGTTCTGCGCGCCCTCCTCATCACCACGGGCGGCAATATCATCGGAGGGCTGCTCATCCCCTTTGGACAGCGCTGCACGGCGGCGCTGCGGGAGCAGGCTCCACAAAAGACGGAAGCGCAGGCTCCTGTTTCTGAACTGTTGGAAGAGGGCGTGGTCGACTGAGACTGCGTAATACGAAGGAAGCGTACATTAAGAGGGTGTGCAAGAGAAGAAGTCCTTTTTTGCAAAACCACAATGTACACGGTTTCCCCCTTAAGGGGAAGAGGTTAGGAGGAGTGACTTATGAGAAAAAAGCTGGTTTCGCTGCTCGTTGCCGCAGCGCTGACCCTCTCTTTGATCGCGGCTCTGCCGGGAACGGCGGCCGCCGCGGTGACGCAGGGCGTCGATGTGGCGTCTCTGACGCAGGGGAGCGTTCTGTCTCCCCAAACGGTCTACACCGTTTCGAACGTTGCAGGGCTTGAGCGCCTTGCCGAGCTGACGGCGGCAGGAATCGATTTCACAGGTTGCACCGTCTATCTCACAGCCGACGTCGACCTTGCAAAATCTGCCTTTGCGGGAATCGGCACGCCGGGCTATCCGTATGCGCAGTCCGTTTCCTTCAATGGGACCTTCAACGGGCAGGGCCACACGGTCAGCGGCATCCGGACCGCGGCAGGGCTTTTCGGATGTATCGGTCCAAAGGGAGCAGTGCTGAATCTCACGGTGAACAGCGCCATCAGTCATCCGGAATATGTGGGTGGAATTGCGGTCTACAATTACGGTCTGGTGGAATCCTGCACCAACCTGGCGAGTCTCTCCAACAGCGATAAGAATTCGGCGGTGGGCGGAATCGTCGGCGCCAACTATGGCACGGTGCGCGGCTGCCAAAACCGCGGCGATATCAACGGAAGCAAGGCCGGCGGGATTGTCGGTATTGAGCCGACCGGAGCAAACGTTCCCAAGATCGACGGCTGCGTCAACCGTGGAGCCGTCACCGGAAACAGCAGCGCCGGCGGAATCCTCGGCACAGGGCTTGTGACGGGATACATTCAAAACTGTGAGAATTACGGCGTTGTCAACGGCATAGGCAGCATGGGCGGCGTGGCCGGCATGATCAGCAATGCCGTGGTGCGCAATTGCGCCAACCATGCGCAGGTCGGCGGCACGGGCGATATGGGCGGTCTTGTCGGCACGGCGGCCTATGGTTCGGCGATCTACAACTCTTTCAGCAGCGCAAGCGCAGAGGGAGCCGGCCGCGCCGGCGGTCTCGTCGGGCAGAAGGCCGATGGGATCCTGGAGAACAGCTATTGGCTGTACGACATCACCAACACCCCGGTCACCGGCACCAAGGATGCGGTCGGAAACGATTTCAATTCTTCCCAAACGGCCAATTGCAGCTGCTTTGATTTCGGACGCAGCTTCTGGGTATCGGAGGGGACGCGCGGCGTTTTCCTGGGATCGAACGAATCTGCGATTCTCTATACGGATCTGACCTCCGCCCTCAACGGGTGGGTACTGTCCTTTGGAGCAGGAGAATGCTATCTGTGGAGGCTGAATCTCGCCGAGAACAGCTACCCGATGCTGCTGCGGCAGGCCGTTGCGCCGATGGCTTCCCCGATGTCGGGCGGGTTCGACGGTTCGCTCTCGGTCACGCTGACCAGCGCGACGCCCGACGCTGAGATCCGCTACACGCTCGACGGTTCGAACCCCACGAACTCGTCGACCCTCTACCGCGGCCCCATCACGCTCACGGCAACCACCACCGTGAAGGCCATTGCCTGCAAGAACGGGATGGAAAACAGCTCCGTGCTGACCGCGACCTATACCAGAGTCGGCGGCGCGGCGGCCGCAACGCCCGGAATGGTGGCGCTGCGTTCGACAGGCGGACTTGACGTTGTGGTTCGCAAGTCGCTGGTGATCGACGGGAAGATCTTCACGGCTTCCGGCGAAACAGCGGGACTTTCGGCTGCACAGCGCGGCAAAAGCTTTATCGATGTGGCGGCGGGGAGCTGGTATGCAGACGCCGTTGCCTTCGTTACGGCGAGAGATCTCTTCCTCGGGGTCAGCGAAACGGAGTTTGCCCCTGATGCCACCATGACCCGCGCCATGCTGGTCACCGTGATGCACCGCCTGGAGGACACGCCGCAGGCACAGTCTGAACGGTTTGAGGATGTGCCGGCCGGTTCTTACTATGAAAACGCCGTGGCCTGGGGCTCCTCCACCGGATTGATCAAGGGAATCGGCGAGAACCTCTTTGCGCCCAATGAGGCGATCACGAGAGAACAGCTTATCACGATCCTCTATCGGTATGCCGAGGCGCAGGGCTGCGATGTTTCGGCACGCGGCGAACTGAGCGATTATGCCGATGGAGATGCGCTTTCCGATTATGCATCCGACGCGCTGCGCTGGGCTGTGGGAAGCGGAGTTTTCTTCAGCGAAACCGGCCGGCTCGACGCCAAAGAACCTGCAACCCGAGCGCAGGTTGCGCGGATGCTCCTCAATTTCGGAAACCTGTATTGGGTCTCTTGACAAGCGCCGCCCTTTTTTGCTAAGCTACAAAACGAAGGCTGTGGAAGCCGTGCGGAATTGTCTGCCTTTGCAAAGGCTTTCGGCCTCCTGATTTTGATTGAAACTTAAAAATAGAAAGAGGGGCAAAATCCATGCCGAGTTATATTGACGAAGAGGTTGAAATCAAATTGTTCAACATTTTGCGCAAGAAGTATCCGGAGCGCAACGGTCGTGTCAGCGAGACCAACCAGTGGGTTGCCAAGGTGGATGGGATGACCGGTGTTGTGGTTGGCGAAAATATCATGATGTATGCGCGCGGAGAAGGCAAAGTGATCGAGGTGGGCGACGGATACGCCGTTGTGGAGCTCACCGAACGCAGAGACGCTCCGCACCCGGGCGACGAAGTGGTGTCGACCGGTAAAGTCGGCGACGAGCAGTAACCGGCAAAAGATCAGGTGAGGATCAAACTGTGAGGACCCATGCGGCGCGGCGCTTTTAAATTGAAAAAGCGCCGCGCCCATGTTCTTGTTTCCAGGGAGGAGAGCATGTTTTGGTTTCAGATGCTCCCCGAATTTCGCGATGAAACGGGCGCACGGAAACGGGCAGCCTGCTGTTATCTTGCCTTTTTCGTGCTGCCGGTGCTTGCGGATGCAAAGGAGAGCCGTTTTTTGGAATTTCACGCCATTCAGGGCAGTCTGCTGCTGGCGGCCGAGCTGCTGTTTTTCACTGCCCTCGGTCTTGTGAATCGGGCCGCCCTCTTCCTGCTGCCTTGGAGCTACTACCGCAGGGGGCTTCGGCTGCTGCGTATCCTGGCGCTCTGCCCCATCCCGTTTTGTATTTTGGGTGCGGCGGCCGCACTGGGAGGGAAGGCGCTCTCACTTCCGATCCTCGGATGGGCGGCGCGGCGGTTGCTGGAGCGCGGAGAGCAAAAACGCCAAATCCCGGCAGAGCAGCGCGGAGCGGAATGAAGGGCTCCGTTTGCAACAAAGAAATCCAAGCAGATCAGTCAGGGCGGATGCGGACGCATCTGCCCGTTTTTTTATGGGAGCAAAAAACGGCGGCGTTTCTCCTCTTGGGATTTTGGGAAATCGGTGGTATCGCGGCGAAGTCTGTGATAAAATGAAAACAAGAAAAAAGGTGTGAAAAAGGGGGTGACAGAATTGCTTTCGCTTCTGTTTGGAATGCCGGATTCGGATCGGAACGAGGTCCTGGCGCAGGAGCTGCTGAAGAGAAAGGGGAGCCGCTCCTGTCTCGTTCTGGTCCCGGAGCAGTTTTCGGTCACGATGGAGCGGCAGTTGCTGGAGCGGCTGGGCGATTCCCTCTCCCTTTGGGTGGAGGTGCTCAGCTTCCGGCGGCTGCCCGACTATGTCTTCGACCGCTTGGGCGGACGTAAGGCGCAGATGCTGAACGAGGGGGGGATGCGGATCCTGCTGTCGGGCGCGCTGGCCCCTTTGCGGGAGTCGCTGCGCTATTTCGGACAGGCCTCGCTGAAGAGCGATTTTATTGAGCTGCTGCGCAATCAATTCCGGGAATTTGCCGCATACGAGACCGATCCCGACGAGCTTTTTGCCCTTGCAAACGCCCTTCCGTCGCAGACACTTTCGGACAAGCTGTTTGACCTGGCCCTGCTTTATCAGGGGCTGCTCGCCCAGATGCAGGGCAGACGCAGCGCGGAATTTGCGCTGGATGCCGCGGCGGAGCTTCTGCGACAGGATAACCTCTTTGCCTCGTCGGACCTGTTTCTTTGGAATTTCAAAGGCTTTACCCCTCAGGAATACGAGGTGCTCGAGATCATGCTGGCTTCGGGCTCCAGCGTAACGGTGGCGCTCCTGGGAGAGGATGTGCAAAACAAGGAAGATTCTCCGCTCTTTCCCTGTCTTGAAACGGCCGAACATCTCCGCCGCCTTGCCGCGCAGGTGGGCTGCGGAGAGGCGCCTGAGCGCTGGCTGCCGCCCGCGGGGATTCGGAGCGGGGCGCTTGCCCACCTGGAGCGGTATGCCTTTCGGCAGGCAGCCCCGGAATGGGAGGGGAAACCGGATTCCCTCACAGAGATCTGCGCCGCCTCCCAAGAAGAGGAGGCGGAATTCGTCGCCTCACGGATTCTCTCGCTTGTCCGCACAGGAAATCGGTGGAACGAGATCGCCGTGATCCTGCGGCAACCTCCCACCGACATGGTGCTGGAAATGACCTTCCGGCGCTTTGGGATCCCGGTACAGATCGAC
Organism: Clostridia bacterium; assembly: GCA_017427525.1. Lineage (GTDB taxonomy): Bacteria > Bacillota > Clostridia > Oscillospirales > Feifaniaceae > Galloscillospira. The sequence goes on from JAFRSP010000025.1 coordinate 9,832, forward strand.
AACCGTGGCAGTCTGGTGGATAAGCCGCTCTGCGGGTTGCTCTTTGCCGCGATCCAGGCCGTCACTGGGGGCTTTGTCTGTGACGATGTCCTGGCCTATCTCAAAACGGGCCTTGCAGGGCTGACCCTTGAGGAATGCGACTTTCTTGAGAGGTATGCTTGGGCGTGGAATCTCAGGGGCAGCCGCTGGACTTCGCCCTTCCGCCTGCACCCCGACGGATATGGAGCGGCCTTTGATGAAGACGCCCACCGCCGTCTTGCACGGCTGGAGCAGCTTCGGCAGCGGACGATCGAGCCCTTGACGCATCTCAAAGAGGCGCTCGATGCGGGCGGCGCACACGGCATTTCCTGCGCGCTGTATGCCCTTATGGAGGAGGTCGGGCTCTCCCAACAGCTTCGCGCCCGCTGCGAGGAGGCGCGCCAAAGCGGGGAGGAGGCCGTGGCGCTGGAATACGAACAGACCTACGAAGCGGTGGTAGAGCTGCTCGAGCAGATGGAAGCTTTCGCCGAGGAAGAGGTTCCGGCACGGCGCTATGCTGAGCTGCTGCGCCTTGCCGCTTCCCAGAGCAGGCTCGGAATCATTCCCGCCGCCCTTGACCAGGTGATGGTGCTCGGAGCGGATCGCGTGATGCCGGGCATGGTGAGCCATGCTTTTCTCATGGATTTCACGCAGGACCGGTTTCCAAAGCCCCTTTCGGAAAACGGCCTGCTCACCGAAAAGGAAAAGGAAGAGCTTCGGGCCAATCGGTTGAAGCTGTCGCCCGGCCTGCAGGAGCAGGCGAGGGAGGAACGGTATTATGCCTATCTTGCCATGATGGCGCCCACCGAGAGCCTCACGATCAGCTATGCACTGCGGGCAGGAGGAGAGGAGCGCAAGCCCTCGCCCTATCTGTATGCGTTGAGAGGTCTTTTCCCGCGTCTCACACCCGTCGAGGTCGATCGCGGGAGCCAGACCGCGGAGCGTATTGTCACGGCAGAGCAGGCGATTGAGCAGGTTTTGACCCTGCCGCAGGATCCGCTGTCTCATGCGATCCGCAGGGCTCTGGAGAAGGACGAGACCCTCGCGGGGCGGCTTGCCGAGATGGAGCAGGCGGTTTTGCGCGGCCGGAGCGATCCCGTATTTTCCGATCCGGCGCTTGCCAGGCAGCTGTACCGCCGCCGAGGCGCCCTCTCTCCGACCACGCTCGAGAAATATGCGCAGTGTCCCTTCTCATATTTTTGTCAGTATGGGCTCCGGTTGAAGCCGCGCCGCCGTCATGAATTCGATGCTCTGCAGACCGGAACCTTCATGCACTATGTGCTGGAGCGGTTTTTCAGGAGCTTCTCAGAGGAGCTGAAGCAGGGGAACGCCGAGCAGTCCGAACAGAAGGTGCAGGAGCGTGCCGATGCGATCATAGAGGAATTCCTGCTGGAGTATCTGCCTGATTTCGACGAACAGGACGCGCGGTTTCGCATGCTCTTTCAGCGGCTGCGGGAGATCCTGTATCACACGCTGAATCTTTTGACCGAGGAGCTTCGCAGCAGCGAATTTGTGCCGGTAGATTTCGAGCTTTCGATCGGGGAAGACATTCCAGCCCTGCAGATCGGCGCAGGAGAAGACGCGGTGACGGTGCGCGGTCAGATCGATCGCGTCGATCTTCTGCGCAAAGAGGGAAAAACCTATCTTCGGATTTTGGACTATAAAACGGGGAAAAAGCATCTCGACTATGCCGAGCTCTACCGCGGGATCGGACAGCAAATGCTCCTTTATCTCGATGCGCTGCTCAAAAACGGCGGGCAGCGCTATGGAGACAATATCCTTCCGGCGGGGGTGGTCTATGTCCCCGTGCGGCTCGACGTGGTGCAGGGGAAGGACAGGGAAATCAGCGACGAAGGGCTGCGCAAGGGCCGCAAGCCCCGCAGAAACGGTCTCCTGCTCGACGACGAGCAGGTTTTGCACGCGATGGATCACAGCGGCGCATTTTCCTTCCTTCCGGTCACAGCTCGTGAAGAAAAGGGAGGAGGGGCGATCATCGACCGTCGCTTCTCCTCCCTGGCCACCCTAGAGCAGTTGGGGATGCTCTTTCACTACACAGAGGATCTGCTCGAGGAGATGGCAGGATCCCTTCGGAAGGGAAGAGCCTCCATCGACCCCGTGAAAAGCGCGGGACAGGATGGGGTCGATGCCTGCCGCTTCTGCGATATGAGAGCCGTCTGTCTCAGGGAGGGAGAGGCGCAGGAGCTCGCACCGCTTGCCGCATCGGATTTCTGGAAGCTGCTGCGTCAAAGAGAGAGGACGCATCCGGAAAAACCGCCGGAAGAAGGCGGTCTCGATAATCTTCGTCTGGATGTGCTTGCCGGACAGAATACAGAGCCGGAAGACGGTGCCGAGCGCCGATCGGAGACAGCGCCTAACAGAGAGGGGGACAAGCGCCGTGGCTGACCGAATCTGGACCGAGGAACAGCGCGCCGCCATCGAGGCGCGGGATCATACGCTTCTGGTCAGCGCCGCCGCGGGCTCCGGGAAAACCGCTGTGCTGGTGCAGCGCATCCTGGAGCGTCTGCTCGACAGGGAAAACCCCTGCGACGTCACCGACTTCCTGGTGGTGACCTTCACCCGTGCGGCGGCAGGGGAGATGAAGGAGAAGATGACGAGGGAGCTCGATCGGGAGCTCCGGCTGCATCCAAACGACCGGCGTCTCCAGCGCCAGCTTGCCCTGATGCCCTTTGCTGCCTTTGAAACCATGGATGGTTTTTTCTATCGGCTGGTCAAGGAGTTCGCGCCGGAGCTTGGCGTTGCTGGAACTGTGCGCATCGCGTCGGAAGCCGAGCTTTCGCTGCTCTTTGAATCGGTGCGCGATGAGTGGACGGAGCTCTGCTACCAGAATGCGGAGGAGGATTTCCTCTCGGCCGTCGACTATTTTTCCGGCTCCAGAGACGATCGCAGCTTTCTTCAGGTGGCCGAGCTTTTGCGGCAGCAAACGATGGCGCTGCTGCGGCGGGAGGAATTCCTGGAGCAGCAGCTTCAGTTCTACCAGAACCCGCCTCCCTTCGGGGAGACGCCCTTTGGACGGGAGCTCCTGACCATGGCCGCCCTCCGGATCAATGCGGCGCATCTTGCCCTAAATGAGGCTGTGGAGCTGTCACAGAACGACGAGGCGCTGCAGGAAAAATACCTTCCGGCGCTGCTCGAATTCCGTGAAAGTGTCGAGCGGTTGGAAGAGAAGATCCTGCAAAACGACTTTTCGGGGGCCAAAGCGCTGGCCGACGACCTTTCGGTTCCGGGTTTTCGCCCCGCCCGCGGCGCGCAGGAGGACTTGAAACGGCAGGTGACTGCGCGCAGAGATCTTGCCAAAAAACAGATCGGGGAGTTGCGGGAACGCTGCTTTTTCCTGACAGAGGCACAGGCCGGAGAAGATGCCGCTGCGCTCTCCGGCGCGCTGCGCGGCCTGATTCGCTATGTGCAGGGGCTGGAAGGGCGCTTCACAGAGGCCAAAAATGAACGCCGTATCCTTGATTTTTCTGATCTCACCCGTCTGCTCTTCCGCCTGCTTCTGCGGCGGGAGGGGGATGAGTTCGTCCCGACCGAGAGAGCGAAAGAGCTGTCGAAGCGCTACAAAGAGATCCTGATTGACGAATATCAGGATACCAATGAGCTGCAGGATCGGATTTTCAGAGCAATTGCAAGAGACGAGAGAAATCTCTTCTTTGTAGGAGATGCCAAGCAGTCGATCTATCTCTTCCGCCAGGCCGAACCTCGCATTTTCGTGGAGAAAAAGCGGACCTTTGCTCCCCTCTCGCAGCGGGACGCCGCCTGCCGCCAGGTGACGCTCTCAAAGAATTTCAGGAGCCGCAGCGCCGTGCTCGATTTTGTCAACGCCGTCTTTTCCCAAACTATGAGCGAGGCGCTGGGAGGGCTCTCCTATGAGGGAGAGGAGCTCCGGTTCGGGGCCGCCTACCGCAGAGAAGAGGATCCGCCGGTCGAGATCGCACTTTTAACGCGGGAAAAGAGGGGAGAGGAAGAGGAAGCGCCCGAGCCCGTCAGCGAGGCCGCCTATGTGGCACGGCGGGTGGAGCAGCTGCTCAAAACAGGCGTCGTCACCGGACAGGAGGGCTCCAGCCGTCCGATCCGCAAAAAGGATATCGTCATCCTCCTGCGTTCGGCCGCCGCGGCAGCGCCCCGCATCGAGCGGGAGCTTACCGCACGGGGGATTCCCGCCTTTTGCGACACTACCGAAAGCTTTTTTGCCCGCCCCGAGATCTCGCTTCTGCTTTCGTTGCTCTCGGTGATCGACAATCCGCTTTCGGATGTGCCGCTGGCCGCCGTGCTGCGCTCTCCTCTGGTGGGACTGGGGCCGGACGAGCTCGCCGCCATCCGCCTGACGGTGGAAGACGTCCCCTTCTACTATGCGGCAAAGGCCGCCGAAAAAAAGCTTCCGCAGCTTACTCCCTTCTTCGGGCGGTTGGAGCGCTGGAGAGAGCTCGCAGCCCGCGAACCGGTGGAGCGGCTGCTGCATGTGGTGCTGGAGGAAACGGGGTTCCTCGCGCTTGCGGCAGCCATGCCGATGGGGGAGCTGCGGTGTGAGAATATTCGTCTTTTGCTCTCTTATGCAGCCGAATTTGAAAGCGCCGCCTATCGCGGACTGTTCCGCTTCAATCGCTATATCGAAAGCCTCAAACGCAGCGGACGGGATCTGACCGCGGCACGCCGGCTGACGCAGGAGGCCGACGTGGTGCGCATCA
>JAFRSP010000026.1 GCA_017427525.1 Clostridia bacterium
ATTGGAATGCAGATCAGCAACGTGGGAATGGAAAGTGTGCTGTTGATAGGGGCGTTGATTTTACCGGCGTACATAGCAGGGTATATACTGTCAAAAGAGAGCAAGGGAAGTGGGTTATGGGTCGGTTTTTTAATAGCTTTCGGAATACTGCTGATCTTGGCGGTCAGTGCGTTTGCCGCGTTTGAAAAAGCACCGGGACTAAAAGCTTGCATAAGAACCGGCTGTACACTGCTGGTTGGCAGTGAAATCGGCGCACTGCTTGGGGAGAGAAGAAGACCGAAACGCCGGAGATAAGCAAAATGAGGAGGTTGTGATGAAATAAAAGAGATGGAGAAAAGCTACCGTAGGGAATGAGAAAAGAAGGAAATAAAACTGTAGTCGGAAAAGGTGGGAGAGGGAAAGGGGAAAGAGAAAAAAGGAAACGCGGTTTCGACATGTTGATAGTTTGAAGGGGAAAGAATACATCGTTCAAACAAACGTAGGGAAGGGGAGGAATTCTTCTGCATCGCCGGCATGCAGAGAAGAATTTAGTTTACATAACAAAATAGACATAACAATTATTTGAAGGAAAATTTGGGCACCTTTTTGGTGCGCCTGCCATTGATTTTCGTTGAAAAATGCAGTATAGTTATACTCACACTCAGCTGTTGGGGGCTTGACTCTGTAAGGGATACAGCGGTTTTCTATAGATATGCATGACTGTATTCGTGTCGTCCGCCGATCGCGGACGGCGTGGTATTATACATGCATATTCATTGGTTGCGCATTGCTTTTGGGATCAAGTGCGTTTTGCAACCGCTTTTTCAGGCGCAAGCGCATATTCCATCTCAGCCCGTCATAGATATGGACAAGTCAAAATGACGCGTTGGGGAGGAAAGAAATGCGAAGGAATCAATATCGCTTGTCACAGCTTCCGCAGCACATTCTCATGTTTGTCCTTCCTCTTCTCTGCTACCTGGCCGGCACACTGTTGGGAGCAAACACTCCTTCGAACCGGCTTCCGGCCCTTCTTCCCTTTGTCTTTTTGCTTGCGATTCTTTTTTACGCGGCCTTTTCTCTTTTTGGGGTTTTTCTCAGTTCCTGTGCAATGTTGGCCTTCGGCTACCTTTCTGGCGGTTGTTTTATCTACCTTTTTCAGAGTTTCAGCTTCTCGCACTTCCTTTTGCTGTTTCCCTTGGCCTTCTTGCTGGCGCCTTGTTTTCTGCTGTTGGCTGTTGCGGCAAACGGCTCCAGCCTGTTTTTGATTCGCCACCTTGCTATGACAGAGCATGATACGCAGTTTCGGGCGCTTGCTCGCCGCCTCTTTCTCTGTCTTGCTGCGGCGGGCTGCGCTTTGTTCTTCTGCAGAATTCTTCTCTCTTTGGCTTGATCGCTTTTGCGGCAAAACCGGATTTATCATAATTAGGAGTGTCACATGTTCAGTCAGATTGAGCGGTTTTTAACCTATTTTTCCACCGTGAAGAAAGCCTCAAAAAACACGGTGCAATCCTATCGTCACGATACACTTTCCCTTCTCTCTTATCTTCAGAATAAGGGTTTCTCCTCTTTTGACCAGTTGACGCCGCAATCTGCAACCGAGTATTTTGAGTATCTTCATGAGCAGGGAAAATCTGCCGCCACGCTTTCCAGAAATGCTGCGGCGTTGCACTCCTTTTATAAGTATTTGATGCAGTTTGAAGGGGTTTTGGAAAACCCGTTTCGAGAAGTGAAAGCTGATAGGTCGATCCGTCAGATCCCGCAGATCCTCACCAATGAGGAGATGGAGCTGCTCTTTGCGCAGCCCAATCTGCTTGACTGCAAGGGTTTACGGGACCGCGCCATGTTGGAGGTTCTCTATGCCACGGGCGCGCGGGTTTCAGAGCTTTTAGAGCTGAATGTGGAAGATGTCAATCTCAGCGTCGGATTTATCCGACTTCGCGCTGAAGGAACATCTGGTCGTGAACGGATGATGCCCCTCTATCCCGCAGCTGCGAAGTATCTCTCGGAGTATCTCTGCACTGCGCGCGGCATCCTCTGCTCGAAGGATTCCGGCACGGCCCTCTTTCTCAACCTGAATGGGGACAGACTCAGCCGCCAGGGATTCTGGAAGATCCTGCGAAAATACCAGCAGCAGGCTCAGATCTCCACAAAAATCACACCGCAGACCTTGCGGCATTCTTTTGCAGCACATCTGCTTGAAAACGGCGCCGATCTCAAAATGCTTCAGGAACTGCTGGGGCACACGGATATTTCGTCGACCCAGTTCTATTCCCAACTTCTGAAGCAACGCTTTCATTCGACCTATTCCAAGTATCATCCGCGGGCAATCAAAACGCCTGTATAACAGGGCTGGAACACAGTTCGGATCCAGATACGATCATACGGCGAGACTCGCCTCTGATTGCCGCTACGGCCCGGCGCAGACTGGGTAGATTTTGAAAAGGAGGACGTTGCCATGTTTGTCAGACCCAACATCTACAAGGTGGAGTGCACAGACGGTTCTTATGTTTTTGCAATCCAAAACCAAGAGGGCGTCACTTTGATCGACTCTCATTTCCCGGGAAAAGCTGAGGAAATCGACGCAGAGCTGACAAAAGCGGGATTGACGCCTGTCAGTCGGATTCTTTTCACCCATGTTGATATGGATCACACCGGGAACGCTGCCTTTTTCCAGCGCAAATACGGATGCAAGGTCTATCTCTCTGCGCGGGAGTTTGAATCGACGACAGATCCTGTAAAGACCAAAAGAGGAAAGGGAGATCCCTTCGAAAAGGTGGAGAAGCCGGAACTCACCGTGCTGGAGGGGAACGAGATCGCAGGGATCAAGGTCATCCCCGCCTACGGACACACCTACGGACATGTCTGTTACCTGTTCGAGGGAGTTCTTTTTGCAGGGGATCTCATCTGCACCGAAAACGGCGTCATCAAGGAAATGGCGCTGCAATATATCCGAGATCGCGAGCAAAGCTGGGAGGCGATCGAGAAGGTGGATGAACAGGCGACCTTTGATCTTCTCTGCCCCTCTCACGGCGAGCCGCTTGCCTGCTCGAAGATCACGGTTTCAGAATGGCGTGAGGGACGCTGACCCTTCTGCTTTGTGGCAGAAGGGGACGCAGGCATGACAGGTTTTGGCTTTGCCTGGAATCACTCTGTCGGTGTCTTCCCGCAGCCCCGCAGGAACGAAAGGACCTTGCCGTATGTGGTCCGTGCGCTTCCTGTGGGGCTGTTTTTTCTTCTCTGAACGAAGGTGTTTTTCTGCTCTTGTTTCAAGAGAAGAAAGCGTGTAAAATAAGAAAAGAAAATGAAAAAGATGAGACGGCGAAGGCCGTCTTTCTTATGGTCTGCAATCGGCTTGATTGAGGGGGAATTTCATGCAGAACGACATGGCGGAACAACAGCGGGGGAAAAGGGGAGAGAAGGTTCGGTTTCTTTTCCGGTATTCCAAGGGGTATCGCATCTGTTTTATCACGGCGCTGGCGGCCACGCTGCTTTCTACAGTGTTTTCCTTCCTCACGCCGCAGGTTATCAAGGTGACCATTGATTCGGTGATCGACAGCAACCCTTATCAGCTTCCCGTCAAGCTCGCCCTGTGGCTGGAGCAGGTCGCCCCGAGGGAGTATCTGCGGGAAAACCTTTGGATCCCTGCCGTGGTGACGATTTTGTTTGCACTGTTTTCCACACTGACGAATTTTCAGCGACGCTATAATATCGCGCTCTTTGCCGAGGGAACCATCCGCAATCTGCGCAATCGGCTGTTTGACCTTACACAGCGGTTGCCCTATGAATGGCATATCCGCATTCAGACCGGCGATATCATTCAGCGCTGCACTTCGGACCTTAATACGATACAGGCGTTTCTCTCTCAGCAGCTCATCGAGCTGATTCGCGTGATCGTCATGATCGTGGTAGCGTCGTACATGATGATCTCCATCCACATGAAGCTGGCCCTTGCGGCGCTTGCGTTTTTGCCCTTCATAGCGGGCTATTCGGTTTTCTTTTTCAAAAAAGCAGGGGATCGCTTTTTAATGGCCGACGAAGCCGAAGGCGAAGTGATGACTGTGGTGCAGGAGAATCTGACCGGCGTGCGAGTCGTGCGGGCGTTTGGCCGAGAAGGCTATGAACGGGAGAAATTCAATCGCTACAATGAGCGATATACAGCGCTTTGGATGCGGCTTGGAAACCTGATGGGTCTGTATTGGGGCATAGGCGATTTGGCGACCGGTTTGCAAAACACGGTGATCCTGGGGGTTGGCGTCTACACGGTGGTGCAGGGAAATGGACTGCATTTGGGTGGCCTGATCGCACTTTTGACCTATAATTCCTATCTTGTTTGGCCGGTGCGTTCGCTCGGACGCATTCTTTCGGATATGAGCCGAAACGACGTCTCGATTCAGCGCATTCGAGAGATCCTAGATGCCGAACCCGAGCGGGACGACGAAGATGCACAGGCCTTTGAATTCCAAGGGGATTTGGCTTTTGAACATGTTTCCTTTGGCTATGACGGAGAATTGGTATTAAAGGATATCTCCTTTACAGCAAAAGCAGGACAGACTTTGGCGATTTTGGGCAGCACTGGTTCCGGAAAATCCACGATTGCCCATCTGCTGCCTCGACTTTATGACCTTCCGGAAGGTCAGGGCCGCATTCTGATCGACGGAGTGGATATTCGAAAGATCACACGGGCCTGTCTGCGCTCCCAGGTTGGGATCGTGCTGCAGGAGCCGTTCCTCTTCTCCCGTACGATCGAGGAGAATATCCGCGGCGCAAGTTCTGAGCTTTCTCTGGAGCGTATTCGCGAGGCCGCGAATATCGCTGCGGTGGACAAAGCCATTCTCTCTTTCGAAAAAGGGTATGAGACCATCGTGGGCGAGCGGGGTGTCACCCTCTCGGGCGGACAGAAACAGCGGGTGGCCATTGCAAGAATGCTGGCGCAAAACCCGCGCATCATGATTTTCGATGATTCTCTTTCCGCGGTGGATACCGAGACCGACGCACAGATTCGAGCGGCGCTCAAACAGCGTGCCGGACGGGCGACCACCCTCCTGATCTCCCACCGCGCCGTCACGTTGATGCAGGCCGACTGCATCATGGTGCTCGACGGCGGAAAAATCGTGCAGATGGGAACCCATAATCAGCTCATGCAAGAGGACGGGCTGTATCGCCGTGTCTGCAGGATCCAGATGGATCTGGAAGAAACGATCCATCAGCAGTCCTCTGCCGAAGCTGCTGCGGGAGAGGAGGTGCAGGCATGAACTATTATGAAGAGGAAACCCATGTGGAGCAGATCAATCTGGAATCCTGGAAGAAGCTGCTCGTCCTTGTGCGGCCCTACCGCGGAAAGCTGATTCTCGTTGCGGTTTTGATGCTCTTCTCGGCAGTGATCGATGTGGCGCTGCCCCTGATGCAAACGCTTGCCATCCGCCGCTTCATCGAACCGAGCACGTTGGAGGGAATCGGGTTCTTCTTCACCTGCATGACCCTTGCCGTTTTGCTCCAGGCCGTCATCTGCGTGCTTTTTTCCCGCATGTCGTTCCACATTGAATTGTATTTTGCCCGTGATCTGAAACGCTATGCCTTTGAAAACCTGCAGCGTCTTTCCTTCTCTTACTACAACAAGACGCCGGTGGGCTACATGCTGGCGCGCGTGATGAGCGATACCGATCAAATTGCGCTCATGGTGGCATGGGGGGCGATTGACTTTCTTTGGGCGCTGGCCTATGTGATAGGAGTATTGGGCACGATGCTGATGCTCTCCTTCCGGCTTGCCATGCCGATCCTCCTGATCGTTCCCGTGGTCGTCGTGATGACGCTGTGGTTCCAGAGCCGCATCCTCGATGCAAACCGGCGTGTACGAAAGAGCAACTCGCGAATCACAGGAGCCTTCAACGAGGGGATTACAGGGGCCAAGACCTCAAAAACCCTGTGTATGGAACAGAAAAACACGGGCGAATTCGCACGGCTGACCGATCGCATGTATGAGGAATCCCGCCGCAGCGCCATGCTGACCTCGATTTTTGCGCCGCTGGTTTTACTCTGCGGCTCCATGGCCACCGCCATCGTGCTGTGGCGCGGCGGCGCTCTGGTAACTGGGAATCTTATGGACTTTGCAGTGCTTTCGGTCTTCATCACCTATTCGATCTCTCTCTTTGAACCTGTTCAGCAGCTTGCGCGCATCTTTGCGAATTTTGTGGCCATGCAGGCCAACCTCGAGCGGGTTGAGGGACTGCTCGATGCGGTTCCCGATGTGCGCGACAGCGAAGAGGTGATCGAAAAATACGGCGACTGTTTTGCCCCGCATCTTGAGAATTTTGAGCCGATCAAGGGTGACATTGAATTTGAAGACGTCTCCTTTTCCTATGGGACCGACAGCGAAAAGGTGCTGGAGCATTTCAATCTCAAGGTGCCTGCCGGCACCATGGTGGCTTTGGTGGGCGAGACCGGCGCAGGGAAATCGACCATTGTCAATCTGCTCTGCCGTTTCTTTGAACCCACGGAAGGTCGGATCCTGATCGATGGAAGAGACTATAGAGAGCGCTCCCAGCTTTGGCTGCACAGCAATCTCGGCTATGTGCTGCAGGAACCCCATCTTTTCTCCGGAACCATTGAAGAGAATATCCGCTATGGTCGGCTGGACGCCACAGAGGAAGAGGTAGTGCAGGCTGCAAGGATGACTTCGGCAGATAAAGTCGCTGCAGCGCAGGTCGAGGGCTACTCCTTCAATGTCGGAGAAGGGGGAGACAAGCTCTCAACCGGAGAAAAGCAGTTGATTTCCTTTGCACGTGCCATTCTGGCCGATCCCGCCATCTTTGTGCTCGATGAGGCAACCTCCTCGATCGACACCGAGACCGAGCAGCTGATTCAGAAGGCCATTGAGACCCTTCTCAAAGGGAGGACCTCTTTCATCATTGCGCACAGGCTCTCCACCATCCGAAGGGCGGACCTCATCTTGGTCGTGTCAAAGGGCCGCGTGATCGAGCAGGGAACCCATCAGGAACTGCTCCGTAAGCGCGGCGCCTACTACCGTCTCTATACCAAACAGTATACAGAGCACGAAATCGCCCGTGTTTTGGCATAGCGGATCGCCGCAAGGGTTTTCTCACACTGACGATTTGGGAGAAAACTGCAGAAAAACGGCAAAAACGCCAGAAAATGAGAGAAAACACCTCCTTGAAAATTGACAGTCTGAAAGAATCGGCCTATAATAAATAAGACGGAATTCGCGATTTCCAAAACGTTCTTGCTGCAGATTGTCGAAACCATACGGAATTGAGGAAAGTACCATGGCAAACAGCATGACCGGCTACGGCCGCTGTCAGGAGTCTTTAAACGGCCGTGTGATCACGGTGGAAATCAAGGCGGTCAACCACCGCTATTTTGAGTTTTCCTGCAGGGTCCCACGGGCCTATGGTTTTCTGGAAGAGCGGCTGAAAAAACTGGTGCAGGCCAGCGTCAGCCGTGGTAAGGTCGATGTGTACGTGTCGATCACGCAGTCTGAAGGGCCGGATGTTTCGGTTTCGCTCAACGAACCGATGCTGCGCAGCTACCTTGCGGCGCTGCGGCGCATGTCGGAGGAATACGACGTGACGGACGACATTTCGGTTTCGCTTCTGGCGCGCAATACCGATCTGTTTCAGGTGCTTCGGCAGGATGAAGACGCTGAGGAGATTTGGCGTGATGTGTCCGGCACGGCGGGCAGGGCGCTCGATGCGTTTCTGGCCATGCGCGCGGAGGAGGGTGCAAATCTGACGCAGGATCTGCTGGCCAGGGTCGATTCGATCGTGGCCACACTGCCTCAGATCGAAGAGGCGTCAAAACGCACCTGCGAGATTTACCACGAAAACCTGACGGCCATGCTCAAAGAGCTCTTGGGCAGCGTTCCGCTTGACGAGGGCCGCGTGATTACCGAGGTAGCCCTCTATGCCGATCGCATCAATGTGACCGAGGAGGTCGTGCGGCTGCGCAGTCATGCCGCGGCGCTTGCAGAGCTGCTGCGATCGAATGCCCCCTCCGGCAGAAAAATGGATTTTCTGCTTCAGGAAATGAACAGGGAGATCAACACCATCGGCAGCAAATCGCAGATTCGGGAAATTGCCATGCTGGTGGTGGAGAACAAGGCAGAGCTGGAAAAAATCAGAGAACAGGTCCAAAATCTTGAATGATCAAATGGAGGACATATGAAGCTTGTAAATATTGGATTTGGGAACATGGTATCCTCTTCCAGACTGGTGGCCATTGTCAGCCCCGAGTCTGCGCCGATCAAGCGCACCGTGCAGGAGGCCAAGGACAACGGCCGCCTCATCGACGCGACATACGGACGCAGGACCCGCGCGGTCATTATCACAGACAGTGATCATGTCATTTTGTCGGCCGTGCAGCCGGAGACCGTGGCCAATCGCATGATCGACGACGAGGAAGACGAGGACGAGGATGATTAACGAGGGAAAACTGTTGGTGGTATCCGGCCCTTCGGGAACGGGGAAGTCCACCGTGGTGAAGCTGCTGGTCGAGAAACTCGACCGCCTTTGCCTTTCTGTTTCCGCCACAACCAGGCCTCCGCGTGAGTCTGAGCTGGAGGGCAGGGAGTATTACTTTGTGGATCACACCGAATTTGAGAGACGCATCGCGTGCGGAGAGATGCTGGAGTATGCTTCCTACAACGGCAATTACTACGGAACGCCGCGGGACAAGGTGGAGGAATGGCTCGGCCAAGGCTTTGACGTGCTGCTCGAAATCGAGGTGCAGGGGGCAAAAAAGATCAAGGATCAGCGTGCCGACGCTGTCCTCATCTTCCTGATACCCCCCAGCATGGAAGAGGCCGAAGCGCGTTTGCGGGGGCGCAGGAGCGAATCGGAGGAGACGCTTCAAAAACGGCTTGCCATCGCCAGGCAGGAACTGGAGCAGGCTCAGTATTATGACTATATTGTGGTCAACGAAACCGTGGAACAGGCGGTGGAAGATATCCGCTCCATTCTCAGGGCGGAGCACCTGCGCTATGCGGGAATGAAACCCTTTATCGCCGGGTTAAAAGCCGTCCCAAATTCCGCTGAATAAGCTGGGATATTCTTTCGACGAGGTGTTTGGCTGTTTGACAAGTCAGTTTGCCGTGTGATAAGGAAAAACATGACTGCGCCGCAAAACGGTAGCAGACTTATGCGTGAAAGGTCGTGGATTTGTGCAGAACCCTTCTGAATACCAGGTGATTCCGAAAAACAAGAGCCGTTATTCTCTGGTGATCGCGGCTTCCAAGCGTGCAGGGCAGATTGCGAAGCGCGCCAAGGAAAAAGGAGAAACGCTCGCAGACAAACCGCTTAAGATTGCGATCAACGAGATCACTTCCGGAGCGGTGACGATTGTGGAGCCGGATGAGCAATACTAAAACAGCGCAGGCCAACCGATGTGAGGGGATTTCTCCGTTGACCGGCGCCCTCTGTTTCAAAAAGGAAAAGTGCGTTTGATGCACAGCGCTGTTTTCGAATTCGAAGCATGAGAAAAGGGGTCGACAGTCTGTCGGTCCCTTTGTGCGAAAAAGGGAGGTGAGGACAATGGTGGCAAAGGTTGCAGTGGATGTCGGCAGTGTTTTGCTCGATCGTGAATACGATTATCGTGTTCCTCCTGAACTGGAGGGGACCCTGCAGTGCGGGTCCAGAGTGGTCGTGCCCTTTGGGAACAGGAACCGAAAGGTGCAGGGGATTGTCCTGAAGCTGGAGGACCACAGCGAGCGCGCCGCTCTCAAGGAGATCTTTGCCATGCTCGACAGCCCTCCGCTCCTTGACACCCAGATGATGGAGTTGCTGCTCTTTGTCAAAGAACGCTGCTTCTGCACAGTTTTCGACGCGCTGCGCGCCATGCTGCCGGCGGGGGTTCGCTATACCTTTGAGGAACTGCTTTGTGTGGACGAAACCCTTCTGACAGGGCAGGCGCTGACCGAGGAAGAGCGGGCGATTGTGGAAACGGTAAGAAATGAGCGGCCCACGGTAAAGCGCCTCAGCGAGCTGGTTGGAAAACGCGGATTTGCAGTTGCCGCTTCGCTGCTTGATAGGGAGATCCTCCGGCCGGTTTTGCAGAGAAAAGGGCTTTCGGAACAGTCTCTGCAGCTGATGGTCGCTTTGATTGCAGATGAGGAGACCATTTCAGTCTATCTCGATACTCAAACGACCCACAGGGAAAAGCATGAGACGGTGGTGGAACTGCTCCGGCGTGGAGAAATGTCGCTGGCAGAGCTCTGCTATATGGCGGGGGTTTCCCGCTCAGTGGTGCAAACCTTGATGCGGCGCGGGATTCTCACGATTGAAAAACGCGAAAAGCTCCACCGCCCCTATGAACAAAAGCAGATCACGGTAACCGGACGGGCTCCGATCCGGTTGACAGGGGAGCAGCAGAAAGCGGCAGACGGGCTGCTCCGGCTGCTCGATCAGAAAAAGCCCGCCGTTTCTCTACTCTATGGAGTCACCGGCAGCGGAAAAACCCTCTGCTATCTTCATCTGATCGACAAGCTTGCGGCAGAGGGCGGTGGCGTGATCGTTTTGGTGCCCGAAATCGTACTGACGCCGCAGCTGACCGACCGTTTTTTCGGGCGCTACGGGAAAAAAGTGGCAGTGCTGCACAGCGGACTGTCTGCTGGAGAGCGGCGGGACGAGTGGCGCCGGATCCGAAGGGGGGAGTGCCCCATTGTGGTGGGAACCCGCTCGGCGGTCTTTGCTCCCGTGCAGAATCTGCGCATGATCGTGATGGACGAGGAACAGGAGCAGGCCTACAAATCGGAAAGCACTCCCCGGTATCACGCCCGTACAATCGCGAAATACCGCGCGGCCCAGTCTGGCGCACTGCTGTTGCTCTGTTCCGCCACCCCGAGCATTGAGAGCTATGCAGCTGCAAAAGAGGGGAGATATTCCCTGTTTACGCTGGGGGACCGTTACAGCAAGCTGGGGCTTCCGAGTGTGCGGGTAACAAATCTGCGGGATGAACTGAACTGCGGGGAGTCCTCGGTGACTGGCCCTACTCTCATCGCCGCGATCCACGAGGTGCTGGAGAAAAAGAAGCAGGCAATCCTGTTTTTGAACCGGCGGGGGTATCATACCTTTCTCGGCTGCCGATCCTGCGGAGAAGTCATCCGCTGTGACAACTGCTCGATTTCCATGACTTATCACAGCGTCAACCGTCTGCTCATGTGTCACTACTGCGGGAAGACACGGGAGCTCCCTTTGGTCTGTCCGCACTGCGGATCTCCTGCGCTCTCGCACCACGGGTTTGGAACCCAGCGGGTCGAAGAGGAGCTGCACCGTCTCTTTCCGGAAGCCAAGATTTTGCGTATGGATCTCGATACTACCAGCACAAGAATGTCGCACGAGGATATGCTGGCGCGATTTGCGGCTGGGGAATATGATATCCTGCTCGGCACCCAAATGGTGACCAAGGGGCTGGATCTTCCCAATGTGGCGCTGGTGGGAGTGTTTTTTGCCGATTCGCTGCTCTTCCAAAATGATTTTCGGGCCGGAGAGCGGGCCTTCTCGCTTTTGACGCAGGTGATCGGAAGAGCCGGCCGCGCAGAAACACAGGGACAGGCGATCATAGAGAGCTTTGTGCCGGACAACCAGATTATCGGGCTTGCCAGAAAGCAGGATTATCCTTCTTTCTTTGATTCTGAGCTCGCCTTCCGGCGATCTGCCGCCTATCCGCCCTATTGTGATATCTACCATATTGTCTGCTCCTCCCCGGAGGAAGCAAAGGCAAAACGTGCAATGGGTTTTTTCTCGAAAAACCTCTGTCTGCTCTTTGAAAAAGAGCAAAAACATAGTATAATATTATTTCCGGCGATGCCTGCGCCGGTCTATCAAATCAGTGGGAAATACCGCTACCGCATGGTGCTCAAATGCAGAGACAATGGATTCATCCGAACCAGTCTGCGGGATGCGCTGTGCGCATTGCTTCGGGAAAGAGAATTTCGCGATGTGACCTGTACGATCGACCTCAATCCCTATTCCATGAATTAACGGGCAAACCCGCTCATCAGGAGGTATGAATCATGGCGACAAGAAGAATTCTAAACGAGAGAACCGATGCGCAAACGCTTCGCAGAAAAAGCCGTGCAGTGGAAACGGTCGATCAGCGCATTCTCACGTTGCTCGACGATATGGCTGAGACCATGGCGGCGGCAGACGGCGTGGGACTTGCGGCTCCTCAGGTGGGAGTGCTCCGCCGTGTCGCGGTGGTGGACGTCTGTGACGGAAGCGGCCTTTTTGAACTGATCAATCCGGAGATCATCGAGCAGAGCGGCGAACAGGAGGGGATTGAAGGCTGTCTCTCCATCACAAATATGCAGGGTATGGTGAAACGTCCGCTCGACATCAAGGTAAAAACCCTGGATCGAAACGGACAGGAGAAAATCCTTTCTGCCCACGGATATCTTGCGCGGGCTATGTGCCATGAAATCGACCATCTTGACGGCGTGTTGTTTATCGACAAGGCGACCGACCTCACTCGACCTGAAGAATACAGCAAGAGATAACGATTCCGCCTTCTTCGAACAGAGATTCCTGAGTCGGATAAAAAAGAACCGCACGATGACGAAACGATGATGATAAGGAAGTGAAGTGGATGAGGATTGTCTTTATGGGAACCCCGGAGTTTGCCGTGCCCTCATTGACCGCACTGCACGAGGCGGGGCATGAAATCGTCGGAGTCTTCACACAGCCCGACAAGCCGGTCGGGAGGAAGCAGGTGCTTACCCCGCCGCCCGTCAAGGTGGAGGCGCAGCGCCTGAATCTGAAGGTGTTTCAGCCAGAGACCTTCAAAAACAGAGCCTGCGAGCCTCTGTTGCAGGAGCTTGCGCCGGAGCTCATCACGGTTGTGGCCTATGGTAAGATCCTGCCAAGACATGTGCTTGAACTCCCGAAATACGGGTGCGTCAATCTGCATGGTTCGCTGCTTCCGAAGTATCGCGGTGCGGCCCCGATTCAGTGGTCGGTCATCAACGGCGATGAAGAAACGGGCGTGACCACCATGTTTTTAGCCCCCGGCATTGATACGGGAGACATGATTTTATCGGTTTCCACATCGATCGGGCAATATGAAACCTACGGCGAACTGCACGACAGGCTGGCTGCGCTCGGCGCCCCGCTTCTGGTGGAAACCTTGCGGTTGCTGGAGGAAGGGACCGCCCCCCGTACTCCGCAGGACGAAGCGAAATCCAGCTATGCGCCGATGCTCGACAAAACCGTAGCCCGACTTGATTTTTCACAGCCTGCCGCAAAGCTTTCCAAGTTGATCTGCGGAGTGAATCCCTGGCCGGTTGCAAATACGCTCTACCAGGGCAAGCTGCTCAAGGTATTTTCGGCGGTACTCGGAGAAACGACCGAGCGAGAGCCGGGATTTGCGATCGGCGGGCCGCAGGGGATCGAAGTGGCCTGCGGCGACCATCTAACGCTCATTTTCACGGAAGTACAGCTTGAAGGAAGCAAGCGCATGAAGGCGACCGACTTTCTGGTCGGACGCCCCATGAAAGAAGAGCTTCTTCTTGGAACGGAGCAGTAATGAGATAGAAGCTTTGTGCTTCAAAGGAGGATCTGTAGTATGTATCTCGACTATTCTTTTTTGATCTTGGTTCTTCCTGCAATTTTACTGGGGCTGTATGCACAGAGCAAGGTGCAATCGGCTTTCCGAACTTATTCTCAGGTGAGAAGCTCGAGCGGCCTGACAGGGCGCGAGGCTGCGCGCCGGATCCTCAGCTCTTACGGCATTACAGACGTGGCCTTTGAGCATATTTCCGGGAATCTCACAGACCACTACGATCCCCGCACAGGGGTGATCCGCCTGTCGGATTCGGTCGATTCGTCGACCTCGGTTGCCGCAATCGGCGTTGCGGCCCATGAGGCAGGGCATGCCGTGCAGTATGCAACGGGATATTTTCCGATCCAGATCCGCTCTGCCATCATTCCGATCAGTCAGATCGGAAGTCAACTCTCACTTCCGCTTTTGATGTTTGGCGCCATTCTCGGCAGCCAGAGCCTGGTCAATATTGGGATCCTGCTCTTTGCAACGGTGGCCATCTTCCAGCTTGTCACGCTGCCGGTGGAATTTGACGCCAGCCGCAGAGCGCTGACCGCCCTGGGGGCGTCGGGCATGATGACGACAGAGGAACTCGGCGATACGCGAACGGTGCTGTCGGCCGCCGCCATGACTTATGTGGCTGCGCTGATCACTTCGCTTGCCCAGCTTTTGCGGCTGATCCTCATTTTCGGGGGAGGAAGGCGCCGTGATTAGTGCCAGAAAGGCCGCCTGCCAGGCGTTGATGCGTTACGAGAAAAAGGGGACGTTTCCTGAAAAAACGCTTGAAAAGCTCTATCGTGACAGTGAGATGGAGAAACGCGAGCGCGCCCTCTCGGCAGAGTTGACGTATGGAACGCTGGAAAAGCTCCTGCCCATCGACTATTATCTCAACACCCTGACCGAAATGCCGATGGACAAGCTGGATTTGCCGGTTCGCTCTATTTTGCGGATTGCGGCATATCAAATTCTCTATCTTGACCGCATCCCCGTGCACGCCGCAGTCAATGAGGCCGTGGAATTGGCCGGAGAGCTGAAACCGCACACCAAGAGCTTTGTCAATGGCGTGCTGAGGAACCTGGTTCGTCAAAAAGAAGAGTTGTATCTCCCCGAAGGAATGGATGCCGATGCGCTTTCACTGCGGTTTTCCATCGGGAAACCCTTGGTTGAACTGATTATGGAACAATACCCCAATCAGTTTCGACGAATTCTGCGAGGGCTTGACAGCAGAGGCGTTCAGACGCTGTACATCAATCATGTCATCTCCTCTGAGGAGGAGATCGAGCGCCTCACAGGGGCGTTTCCCACAAAAACGCCGGGCTGTATGTTTTTGCCTCGCGGCGAGGTTGCAGCCCTCAGCGGATTCGCCCAAGGTTCCTTTTTCGTCGCCGGAAGAAGCTCGGTGTTTGCAGTGCAGGCGGCAAAGCCCAAGAGGGGCGAGCTGATTCTCGATGTTTGCGCCGCGCCCGGAGGAAAGAGCTTTCTGTGTGCCTCTCTCATGCGGGACGAGGGCTATGTACTGGCCTTCGACGTGACCGAAAAAAAGGTAGAGCTCATCCGGCAGGGAGCGGAGCGGCTTGGTTTTTCCAGCGTGTCGGCCTTAAAAAGCGATGCAACAGTCTTCAACCCCATGTTGAGGGAGGTCGCAGATCTGGTGCTGTGCGACGTGCCGTGTTCCGCCATTGGAACCATTCACAAGCAGCCGGAAGTTCGTTATAAAGATCCGGCCGAATTTGAACGGCTGCCCTTGCTGCAGCACGCCATTTTGTCCAATGCAGCCTCTTATGTCAAACGCGGGGGAAGGCTGCTTTATACCACCTGCACCCTGAACCGCAGGGAAAACGCCGGCGTGGTACAGGCATTTTTAGAGCAGCATCCCGATTTTTCTCCGGTATCGGTGGCAGAGCTTGCGCGGGAGCAGTCCATTGAGGTGCTTGAGGAAAACAAAATGATAACCATTTTGCCCAACGGGGAGCTCGACGGATTTTTTGTTGCGCTGCTTCAACGAAAGGGGAAGGACACCTGATGCAAAACGGCGTATGGCCCATTGCCGAGGAATCTGAGAAATTGGAACAAATTGATCTGCGATCGATGCTGCCGGAGGAGCTGTGCGAGCTGATGCAGAGGTGGGGAGAGCCTTCCTACCGTGCCAAACAGATTTTTTCCTGGTGCGCGAGGGGCGCAGCCTCCATCGATGAGATGACAAACCTCTCGAAATCGCTGCGGGAAACGCTCAAGCGGCACTGCCGCCTGTCGGCTCTGACTGTTTTGCAGCGGCAGCAGAGTAAAAAAGACGGAACAGTCAAGTATCTGTTTGGCCTGCACGATGGGAATGCCGTGGAAAGCGTGCTGATGCACTATGAGCATGGCACCTCCCTTTGCATTTCCAGTCAGGTGGGATGCCGGATGGGATGCACCTTCTGCGCTTCGACGATTGGAGGGCTCGTGCGGAGCCTGACAGCGGGCGAGATTTTGGAACAGGTCATTTTTGCAGGGCTTGACAGCGGCGAGCGGATCGACAGTCTTGTGCTGATGGGTATAGGAGAGCCGTTTGACAATTACGACAACGTGATCCGGTTTTTCCGTTTGGTCAACCACCCGGATGGGGTCAACCTGGGGCTGCGTCACATTTCAGTGTCCACCTGCGGCGTGGTGCCCGGCATCTACCGTCTTGCAGAAGAGGGTATGCCGGTGACGCTCTCCATTTCGCTGCACGCGCCGAACAATGCGCTGCGTACCGCTATGATGCCCATCAACCGCAGGTACCCCGTGGAGGAGCTTGTGGAGGCGGCGCGGCACTATGCAAAGACGACCGGACGAAAGGTCTATATCGAATACACCATGATCTCGGGGAAAAACGACAGTGAGGCGCATGCGAGAGAGCTTGCGGCAAGACTCAAGGGAATGCTTTGCCATGTCAATCTGATTCCACTTAATCCCGTTGAAGGAAAGAGCGGCGTGAGCTCTGAACGGCAGGTGATCGAGCGCTTTTCACAGGTGCTCAAGAGCTGTGGGATCTCTTCCACTGTGCGCCGAAAGCTGGGAGACGATATTGATGCGGCCTGCGGACAACTCCGCCGCAGCAGCATAAAGGAGCAAGGTCATGAGATTTGAGGGAAAAAGTCATATCGGACTCGTTCGCACGGTGAACCAGGATACTTTCCAGTTTCACCAGTTGCCGGAGGGAAGACTGCTTGCGGTCGTGTGTGATGGGATGGGAGGTCCTGCAGGCGGTGAAGTGGCCAGCGCCCTTGCGGTAGACTCTGTGTCGCGGGATATTGTGCTTGGATATTCGGTCAGCGCCGATGAAGAGGAGCTGCTCCGGCTGGTGCGCAGCGCCATTGAGGACGCGAATCGGACCATCTACGAAAAGAGCCTGACGCAGGAGAGCCTGGCGGGAATGGGGACGACCATTGTGCTGGCTTTGGTCACGGAAGAAGCGGCCTATGTGGCGAGCGTGGGAGACAGCCGTGCTTACCTTTATTCCGCCGAGGCGGGAAAGCCCTGTCTGCTTCAAATCACGCACGACCATTCGGTGGTGCAGGAATTGGTTGATGGGGGTACGCTTTCAAGCGAGATGGCAAGAACGCACCCCAAGAAAAACATCATTACCCGTGCGCTCGGTACCCAAAACACCGTTAACATCGATTATTTCAAGGTCATATTGGAGAAGGGGGATCGTCTGCTTCTCTGTACGGACGGATTGACCAACATGCTGGAGGAGAAACAGATTCTCTCGATATTGGAAGAGCATCCCGATGTCGATGTGGTGGATGCCTTCATCTCGGCCTCTCTGGACGCCGGAGCCAATGACAACGTCACCGTTGCGATGGTCCAGAGATAGGAGGGCGGAATGGATCATTTAACTGGAAAATTAGTCAACAATCGCTATCGAATTCAAAGCGTGATCGGTATGGGCGGAATGGCGGTTGTCTATCGGGCAACAGATGTACAGACCGGCACGACGGTTGCTGTGAAGGTGCTGAAGCAGGAATTCCTTGCCGATGAACAGTTTCGGGTCCGCTTTGAAAACGAGAGCCGTGCAGTTTCCATTCTTAACCATAAAAATATCGTCAAGGTCTATGATGTTTCGCTCAACGACGATCTCTATTATATCGTCATGGAATACCTTGATGGGATCACGCTGAAGCAGTATATCAAGCAGCAGGGAAAGCTGGGCTGGAGGGAAAGCCTGTATTTCCTGTCTCAACTGCTTGAGGCGCTGCGGCATGCCCATTCAAAGGGTATCGTGCACAGGGATATCAAACCGCAGAACATCATGCTGCTCGCAGACGGCTCAATCAAGGTGACCGATTTTGGTATTGCGCGTTTTTCCAGCACCAATACCAACACCATGACGGATAAGGCCATTGGATCGGTCCACTATATCAGCCCGGAGCAGGTAGCCGCTGAGCGCATTGACCAGCGGTCAGATATCTATTCGGTGGGAATTACCCTGTATGAGATGCTGACGGGGGAGCTCCCCTTTGATGCGGAGAATCCCGTTTCGGTTGCGCTGATGCAGCTGCAGATGAGTCCGCCTCCACCGCGGACCAAGAATCCCGATATTCCGGAGGGCCTTGAAGAAATCGTTCTCAAGTGCATGGAGAAGGAGCCGGGC
This sequence comes from Clostridia bacterium, assembly GCA_017427525.1. GTDB lineage: Bacteria > Bacillota > Clostridia > Oscillospirales > Feifaniaceae > Galloscillospira. The sequence goes on from JAFRSP010000026.1 coordinate 18,143, forward strand.
AACCGGTATCCTTCCGTGGAAGCGCTCATTGAGGATGTGGAGCGGTTCAAGCAGAATCCCAGCATCCGGTTTGAATACAAATATCTCTCGGACGAGAATCCGACCAAGTATATGGATGCCATTCGTCTTGCAAAGGATGAGGAGGAGTTTGACGATCTTGACGTCAAAGACTCCTTTCTTAAGAGACTTGGGGGCATTATGGCGGCGGTTGTACTGCTTGGATTTGCCGTTCTTCTGGTACTGCATCCCTGGAACAAGGAGGAGCGGCCTGTTGACATACAGGTGCCGAAGCTGGTGGGGAAAACGCTGGAAAGCATTATGAACGACGAGCAGATCCAGAGCAACTTTTCCATTGTGGAAGGGCAATCCGCTTACCAGGACGACTACGATACCGGGGTGATCTTCAAGCAATCTCCGAAGGAAGGAATGATGGTCAAATCGGGCGCTGAGATCCGCGTTTCGGTCAGCTTGGGACGCAAGACCTTTGAAATGCCGAATTTTGTCGGCGACAATTATCTGCGCGCCGAGGTCGAGCTCACCAAGATGGGCGCAAGTTTTGAAACGGTCCGGGAATACAGCGACACCGTTGCAGAGGACTTTGTGATCGCTACAGAGCCGGCCGAAGGAGGGGCGGTTGAGTCCGGGCAAACGGTGGTGATTCGAGTCAGCCAGGGGCCGCAGATCGTCTTGGTAGACGTTCCTAAGGTGATCGGGCTCACTGAGGCAAAGGCCAAGTCAGAACTCGAGGCAAAGGGACTGAGCGCCTCTGTTTCCCGTGTCGACAGCGATCGTCCTGTGGGAGAAGTGATTGCTCAGAACCCCGCTGAAGGGCAGTCGGTCGGAGAGGGGAGCTCGATTTCTCTTGAAGTCAGCAATGGCAGCTCCGCGCTCAAGGATCGGGAGATCACCGTTACCTTCCCGCAAAATCCCGAAACCATCGAGCTTGTGATCAAACAGGACGGCGAGGTCGTGCATCGGGGGAGTTACCAGACCTCAAAGCGCTTTATTCGGCTGATGCTGCATGGCAAGGGGCTTCAAATCGTTGAAATCTATATCAACGGGGCTCTTCAGGAGTCCGGATACGTTGATTTTGACTCCTGAGGAGGAGCTGAAATGCTGCAGGGGATGATTCGAAAGGGAGTAGGCGGCTTCTATTATGTGGAGACCGAGCAGGGGATCTATGCCAGCAAGGCGCGCGGGCTCTTCCGAAAACGGGGAGAGTCCCCGCTTGTGGGCGATGTGGTGCAGATCGAGGTGACGCACGAGGGAGACAAGGAGGCGTATATCAAGGCGATCCTGCCGCGGAGGAACTCTCTGATCCGTCCGCCGGTCGCCAATTTGGAGCGCCTGTTTGTGGTCGCGGCGCTCCAAAACCCTGCGCCCTCCACCCTGATGATCGACAAAATGATCGCGATCTGCGAGAAAAAGGGAATCGATCCCGTTGTTGTGCTCAATAAGTGCGACTTGGGCGACGGAGCGCCGCTTGAAAAGACCTATCGCGAGGCGGGATTTGAGGTGGTTTTGACGTCGGCGCTCGACGGCACGGGGATGGATCGCCTTTCTGCTCTGATTGAAGGAAAGCTCTGCGCTTTTGCCGGACACTCAGGCGTAGGAAAATCAAGCCTGCTCAATCGTTTGGAGCCAAAGGCGTTGGCAGAGGTGGGCAGTTTGTCTCAAAAACTCGAACGCGGGAAGCATACCACAAGGCATGTGGAGATTTTCACCTGTGCCGACGGCTACCTGGCCGACACGCCGGGTTTCGGTGATCTTTCCACCGAACGCTTTGAAACAGTTTACAAAGAGGAGCTGTTTTCGTGTTTTCGTGAGTTTGAGCCCTATTTTGGCGCCTGCCGTTTTGTGGGATGTCAGCACGACAAGGAGCCGGACTGTGCGATCAAACAGGCCGTTTTGCAGGGGGCGATCGCACCTTCGCGCTATGAAAGCTACCGCGCCATGCTCTACGACGTGAAAGACATAAAGGAGTGGGAAATTGATGACCATCAAGGATAGCTGGCCTCCCTATCAAGATGAGCCGGTTTGCGTTGTGCTCGGAGCGATGCCGATCACGCAGCGGGAAGCCGAAGAGATCCGTTCTCTTCAGGATCGATTTCTGATCTGTGCCGACGCCGGTCTTCTCAACGCACAGAAATACGGGTTTAAGCCAGACCTGACCATGGGAGATTTCGATTCGCTGGAGGGCGGAGAGGCCTCTGTTGTGGGGGAAAAGCTGAATTTCCTGGTGGAAAAGGACGATACCGATACGATGCTCGGCATCAAAGAGGGGATTTCCAGAGGATATCGGCGTTTCTTGCTCTATGGTTCGCTGGGAGGAAGATTGGATCATTCTCTGGCCAATATCATGTCGCTCCGCTATCTGCTTGATGAGGGGGCCAGGGGGTGGATTATGAGTGAGGAGAACTGTGTGACACTGCTCCAAAACGGCTCCATGACCTTTGAGCGGGATGAACGGTATCCGCACTTTTCGGTTTTCAGCTATGAGAAAGAAGCACGCGGCGTGCGGGAAACAGGCTTTAAATATGTGGCCAGCGGAGTAGCAGGGGCGGGGAAAACCGGTTCGCTCTCCCACACTATGACCAATGTGTTTCCCCTTGGAGTGAGCAACTCCATCGTGGAAGAGAGGGCCACCCTTTCGGTGGAAGATGGGATCTTGCTGATCGTGCGTGCAAAATAAGAGCAAAAAACCTGATTTTCCGCTATTCTAAAAATGTAAAATATTTTTACTTTACATAACAAGGAACCTTTTTCTACCTTTTTGACTATACTGAAACTGAGCGGCTGCACTGCGGTGCAGCCGCTTATCGTTACAGGATAGGGAGGGGAAACGTCTATGGGGTTTTATAGAGATCTGGCAGGCCTGGCCGTGATCTTCTTCGGAGCAGGCGTTCTGTTTTGCACCTTCCTTCCCTCGCCGATTTTGGTCATTCTGCTCACGGTTTTGATCATCGGCGTGGGGTACCTGATTCTATGCAGCAGATAGCAGAAAGAGAGGAGCTTGCGTGAGATTCCACATTCCTTTTCCGCATCGAAAAAGAAAGAGCGCGCCGCCTGTGCCGCCCCCGCCGCCTTTTCCGTCGCCGCCTCCGCTCGGGGAAAGACCGAGACGAAGACATAGAAAAAAACCATGCCGGCGCAGATCCGACCTATAACATTTTTTCCTTTTGGAGCAGGAGAGCGCAGGCAGATTTCACTGGTGGTCGGGCGCGCAGCCCTGCAATCTCCGAATAGGGGTTTAAGAGGAGTATGAGAGACTTCGCGTTCTTATATGCTCCTCTTTTTGTGTGAAAATGGAATCAAAGAAATAACGCGCTCTCTTGGATTCCTGCAGAAGAGGGAGATCCACGCACGGCATCACGGTATAATGAGGAGGAATCTCACATAGATATGCAGTAAGGAAATCTGCGTGGCGCAGCCTGTACCAAATACAGGGGAAGAAACGCGCCGCGCAAAAGGAGAGAAGGATATGGCTGACATCCATACGGAACCGGTTTTGTTCAATGAGACCTTCTACGATCAGAGTTTTTCACATCACTGTGAGGGAGAGGTTTTGCTCCCTGAGTATCTGCCCGACGTTTCGTCGATCGTGCGGATCGATGCCCGCCCCATCCTGCTTGAAGCGGTTTGCAAAAAAGGAGAAATCGAGCTGGAGGGAAGAGTGGAGTGCATTGTTCTCTACCTGACTGCGGAGGGAACGATCCAGTCCTTTTATACGCGGATTCCCTTCGACGTCTCTGTTGAGGATGAGAGAATTACCGCGCAGAGCAGGGTTTTGGCGCACCTCCAAATGGAATCCGTGCAGTGCCGGCCCCTCTCCGGAAGAAAGCTTTCCATTCGATGTGCCGTTGCATTTTCCCTGCAGGCAGAGAGGACGCAGGAGCGGCAGCTGGTTTCAAAAGCCGCCCTTGCGGAGAAGGGATGCGAGGTTCGTGTGGGGAGAGAGGAAGTCGCGCGCTTTTTGGAGGCGGCCGAAGAGGATTTCACATTGGAAGAGATGCTCGAGCTCCCGAGTGACCGCTCCCGGATGGAGCGAATTTTGAAGTGCGATATTCATGCCGATCCGACCGAGAAGCGCGTGGCTTCCGGCAGGGTGATCGTGGAAGGAAAGCTCTCGGTGAGCTGTCTCTATCTCAGCAATGTAGACACGGGCGAGACGGACCAGTTTACAACAAACGTGTCTTTTCAAAAGGTGCTGGAACTGCCGCAGCTTGAAGAGGGAGATCTCGTCTGTGTGGAATTCCTCGTGCTTGAGAACGCCTGCGGTATTTTGGAAGACACCGCGGGAGAAGAACGGATCCTCTCCTGCAAGGTCAAGGTTCGCATAAAGGCGTCTGCTTACCGCAACCAACCGCTCGAAGTGGTGCTGGATGCCTATGCAAAAGACAACGAGCTGACCTTGCAGGGCAGAGAACTGCAGGCGGAGGTCGTCCGCTGCAGCGCCTGCACAGGGTTTTCACTGCGGGAGAGTTTTCGTCCAAAAGAAGCCATCGCACGGATCTATTCGGCCGAAGGATATGCAGATTTGCAGGAGTTCGTGGTTGAGAACCGCCGACTGCACCTCCATGGGGAACTCCTTGTTTCCTTTCTGGTGTTGCTTGAGGAAGGGGAGACCGTGGGCCTTGATCAGATCTTTGCCTTTGACATTCCCTGTGAAGAGATCGAAGTCTTCAAAGAGGGAAAATTCTTCGGGGATTGTGGACTCGAGAGCTTTTCTTATCAGATGCGTGCAGATGGAAGCATCGAGGTGGAGACAAAGCTGTGCTGCCAAGTTTTTGGAAAGCTTTGCCACAGTTTTGCAGCGGTAGAAGGTATGGAATACAGCCCATCCTCCGCAAAAGAGCAGGGAAAATGCCTGACCCTGTATTACCCAAGCGGGGGAGAATCCCTTTGGGAGATCGGAAAACGCTACGCAGCTCCGGTTGAGAGTATTCGGATGGCCAATAAGATCGAAGGCGATTCTGTGCCGGAAGGAGTCGCCATGCTTTTGATTCCAAGATGGTGAAAAGGGGAAAAATACCGTATCATAACCTACAACGGCAGAAAACAGAGCGTGGTAGGCTTCGAAGCCGCACCGCATGGTCAAGTCGCCTCCTGGTATCTTTGACATTACCAAGGTGCAGTGGAAGAACGGGTTAACTACCGAGGTAAAGGGAACGGATGTCGGCAATACGGGCAACGGCACCCACGAAGAGCCGAACGGCATGTACATGCTGGAACGGATGAGAGCAACCACAGTAATTGTATCACGCAAAAAGCGGGGATTATAGCCCCGTTTTTTGCTGTCTGCGGAATCGTTGCACACTTTGAGAGGGGGATAAAACACCTCCGTCTGTTTTTGCGCCCGTAAGCCTTAAAAATGCGCTGTGAAGGAATCCGTTGCTTCCGGCTGTTGGAAAAAAGCAACGGGTATTCGGCTCATACCGAATACCCGTTTTTTTGGTTACCAATCCCGCCCGACAGATACTTGCTTTATGGTTGGCCGGATTTTGTTTTTCAAATGCCTGTCTTTCCAAAGGAGGGGATTTGAGTTGAAACGAAGAGATTTCGTTTAGCTTGCGATCACGTAGCTCCAGATCTCCTCGTAGGCCGCGCTGTCGACCAGCTGGAAGATTTCATAGCGTGCGATATCCTCAGCGGGGGGGTTGACGATCGGATTGTCTTTGACAAAGTCGTCCTGATTCTGATAGGCTTCCGTAACAGGGCTTGCGGCGCTGAGATAATCGGCGTTGAGTTGAGCGATATCGGGGCGGCAGAGGAAATTGATGAAGGCCTCTCCGTTTGCCTTGTTTTCGCCGCTCTTCAGAATGGCGCAGGCGTCGAACCAAACATTGGTCCCGCTCTCGGGGATGGCATAGGCGAGGGTATCGTCTTCCTCGCGGATCTGACCGATATCACAGGACCAGATTACAGCCAAAGCTCCTTCGCGGGCAATCATTTTATCCTTGACGTCGTCGCCAGTGTAGGCAAGCACCATGGGCTTTTGTGCCAGCAGCTTCTGCTTGGCGGCTTCCAGCTCATCGGGGTCGGTGGAATTGAGAGAATATCCGAGCGACATGAGGGCAACGCCGATGGAATCACGTTCGGAATCGATCATGAAGATGCGGCGGTCGTACTTCTTGTCCCACAGGATATCCCAGGAGGTGACCGGCTCGGTGACCTGCTCGGGGTCATAGCAAATGCACACCGTGCCCCAGGTATAGGGAACCGTATACTTTCCTTCCGGATCGTAATCGAGGCCGGTAAAACGGTCATCGATGCCGGCGGCGTTTGGGATATTGGAGAAGTCCAGCTCGGCGAGCATATCTTCCCTCAGCATTTTCGTCAGCATATAGTCCGACGGGATGACAACGTCATAGGTGTAGCCAGAGCTGTTTTTGAGCTTGAGATACATATCTTCATTGGTCTCAAAGGTATCGTACACAACCTTGATTCCGGTCTCTTCCTCAAACTGTTCAAGCACGCCGGGAGCGATATAATCGCCCCAGTTGTAGACCCGAACGATCTCGTCGCTCTTGTTGGAAGAGCAGGCGGCCAACAGGGCAACGATCAACAAGAGCATCAGAACCGGAAAAACTCTGCGAAAACGTTTCATCAATCTTATCCACCTTTCTTGCTTGGGCTGCCCAAGGGGCTAGCCGATATTGATCATCTCACCGTCTTTCTTGTCAGAACGGAGATTCACTGCAATCAAAAGCGCCAGAACAACCACAAACATGATGGTGGAAAGCGCATTGATTTCCGGGTTGACGCCACGTCGCGTCATCGAGTAGATCTCGATGGAAAGGGTAGAGACACCGGGCCCCGTAGTAAAGAAAGAAATCACGAAGTCGTCGATCGACATAGTGATGGCCAGCAGGAAGCCGGTGATGATGCCCGGCATCACCTCAGGGACGACGACCTTGACAATGGCGCTCAGTGGCCTCATCCCAAGATCCAGAGCGGCGTCGACCAGGCTGGGATTCATCTGTTCAAGCTTTGGCAGAACCGACATGACCACATATGGGATGTTGAAGGCGATATGCGAGAGCAGCATGGAGGAAAACCCCATATGGTACCCGACAAAGGTGAAGAGCAGGAGCATCGCAACACCGGTTACGATATCGGGGTTGAGCATGGGGATGTAGGTGAGATTGAGCAAAGCCGTCTTCAGCGCTCCCCGCTGACTGTGCAGCACGAGGGCTGCAATCGTGCCGATCACCGTGGCGACTGCGGCGGAGATCAGCGCGATCAGGAGGGTGGTGGCAAGCGCCTGCATGATCCGTTGGTTTTGGAAGAGGGAGATGTACCATCGCAGGGAAAACCCGCCCCAGCTGCTTCTCAGTTTGGAAGCGTTGAAAGAAAGCGCAATGAGCACGGCAATGGGAGCATAGAGAAAGAGAAAGATGAAAACGGCATACACACTGCCCGTGAGTTGCGCAAATTTGCTTTTCCGATGGTTCATCCGATCACCCCCTCGGAGTTTTTATCCTTGGTGAGGGCGACAAGACCAAAGACAAAGACCATGATGATCACGGCCATGGCAGAGCCGAACCCCATATCGTCAACC
>JAFRSP010000027.1 GCA_017427525.1 Clostridia bacterium
CAAAAAGGTCACGGCAAAGAGTTGGGCGGCGGAGCAGCTCTCCCCGGAGGCGATCTGCTTCTACAAGCCGCTGCCGATGAAGAAAATCGGGATACCGGACCTTCTCTCCTATATGAAAGGCTGCCTGAATTGGGCGGACTTCGCCATGGTGATCGGGCTGACGCTTTTGGTAACTGGCGTCGGGATTCTGATTCCGCACATCACCAAAACCCTGTCCGGCTTCGTGCTGGAGAGCGGAAACAGCCTGATTCTGTGGAGCACCGCGCTCTTTATGCTGTGCATCCTCGTTTCCTCCCAACTCCTCACGGCGTCGCGGGAGCTCGCCATGGCGAGGATTCAGACCAAGGTCGCGGTGCCGATGGAGGCGGCGATGATGGCGCGGCTCATGAGCCTGCCCACGCCCTTCTTCCGGAGGTACAGCGCCGGCGAGCTGGCAAGCCGCTCGGGAGCGGTCAACAAGCTCTGTACGCTTCTGCTGGGTGGCGTGTTCTCCACGGGCGTTACGGCGATTATATCGCTTCTTTACATCAATCAGATCTTCTCCTATGCCCCGGCGCTGGGATTTCCGGCGCTGGCCGTCAATCTCGTGATGGTGGCCGTCACGGTGCTGACCGGCTTTCTGAAAGTGAAAGAGGCGCGGGAATACATGAAGGGCGCCGCGGAGGAATCCGGCGTCAGCTACGCTATCCTTTCCGGCATCCAGAAAATCAAGCTCTCCGGCGCGGAAAAACGTGCCTTTGCAAAGTGGGCGAAAATCTACGCCTCCGGGGCGGAGATCGAATTCAACCCGCCGCTGTTTTTGAAGATCAATTCGGCCATCACGCTGGCGGTGTCCCTGTTCGGTACGGTGCTGCTCTACTACATCGCGGCGACGGGCGGCGTCAGCCCCTCGGCCTATCTCGCTTTCACTGCCGCCTACGGCACGGTCACAGGCGCATTCACGGCGTTTTCAAGCATCGCCACCTCCGCGGCGCAGATCAAACCCATTTTGGAGATGGCGGAACCGATTTTGCAGACGGAGCCAGAAACGACTGAGGGCCGGGAGATCGTGACGAAGCTCTCCGGCAGCATCGAGCTCTCCAATATTTCCTTCCGCTATTACGATACGCAGCCCTACGTGATAAACGGCCTCGATTTGAAAATCAAGTCAGGCGAATACGTCGCCATCGTGGGCAAGACCGGCTGCGGCAAAAGTACGCTCCTTCGCCTGCTTCTCGGCTTTGAGACGCCGGAAAAGGGCGCGGTCTACTATGACCGCAAGGATTTGCGCTCCCTCGACCTTGGCTCCCTGCGCCGCAAGATGGGCGTGGTGACGCAGGACGGCAGCCTGTTCCACGGAGACATTTTCTCCAACATCACCGTCTCCGCGCCTCAGCTCACGTTAGACGACGCATGGGAGGCGGCGGAAAAAGCAGGCATCGCGGACGACATCCGCGCCATGCCCATGGGAATGCACACCTTTTTGAGTGAAGGTCAGGGCGGCATCTCCGGCGGTCAAAAGCAGCGCATCATGATCGCCCGCGCCATCGCGCCGAAGCCGAAGATTTTGCTTTTCGACGAGGCGACCAGCGCCCTGGACAACAAGACGCAGAAGCAGGTGGCAGACGCCCTCGCGGGACTGGATTGCACCCGCGTGGTGATCGCCCATCGGCTTTCCACCGTGAAGGACTGCGACCGCATCGTCGTCCTCGACGGCGGCAGGATCATCGAGGAAGGAACCTACGACGAACTGACAAACAAGGGCGGCTTCTTTGCCGAGCTGGTGGAGCGCCAGCGGATAGACTGAATCTGTCCGACCTTTCCGCATGAGCGGAGCGTTCACGCGGAAACGTGAAAATTTTTTCAAAAAACCATTGCCAAAAATCAAAGTGCTTCGGCTATATAAGTAGACGGAAAAGGAGCGAGGTGATGCAAATGAACATGGAAAAGCTGCTGGCAGGGCTATTCGATTTTCAGAAATTTGAGAAGGAACCGGCTCTGCAAAGCGTGATCGACGAGGTTGAGGCGCGGTACTTTTGCGCGGAGCTCACCGACGATGAGCTGGATACGCTCTCGGCGGCCGGCGACCCGTTTTCGCAGCCACCCGACCCAAAGGAAAGAGATCGGAAAACTTGACGGCGCTAACGCAAGGCGAGATCTACGCCGCCTATCTGGAAAAGGTGCTCTCCTACCTCAGCGGGAAAATGGAAAGCCCGGAGGACGCGGAGGATCTGTGCGAGGAGGTCTTTGAGCAGGTTTGCCGTTCGCTCCCCCGATTTGAGGGAAAACCGTCCCTTTCCACCTGGATCTACCGAATTACCCGATACACTTTGATTGACTATTACCGCACGAAACGTACTGCCGAACCGCTCACTGAGGAGCTTGCGGCCCCGGATGATCTGGAGGAAGACTTCATCCGCAGGGAAACGCTGGAGCGTCTGGCTTTCGCGCTGAAAGCCTTGCAGCCGGAGGAACGGGATATTATCGTTCTGCGCTATTACAGAGGGAAAACGCTGACAGAAATATCTCGGCTCACCGGCATCAGCTACGGTATGGTGAAGGTGAAGCACAAAAAAACGCTGGAGACCTTGCGTTCCCAGCTTATGTAAAGAACCCTCGGGTTTCTATGTCGGAAAACAATTCCGCTTTGAAATAAAAACAAAAGCTCAAAGTCTGAAAGGAGTAAACACCATGAAGAACAGAAAAAAGCAGATCGAGAAGATGGCCCAAGAGGCTGTGAAGAAGGCATCCGAAGCGGTCAAGAGCGCCAACGACGCCCTGACCGAGGCCCAGACCGCTCTTCGTGTCATGGAGGAGCTCTCCGACGATGACCTGGATCAGGTCGCCGGCGGGGGGAATCCCTTTGGGGAGAACCTGCCCTATGTCCCGCCTCAGCCCATCGACGATAAAGATCGGCCTGATATGTGAATCTGTGATTTTTATCAACAAGGAGTTGATTCCCTATGAAACAATTTTGTAAAAGATCGCTGGCCGTGCTGCTTGCCGTCCTGATTCTGTTCGGGACCTGCGAGGCGGGCGTGGCCTACGCCGTGGACGAGATCGACAAGGCGATCAATCCGGCGGAGCAGATCGAGCTGACCGTGCCGGAGGCGTTCGCGGACGGTGAAAACTGGTTCTTCATCGCCAACGCCGACTGGAGCGCCGGCGAAAAGAGCGGTGAAAAGCTCTACATCCCGATCCAGCGGGCAGGCGACCTGAATTCTGAGGCCGAGGTGACCCTGAAGGTCATCGACCTGTCCGCCAAGCACGACGTGAACTACACCGTGGAGGTCTATAAGGAAAAGGTCACGCCGGAGACCGCCATCGCGGATCTCTCCATGGTGGAGCTGGCCCAGAACGCCGACGGGCAGGAAGAAGTCCAGCTGGGCAGCGAGAACGACATGGGCCAGGTCCTCTATGAGGTCGGCGGCGCGGACATCGTGGACGGTGAGGGCAGTGTGGTCGGCAGCATCAGCGCCACCCCGATGGACGAGAACGGCAATCCCATCCCCGAGCCGGAGGCCGAAACTGCGGCGGATGAGCCGGAG
>JAFRSP010000028.1 GCA_017427525.1 Clostridia bacterium
CCGAGATGCGCCCCGTTCGCCTCAATCAGCTGATCTACGACAACCTTCAGCACTACCTCGCGACTGGAAAACCGAGGGACGCCGTCGATCTGAACAAAGGGTACTGATAAGATATTTAAGATAGGAAGTCTGATCAGAAAGAGACGTCTGAAGGGAGCCTCCTGCTCGGCCTGCCGGGGGGAGAACCCCACACAGCAAATCTGAAAGGAGGACCCCATGGAGCAGAGCCTGTTTTGCTGCATCCTGTTTCAAGGACTTGAAGAGCCGCTGCTTTCCGACGCCCTTGCCTTTTTTGATGCGAAGGAGACGGGATTTCACAAGGGAGAGCAGCTCATCCGGATGGGAGATCCCTGGCCCGCCTTCGGGCTCGTGCTCGAGGGGGTCGTCTCGGTCTGCAGTCTTGACGCGGAGGGAAACCGGCTGATCATGGCAAACGTGTCGGCCGGAGAGACCTTCGGAGAATCCCTTTCCTATCTCGATGTGGCAGAAAGTCCGATCTATGCCGATGCAGGGAGCGATTGCCGTGTGCTTTGGCTCACGACCAGGCGGCTGCGCACCGAGGAGGAGGGCGATGTGGGCGACCTGCTTCGTCAACGGTTTATCACCATGATGGCCAGGCGCACCCTCAAGCTGAACGACAGGATCCAGGTGCTCTCCAAAAAGACCCTGCGGGAGAAGCTGATGACCTTTTTTGCGCAGCAGGTCAGAGAGAGCGGGGCCCTTTTCTTTGAGGTTCCGATGGATCGAAACGACATGGCAGACTACATGGGGGTCGACCGCAGCGCACTTTCGCGTGAGCTCTCCAGGCTGAAACGGGATGGTGTGCTCGATTTCAAAAAGAACCGGTTCGAGATCCTGTCACGACGGCATCTTTCCGAGAGATAGGCGGCGGACCCAATTTCTACAAAGTCTGCCATTTTGTAAGAAGATCGGCCAACAATCCCCTCTGGAAGCATCGATTTTTTGTTGGTTTTGTCGCAGGCGTCCCGGAAACGGCAGACAATTTATGTGGAAGTTGCTATGTAGAATTTAAGGGATGCCTGTGATATTCTGAAAATAGGAAAAGCTCCGGTCGACATGGGGAGCAGTTTTCTAAGCAGTGCAGATAAAGGAGATGGTTTTTTGTCTGAGCATCGATTTAGCAAGGTGATGGCGGCAAACCGCGGTGAGATCGCGATCCGCATTTTCCGCGCCTGCCACGACTTGGGCATCCGCACACTTGCCATTTACTCCAAAGAAGATACCATGGGACTTTTCCGCACCAAGGCGGACGAGGCCTATCTCATTGGAGAGAATCGAAGCCCTCTGGGCGCCTACCTTGCCATTGATGAGATCATTCCTCTGGCCAAACGCCGGAAGGTTGAAGCGATCCATCCCGGCTACGGTTTCCTCTCGGAAAACGCCGAGTTTGCCAAGGCGTGCGAGGATGCCGGCATTGTCTTTATCGGGCCGCCCTCCAAGGTGCTCGCCAAAATGGGCGACAAGCTGGAGGCCAAGAAGATCGCGGTGTCGTGCGGCGTTCCGGTCATTCCGGGCTCCAATGTCCCGCTGCAGAGCGCGGAAGAGGCGCTCGAGAAGGCTGAGGAATTCGGATTTCCTGTGATTTTGAAGGCGGCTTCCGGCGGCGGCGGACGCGGCATGCGTTTGTGCGAAAAACCGGAAGACGTTGCGCCGGCCTTTGACCTCGTACGCAGCGAGGCCAAGAAGGCGTTTGGAAACGACGATATCTTTATAGAGAAATACCTTGTCGAGCCCAAGCATATCGAGGTTCAGATCCTGGCCGATCAGTACGGCTGCATCCGCCATTTGGGCGAGCGCGACTGTTCTCTGCAGCGCCGTTACCAGAAGGTAGTGGAAATGGCTCCGGCCTGGAGCGTGCCGCAGGAGATTCGCAACGCCCTGTACGACGACGCCATCAAGATCGCCAAGGCGGTCAACTATGTCAACGCGGGCACGGTCGAATTCCTGGTCGACAAAAATGGGAACCACTACTTTATTGAAATGAACCCCCGCATCCAAGTGGAGCACACGGTCACCGAAGTCGTCACGGGAATCGACGTGGTGCGTGCGCAGATCCTGATTGCCGAGGGAGCGCCCCTCTCGCATCCGGAGATCGGGCTTGCAGAGCAGTCCGACCTGCATGTGAACGGCTATGCCATTCAGTGCCGTGTCACAACCGAGGATCCGGCCAACAACTTCGCGCCGGACAACGGCAAAATCACGGCTTATTATTCTGGCGGCGGCCCCGGCGTCCGTCTCGACGGCGGGAATGTCACCACCGGTTCGGTGATCTCGCCCTACTATGATTCGCTTCTCGTCAAGATCACGGCGTGGGACCGCACCTTTGAGGCGGTTTGCCGCAAGGCGCTGCGCACCATCAACGAAGAGCATATCCGCGGCGTAAAGACCAATATCCCCTTTATCACCAATATTTTAACCCACCCCACCTTCCTGAGCGGGCAGTGCCACACCAAGTTTATCGATACCACTCCGGAGCTCTTTGATCTGACCGATTCGAGAGACCGTGCAAACCGCATCCTCCGTTATATCGCCAAGCAGCAGGTTGCCGCCCCCGATGCGGTGCGGGTGATCAACGAACCGCCCCGCTATCCTGCCGCAACCCGCGAGATCACGGCGGATATGGGCCTTAAGCATCTGCTCGACACCATGGGGCCCGAGCGCTTCTCCAAGTGGGTCTATGATCAGAAGAAGCTACTCGTGACCGATACCACCATGCGGGATGCGCACCAGTCGCTGCTTTCTACCCGTATGAGAACCCGCGACATGGTCAAGGGCGCCGCCGGCATGGCCGATGTGTTAAACGACTGCTTCTCTCTTGAAATGTGGGGCGGCGCGACCTTTGACACGGCCTATCGCTTCCTGCACGAATCCCCTTGGGAGCGTCTGCGCCTGCTGCGTGAAGAGATCCCCAACATTCCCTTCCAGATGCTGCTGCGCGGCTCCAACTTGGTTGGCTATGCCAGCTATCCGGACAATGTGGTCCGCGCTTTTGTTGCCGAATCCGCACGTTGCGGGATCGATGTATTCCGTGTGTTCGACTCTTTGAACTGGATCCCCAGTATGGAGGTCGCCATGGACGAGGTCTTAAAGCAGGGCAAGCTGCTGGAGGCCACGGTCTGCTACACGGGAGATATCCTCGACGAAACCCGAGACAAATACACGCTTCAGTACTATATCGATTTTGCCAAAGAGCTCGAGCGGCGCGGCGCGCACACCCTTTGCATCAAGGATATGTCGGGCCTGCTCAAGCCCTATGCGGCCAAGAAGCTGGTCTATGCGCTCAAGCAGGAGATCGGCATACCGGTGCATCTGCACAGCCACAACACTACCGACAACCAGATTGCGTCCTACCTTTTGGCGGCGGAATCAGGCGTGGATATCGTCGACTGTGCCATTGCTCCGCTCTCCAGTCTGACCAGCCAGCCTTCGCTCAACTCCATTGTCGAGGCGCTGCGCGGTCAGGAACGCGATACCGGACTGGATCCCCGCGGACTCGAGCGTCTGGCAGACTATTGGGAAGATGTCCGCAAGCGCTACAAGAATTTCGACCACGGTCTGATTTCGCCCCTCACCGAGATCTATCGCTATCAGATTCCGGGCGGTCAGTATACCAACCTGCGTCCGCAGGTTGAGGCGCTTGGCCTTGGGCCGCGTTTCGAAGAGGTGCGTGAGATGTTCCGCACCGTCAACGAAATGCTTGGCGATATCGTCAAGGTGACGCCCTCCTCCAAGATGGTCGGCGACCTTGCCATCTTCATGGTGCAGAACGACCTCACCCCGGAGAATATCGTGGAACGGGGCAAGTCTCTTGCCTTCCCCGATTCCGTGGTCAGCTATTTCAAGGGCATGATGGGTCAGCCCACCAACGGATTCCCCGAAGATCTCCAGGCTGTGGTGCTCAAGGGAGAGAAGCCTTTGAACTGCCGTCCCGGAGAGTTGCTGCCGCCTGTCGACTGGAAGGAGATCGAGGCGAAGGTGAAGGAATTCAGTCCCGACGCCTCCTGGCGTGACCTCATCTCCTACGCCATGTATCCGAAGGTGCTGGAAGACTTCTTTGCCAGCCGCAAGGAATATGGCTATCTGGTCCGTATGGGAAGCCACATCTTCTTCAATGGCATGGCCGAAGGAGAGACCACCAAGGTCAACATCGAAGACGGCAAGACCCTGGTGATCAAATATCTCGGCCTTGGCGATCGCAATGACGATGGCACCCGTGCCGTGCAGTTTGAGCTCAACGGAATGCGCAGAGAGATCGATGTGCCCGATCCGCAGGCAACCGACCTGGGAACAAAGGTGGTCATGGCCGATTTGAGCGACAAGAGCCAGGTGGGCGCCTCCATTCCCGGCATGGTCTCCAAAATCAATGTCAAGAAGGGCGACACCGTCAAGGAAAACCAGGTTTTGGCTGTGATCGAAGCCATGAAGATGGAAACCAGCGTGACCGCCCGGGTGGACGGCGTGGTGGAGGAAATCTTTATCGAGGCCGGAAGCACGGTCAAGGCGGGAGAGCTGCTTTTCACCATCAAAGCGTAACCGACGATCAGCTCCGTTTCGGGGGCGGCAGACAATCTGTCGCCCCCTTTCTTTTTCAGGCAGAAGGCTGAACCGTTGGCGGCTCTTGTCTTTTTTGCGGTTTTATGATATCGTTTTGTTGCTTGTGTTTCGCTTTGATGAGCGGAAATGCTTTTGATCTGATAGGGAGAATGCCATGGGAAAAGGTCTGAAACCGGACTTTTATTTTCGTGATATCTATGCCATACGCCCTGCGTTTTTGCAAGATCACGGGGTGCGCGGCGTGATTCTCGATATCGATAACACCTTGGTCTATTATGGGGTTTTTCATCCCACGCAGCGCAATACCGAGTGGCTTGAGGCCCTGCGGAAGGCAGGGATTGCGGCGGTTTTCGTCAGCAACGGGAATGAAGAGCGCGTGGTAAAGTACAACGGAAGCTTCGGCTATCCCTTTTTCTTCAAGTCCGGCAAGCCCCTGCGCAGAGGGTTCCTGAAGGCGGCGCAGGTTCTCGGACTTCAACCTTCGGAAATTGCCGTGATCGGCGATCAGATTTTCACCGATGTGTGGGGAGGAAACCGGTGCGGAATGATCACCTGCCTGACAGACCCCATTCAGCCGGAGCCCTGGTTTCGGTTTCGAATCAAGCGAGCTTTGGAGCGCCCCATCGTGAAACGACTTCATTACACGGAGGAACAGATTCCATGAAGATCAAATTCGGCCCTGCGGGCAATCCGGATGGGTTTTATGCCGCCGGATTCAAGCATACGCTGCAGATCCCGGGCTATCTGGAAAGGCTGGGGCTCACGGCCTATGAATACCAGTGCGGAAGGGGAGTCAACGTCGGGGAAGAGACCGCGAGAAAGCTGGGAGAAAAGGCAAAGGAGCATGGGGTCACGATCTCCCTGCACGCGCCGTATTATATCTCCCTGTCGAGTCTGGAGCCGGAGAAGAGAGAAAACAGTATCCGTTACCTGCTTGAGTCGGCCCGCGCCGTCGACTGGATGGGAGGAGAGCGGGTGATTCTGCACAGCGGCTCCTGCGGAAAGATGAGCCGTGCCGAGGCGCTGGAGCTGGCGGTTGAGACCCTGACAAAAGCCCGCCGTGCGCTGGATGAGGCGGGATTCCCGCATATCGTCCTGTGTCCCGAAACCATGGGAAAGATCAACCAACTCGGCGACCTTTCCGAAGTGCTGACCCTCTGCGAGATCGATGAGAGGATGCTGCCCTGCATCGACTTCGGGCACCTCAACGCCCGAACCCTTGGCGGTATCCAAACCAAGGAGGATTTTGCCACCGTTCTGAACGCCGTGGAAGAGCGCCTCGGCAGCGACCGGGCAGGCTGCTTCCATAGCCACTTCTCCAAGATCGAATACACGGCGGGCGGGGAGAAAAAGCACCTCACCTTTGAGAGCGACCCGGGCTTCGGCCCTAATTTCGAACCGCTTGCACAGCTTTTAAAAGAGCGAAACTGCGCGCCCACCGTCATCTGTGAATCGGCCGGCACACAGGAGCTCGACGCACAGACCATGCAGCGGATTTTCCACAACCTTTGAGGAGGCGCAGCGAACATGGACAATACCGGAAGACTTCACCGTTTTGCACAGGATCTCACGGCCGACGCGGCCATTGTCACCTCCAACCTCAACCGCTACTATCTCAGCGGTTTTTTGGGAACGGCGGGCACGCTGTTTGTCACAAAGGAAAAGGTCTGGTACCTTGCCGACGGCAGGTATTTTGAGGCGGTGCAGAAAAAGGTCCCCTTTGCAACGCCCCTTTTGGTCCAGGGCGGCGACTGGGGGATGTTGGCGGAACTCTGCCGGGAGCAGGGGGTGCAGACGCTGGCCTTCGAAGATCTGACCATGACCGTTTCCGTGTTCCGCAAGCTTGAGCAGGCGCTTCCCGGCGTAACTCTTGTCCCGCTTGACAACGCGCTGCTCCGGCAGCGCGCCCTGAAAGATGACTATGAGCTCTCCATGATTCGGCGCGCACAAAAGATCACAGACGAGGCCTATGGGCAGCTGATCACAGAGATCCACGCCGGCATGACCGAGCGCCAGGTGGCGCACAGGCTGGAGGAGCTGCTCTTTGAGGGCGGCGCCACGTCGCTGGCCTTCGATACCATCGCAGTGGGCGGACCGCACTCTTCGCTTCCCCATGGGAGACCCAGCGACTATGTGCTTCAGGATGGGGATTTTCTCACGCTGGATTTCGGCGCCGCCTATGAGGGCTACTGCAGCGACATGACCCGCACGGTGGCTTTTGGCCATGCGACCGATGAGATGCGCAGAGTGTATCGTATTGTGCTCGAAGCGCAGGAGCAGTCGATCGCCCGCATCGCGCCAGGCGTCTCCTGCAAAGAGATCGACGCCTTTGCCCGCTCGGTGATGGCAAAGGAGGGGCTCGACGAATTCTTCGTGCACAGTCTTGGCCACTCCTTCGGGCTCGAGATTCACGAGCAGCCGGGGCTCTCCCGCACCAGTGAAGACCGGCTCAGCGAGGGTATGGTCATGACGGTGGAGCCCGGCATCTATCTCCCCGGCCGTTTCGGCGTTCGCATTGAAGACGACGTGTTTGTCACCAAAACCGGCTGTATCAATCTGACCGCTTCCCCCAAGGAGCTTCTGGTTTTGTAAAAAAGTCGGGATTTCCCCAAGATAATGGTTGCGCAATGGCGAAAATTAGGGTACAATATCTTGAGGAATCAGAACATTGCCTTAACAAAAACAAGGAGGTTTTCAATCACCATGATCTCTGCAGGCGATTTTAGGAACGGCGTCACCTTTGAGATGGACGGAGGCGTCTTCCAGATCATCGAATTTCAGCATGTCAAGCCGGGGAAGGGCGCAGCCTTTGTCCGCACTAAGATCCGCAACGTGATCACCGGTTCGGTTGTTGAAAAAACCTTTAGCCCCACCGATAAATACCCCACCGCCTTTGTTGAGAGAAAGGATATGGAGTATCTCTATAACGATGGCGAACTCTATTATTTCATGGATCTCGAGACCTATGAGAACATCCCGATCAATGCCGATATCCTGCCGGACAGCTTCAAGTTTGTCAAGGAAAACGAGCAGGTCAAGATCCTCTCCTACAAGGGGAATGTGTTTGGCGTTGAGCCGCCCTTCTTTGTGGAGCTGGTCATCACCCATACCGAGCCCGGCTTCAAGGGCGATACCGCCCAGGGCGGAACCAAGCCCGCGGAGCTGGAAACCGGTGCGATCGTGAAGGTGCCGCTTTTCATCAATGAGGGAGAGAAGATCCGGATCGACACACGTACCGGCGAATACATGGAGCGCGCGTAAAAGGTCTGCGGGAGATTCTCTGCCGATTTGCCGTGCGAAGCATTTGTGATAGGCTGAATCAGCCGAATAGGAAAGGAGAAGAATCATGAACCTGACTGAAAAAGTTGCATATCTCAAGGGACTGCTCGATGGGCTGAATCCCGATGCAGACTCCAAGGAGGGCAAGTTGTTTGCCGCAATCGTCGACGTTCTTGAGGACATGGCGCTCTCGGTCAGCGATCTGGAAGACGAGGTCGTCGAGGTCGAGAATGCGGTCGACGAGATCGATGAGGATCTGGCCGATGTGGAAGAGCTGCTCTACGGCGAGGACGACGAAGAGGAAGAGTATTACGAGGTCGAGTGCCCCGTCTGCGGAGAGGAATTCTACATCGATGCGGAATCCGCATTGGAAGGGGAGACCACCTGCCCCGAGTGCGGAGCCGAGATCGAAGTGGAGATCGACGACGAGGACGAGGATGAGGAAGAAGACGAGGACGGGTGTGATTGCGGCTGCAATCACTGATGTGTCTGTCTCTCAAACAACGATCAGAAAGTAAGAGACTGCCTGTAAAAGATTTTATCTTTACAGGCAGTCTCTTTTGCTTTTTGTCGGCGGAGCCGTTCCGAGTTTGGTTTTTGCCGCCGGCGGAGTTGTTTTTTGGATCTTTTTGCGCTCAAAGCCCCTTGTATTTCTCCCGGGGGGCCCGCCCGCCGCGAATGTGCCGCTCTCTGAGGTTTTGCTCCAAAATCGGTCGCACCTCCTCATACAGCGCCCGGTTGACCTTTCGCAGGCGGTCGGTCACGTCTTTGTGACAGGTGGATTTCGACACACCGAATTCCCTTGCAGCCGCGCGAACCGTGGCTTTGTGCTCGATGATGTAATGCGCCAATTTAACGGCGCGTTCCTCCGGAAACCCTTTCACTGCGGCCCCTCCTGACTGATACATGCTTTGCGGAGCCTCCAGACGCCGCGGGTTTTGGGAAAAGGCTCCTTGAAGACAATATATGAGCCAAAATGTGCCGCTATGCCTTTTGACACCTATTGGAAACTGTGATATGATAGCCACAGATGAAATCAAAAAACGCCGCCCGACCGGGCGGCTCGGCAATCATGTTTTGAGAAAGAAACCAAAAAGGAGTGGACGAATCATGAAACTGGTGATTATCGAACCTCTGGGCGTGGAGCAGGAAAAGCTGCTCGACATGGCGAAAAAAGCACTGGGAGATCGTGTGGAGATCGTCTATTACGACACCCGCACGACCGACCCTGCCGAGCTCATCCAGCGAGGGAAAGATGCCGAGATCATTGCGGTATCCAATCTTCCCTTGAGCGCTGAGGTGATCCGGGGCTGTGAAAAGCTGAAGCTGCTGTCTGTCGCCTTTACCGGGGTGGATCATATCGCCATAGACGCCTGCAAAGAAAAGGATGTAATGGTCTGCAATTGCGCGGGCTATTCCACAGCCGCTGTGGCCGATCTCGTGTTCGGCATGCTGATCACCCTCTACCGCAACGTCATCCCCTGCGACGCGCGCTGCCGCACCGGGGAGACCAAGGACGGCCTGATCGGATTCGAGCTCGAGGGAAAGAAATTCGGCGTTGTGGGCACCGGAGCCATCGGTCTGCGGGTCGCCGCCATTGCAAAGGCTTTCGGCTGTGAGGTTCTGGCATACAGCCGCACTGTAAAGCAGGTGGAAGGGGTCACCTATACCGACCTCAACACGCTGCTCTCCACCTGCGATATCGTCTCGCTGCACACGCCGCTGACCGAGCAGACCAGGGGGCTCATCGGCAAGGATCAGCTCGCCCTTATGAAGAAGTCCGCCATCCTGATCAATACGGCGCGCGGCCCCGTGGTGGATGAGATTGCCCTGGCAGAGGCCCTCAACAACGGGCAGATTGCCGGCGCCTGCGTCGACGTGTTCGACAAGGAGCCCCCACTCGATCCCGAAAAGCCGCTGCTCAAGGCCAAAAACACCCTGCTCACCCCCCACATCGCCTTTGCCACCAAGGAAGCATTGGTCAAGCGTGCGGTCATCGTCTTCGACAATGTGGCGGCCTACCTCGACGGCAAGCCGCAAAACGTGGTGGGCTGAGCCTGAAAACTTGGGTTTTCTGCGTAGCAGCGCGGCCATAAAAACAGCCTGAACGAAAATTCGTGTTTTCGTTCAGGCTGTTTTGTCTGGGAAGAGAGAAACTCAGCGATACCGCTTTCTCGGACGGCTTCTGCGCCTTCTGCTTCTGTGCCGTTTTTTGTTGAGATACAGGGCCAGGAGGAAATAAAGCAGGCCGAGCACAAGGATGGCAAGCAGGGCGAGTTTGAAATACCGTCCGGAGAGAAAGGTCATGATGCGGTGCAGGAGCAGCAGGATGATACTGCGGTCCACATCAGACTGCGGATGCAGGTCGCAGCGTGCATATTCAACGCCGTCATAGGAAAAAACAGCCTGTCCCAGGATGTCGTCCGTGGTCAACGGGGCCTCGAGGTTTTCCGAGAGGTCGTACTGAACGTCGAGCATGGAGAGATCCACCTCAGTGGGAATTACGGCGTAGAGGTCCTCCGTCGCGATCAGGGTTACCGCATCCTTGCTTGCCGAAAGGGCGACGGGAACTTCACAGACAGGGGTCTGCCGGCTGAGCAGCATGGTATACTGCAGGTTTTCATAGCACCAGTTCATCAGTGCCTTCGCGTCGGTATAGTGATATTTTTCACCGGTCTGCGAATCTCTCGGAGCGCCGAGCACGATGGTGACGAGTTCCATGTCGCCCTTGCTCGAAAGGGTGGAGATGTGATAGCCGAAGTCGCTGGAGTATCCGGTCATCACGCCGTTTGCATACCGATAGTAGTAGTCTTCGGTCTGTCGGCGCTCCGCCGAGCTGATCACGAGCGCATTGTTGGAAAAATAATAGCGGTCGCCCGAGAGGTTGGTGCGGGGGATGCGCTTGTACTGCGTTTTTACAAGGTCGCGGAAGGTCTGGTTTTTAAGAGCGGCCTGGGTGAGCTTTGCCATATCGGAGGCCGTGGAGTAGGTTTGGGGGTCGTCCTTTCCGTAAGCGGTATGAAAATGCGTGCTTCTCAAAGAGAGCTCTTCCGCGCGCTCGTTCATCTGCGTGACAAAACTGTCCAGGTTGCCGCTCACCCCTTCGGCGAGAACGTTTGCGGCATCGGCCGCGGAGTGGAGCAGAAGACAGTAGAGGAGCTGCTCCACCGTCAGCACCTCGCCGACCTTGAGTGATGCGGTCGTCACGCCGGACAGATCCGCGATCGCGGTCTCGGAAACCTCCAGGGTTTGCGTGAGGTCGGGAAACTGATCAAGGACCAGCATGGCGGTCATGATCTTCGCAAGAGAAGAGCAGGGGAGTTGACGATCGGGATTTTTCGCATAGAGAACCAGTCCTGTATCGGGGTGAACCACAAGCGCGGCCTCGCAGTGGAGCTCCGGGAGTTCACCGGAGGCTGCGCAGGCAAGCGAAAGGGAACAGACAAGGGCCACACACAATACAAGACAAAGCAGTCGTTTCAAGGAAGACGACGGGAACCGGTTCAAGCTGGTTTCACCTCATGGAAAACATTGTAAACAAAGAAAACCTGTGGTATGATTGAGAAAAAGAAAACAACACGGGCGCCAAAATCGGTGCGGCTTTTGTATCCGCAGGCCGCAGGCAAGCCGTGGAATCGGCAAGAGAAGGAGGAAAGGTCTGTGCCAAAAACAGCGTCCCATCCCAGCGCGGCGCGGGAAGACAAAAATGTCCCTTTGCGGCAGAAGACAGCTGATACAGAGCAGCTTCCGGCACGGCCTGTGCCGAAGGGAATGCGCGTCCTGCTTGCCGGGATCACCGTCGCCGCGCTTGCGGCGCTTTTGTTCCTCCGCTTTCATCCGGAGTTTGCCCGCTTTGGGCACACCCTGACTGTGGACACCGGCTCCGTCCATGAGCAGCAGCAGATCGATCCCCTTGTGTCGCAGCTGATGGTCGATCTCAACACGGCAGACGAGGAGGCGCTGCAGAGGATCTCGGGGGTCGGACCGGCTCTTGCCCGGCGCATCGTCGCCTATCGGGAGAAACACGGACCCTTTGCGGCCTATGAAGAGCTGCTCGCCGTGGAGGGGATCGGAGAAGCCAAGCTTGCACAGATGAAACCCTACTGCACGCTGGGGAGCTGATATCCGACGGTCTCCGAAGGGGGAGGGAGCTTTCAAACTGCGCTTTTTTGCGGCCTGTCCGGCGTTTGACGGAGCAGGCCGCGAAAAGCGGTACGGTTTGATTGCTGGAAAAAAGGAAAACAGGATTCGGATGCGGATGCCGGGAATTCCGGCACCCGCATCCTGTCGTTTGATGCGAAAAATCGGCTTTGCAGAGCTCCAAGGCGGCCGGGCGCTTGAGAAAGCGCTGGAGCAGGGGAGCATGGCTCAGCCGGAAGCGGTTAGCGCCGCTTCAGACGATGGAAAAATCCTCTTCTTCAAATTTGGGAAGGGTCGGGGGTTTGGAAGGCGCCCGCTTTAAAGGGTCGTATCGAAACTTCCGGCAGGTATAGCCGTCGGTCACAACGCCGTTATAGCGGCAGTTGATGTGTCCGGCGGTTTTCAAAGGGGTTCCGTGTTCACAGTACAGACAGCGGGGATCGATCTTGTTTCCATACAGCTTCATGGCAGTTTGTCCTTCCGATTCTGCAAAAGGCGGCGTTATTCCACCGTGACCGATTTGGCAAGGTTGCGCGGCTTGTCGATATCACATCCGCGCAGCGCAGCGATGTGATACGAGATCAGTTGGAGCGGGATCACGGAAAGCGAGGGCATCAGTTCGTCCCGCGCAGCTGGGAGCACCACCAGATCATCGACGAATTCGAGCAGGTCTTTGGCCTGTGGGGCGCAGATCGCCATCACCCTCGCGTTGCGGGCCGTGACCTCGCGCAGATTCGAGACCATTTTCTCCATCAGAGGGGTCTGGGTCACAAGGCCGATCACCGGCACGTCGTCGGTGATCAGGGAGATGGTGCCATGCTTGAGTTCGCCGGCCGCATAGGCTTCGCTGTGGATGTAGGAAATCTCCTTGAGCTTGAGAGATCCCTCAAGCGAGGCGGCATAGTCGAGACAACGACCGAGGAAGAAAAGATCCTCATACTTGCAGTATTGCTCGGCCAGCGCACGGAACTCGGATTCACGCTCTACCAGCGAGGCGACCAGCTCCGGCAGCATCATCAGCTCGGCGGTGAAGTCCCGCAGCGCCTCCTCGCTCATCAGTCCCTTGACGAAGGCCATGCGGGCCGCGATCATGTAGCTGATGGCAATCTGGGCACTGTAGGCTTTCGTGGTGGCCACGGCGATCTCCGGCCCCGTCCAGGTATAGACCACATAATCGCTCTCCCTGGCGATGGAGGAGCCCACAACGTTGACGATCGACAGGATCTTTGCACCGCAGGCGCGCGCCATTTTGAGGGCCGCCAAAGTGTCGAGCGTTTCGCCGGATTGGGAAATCACAATGACCAGATCATCCTTCGTGAGCAGCGGGGGACGGCCGCGGAATTCGCTTGCCACCTCCACGTCCACCTTCACGCGGCAGAGCTTCTCGATTCCGTATTTGGTGACCATGCCGGCGTGCATGGCCGAGCCGCAGGCCAGGATGGTGATGCTGCGTGCGTCGCGCAGCAGATGGTCGGGGAGCTCCTTCTCGTCGAAGCGAACCAGACCGTCCTGCACGCGGGGCGACATGGTCGCACGCAGGCAGGAGGGCGTTTCATGGATCTCCTTGAGCATAAAGTGGGGATAGCCGCCCTTTTCTGCAGCCTCATAGTCCCAGGTGACGACAAGGGGTTCCTTTTCGATGGGATTCTTATCAAAGTCCACAAGGGAGACACGGTCGGCCTCCAGAATCGCGATCTCACCGGGCTCCATCACAAGGTATTTCTTGGTGTATTTGATAAAGGCAGGAATATCGCTCGCCATGAAGTTTTCGCCCTCGCCCAGACCGAGCAAAAGCGGGTTTTCCTGCCGCACGCAGATGATTTTTCCCGGCTCGTCCTTGCAGATGATGCCGAAGGCATAGGTGCCGCGGATCTCGTGCAGCGCGCGGATGACCGCCTCAAGGAAATCTCCGGTTTCCTTGTAATAGTAGTCCATCAGATGGGCGGCGGTTTCGGTATCGGTCTGCGAGAGGAAAGTATAGCCCTTTTCAATCAAAAAGGCCTTGAGCTCCTGATAGTTTTCGATGATGCCGTTGTGCAGCAAAGAGATGTGCTCGCTGCTGTGGGGGTGTGCATTTTCATCGGTTGGGCCGCCGTGGGTGGCCCAACGGGTGTGACCGATGCCGCAGTGGGTCTCAACATCGATGCGGGACTCCATTTTCGATTCCAGATTTTGAATTCGCCCTGCCGCTTTGACCGTTTCAATGATCCCGTCGTGGAAAAATGCCACGCCGGCAGAGTCATACCCGCGGTATTCCAGCGTTTTGAGCGCATCAACAAGTAGGCCGGCACAGCTGCGCCTGCCAACATATCCAACAATTCCACACATAGGAAAGTATCCTCCATTGACATAAAAAACAAAGTGAATTCCCCTTCTGCCGTTTGTGAAAACGGAAGCGATCCTTACACGTTTTCGACGTCGTTGGGGCCGGCGCCGATTTCTTCACAACTGCGTTTTTGTGCTGCGGTTACCCGCAGTTTTGTGCGCAGCTCACGACGGTGAAGTCGCCGAAGGGCATCCGCCGAACTGTCGATAAACCCTTGCCTCGTCCACCTGCCCAATCGGGAAGAGCAGGTTCTGGCGCTTCGGCCGAAAAACGGACCGTTTTCAGGAATTGACGCGAAAAACTGTCTGACAATACTGAGACGGCCTCACCTCCTTAAATTCTCAATATTATACAACAACAAGGGGAAAAATGCAATTCTTCTTGCGTAAGTTTTACAATTCCTTTACAACGGAAAACTCTTTTTTGACTCTCCCTCATGAGCAGGGAACAAAGGCGGGCATGCTATTTTGTGCGCCGTTTGCAGGAGAGGGAGGAGAAGAGCAGCATCGCCGCCAGCCAGAGGAGCAGGGAATCCAGCAGCAGGGCGGTGAGCAGCGTGAAGGCGGGCAGCGGAAGCGAGGGGGTCAGCGGCAGCATGACCCCGACCTCCTGAGGAAAGAGGGGGAAAAGAAGCAGGGTGAGCAGCAGAGCGATAGCGCCCTGCAGCAGCTTGCCGCAGAGGTAGGGTCTGAGCGAGAGATCGCTGCCCTCCAGAACGCCCGCCACCTGGCAGAACACCGAGAGCCCCGAAAAGCCGAGAAGAAAACTCTGCAGAGCCAGGCGTACCGGCAGGGCGGCCTCAGCCGATCGAAAAAGCTGGACCCCGTTTGTCAGCTCGAGCATGCCGACCGTAAGCTGCCCTGGCAGGGAGGTCACCTCGGGGAGCAGCGCGATCACAACGGAAAAGAAAATGATAAAAGCGGCGATATCCAGCGCCGTCAGGGCGCTGGATTTTACAGCGCGTACCAGGGCGGGAAAAAAGGAGGGCGGCTCTGCGGCAGGCAGTGGCCTCTCGTCTGGGACGGGCGGACAGCCAATCGAGAGCAGTATTCCGGAGAGAAGCGCTGCTGCCGCATGGCAGAGGTAGAGCGCGGCACCCAGCCTTGCATTTCCCCACAGCGCCGTGCCGACCACGCCGACCACAAAGGCGGGGCCGGAGTTGTTGCACAGGGCCACAAGCCGCTCGGCCTGTTCGGCAGTGCACCCGCCTTCCTCATAGAGGCTGCGTGCCGCGGCGGCGCCGACGGGATAGCCGGAGAGCAGGCCGAGCAGCAGCACAGAGGCCGCCTCCCGCGGCTGACGGAAGAGAAGGGGCATCAGTCCGCCGAAGCTCCGGCCCGCGGAGTGGGTGACGCGAAGGACAATCAGCAGCTGCGAGGCAACCAAAAAGGGAAATAGCGAGGGCAGCACACTGGAAAAGGCGAGCAAGGCGCCGGCCCTCGCTGCCGAGGCGACCTCTTCTGAAAAAATCAAAAGCGACGCCGCACCGATTCCGAGCAGCACAGCGAGCAGTGATCTTGCGATTTTCGGCGTATTCGGCATGGAACCCCCTCCTCGTTTTCGTGCTCTATCCATATGTTTTTTTCACGCGCTTCATACCGGAGGCGGCTCTCGGAATGCAGCGGCCGGCGGTTTCATAGAGTAAAAGAAGGACCCGTAAACGGGAAAGGGGACGAGGGGATGGGAAGGTCGCAAAAAAAGAAAGAGAACAGCGGGAAGCTGACCCGGCTGGTTTCCCAAGGGCTCGAGCTGCCGCTCGACGCATTGACGCTGCTGCCGAGGATCGAGTGCATCGGGGATCGGGAGGTCTCTGTTGAAGGACACCGCGGGATCCTGGAGTATGGAGAAACCCGCGTTCGCCTTTCGGGCGGCAGCTTTGTTCTGGTGATCGAAGGACGCGGCCTGAAGCTCTCAGGGATGACGCCCACCAAGGCGGGGATCTCGGGTTCCATACAAAAACTGGTCTTCGAGCGCTGACAGGGAAAGAGGAGAGTAAGCTTTGGGAAAGAGCATGAAAACCGCGCTTTCAGGAAGGGTCAGGATCTCGGTGACCGGCCTGTTCCCGGAGCGTTTTTTGAATCTGGTGGCAAAGCGTGGGCTGCCGGTGTGGGAGGTGCGGCGCACCGAAGAGGGCGGACTGATCCTCGCCACAACGCCGGCGGCCTTCCGCCGCATGCGGGACCCCGCTTTTCGCGCCGGCATGCGGGTGCGGATCCTCGAAAAGGATGGGCTTCCGTTTGTGGCGCGGCGCTACCGGAAGCGTTGGGGAATGGCGCTGGGGATGGGGCTCTTTTTGCTGATCCCCTTGGCATTCAGCCGGTTTCTCTGGGATATCACGCTGGAGGGGTGTGAGCAGCTCGAACCCTCCCGGGTGCTCGAAACTCTTTCCGAGCTTGGATTGAAGCGGGGGACCCTGCTGCACAGGCTCGATCTCGACGGGCTGGAGCTTCAGGCCGCGCTTGAGATCCCGGAGCTTTCTTTTATCGCCATCAATCTGAAGGGAACGACGGCACAGGTGCAGATTCGCGAGCGCGTTCCGGTGCCGCAGGAGCAGACTCCGACCGAGCTGCGGGATCTGGTCGCCGCAAAGGACGGTCAGATCGAGCGCATCGAAGTGTATGAGGGGGTCGCGGCGGTCAAACGGGGCGATACCGTGCAAAAGGGGGATCTTTTGGTCAGCGGCGCCATCCCGAACGCGCAGGTCGGGGTGCGGTATGTCTCATCCGATGCACTGGTGGTGGCTCGCACCTGGAAAACGGGCGTGATCACGGCGCAGAGGGTGGCGACGGCGCAGTGGCCGACCGGGCGAAGACTGCTCCGTTACACGCTTCTCGTGGGAGATTTTTCAATAAATTTCCCCCGGAACGGTAGTATTTCCCTCTCGGAATATGTTACACTGTATCAAGAAAAACCGATTTCTCTGCCGGGAGGGATCCGGCTTCCGGTCCGGCTTCGCACCACCGCCTTCTGCGAGAGAGTGACGGTGTCTCGGGTGCAGTCGGACGAGGAGCTAAAGCGGCTCTGTCTCGACAAGCTGGAGGAAGTGACGCAGACGCTCGAGGTAGAGCAGGTTGAGCAGGTGGACTACGATCTCACGGTGGAAAAAGACGGAGCGCGTCTCACCTTTGAGGTCACCTGTCTGGAATCCATCACGCAGCCGCGCAGCCTTGCGCTACCGGAACAAGAGCCCGCGCATGGAAACGTTGAGTCATGAGAACTGGCCTTTCGGTGGGGGAATCAGATAACAGAGGATGACCCACACAGGGGAAGAATCGGCAAAAGGAGAAGCATGAGTGGTAAAGGAAAAAATCGCAACCTTTGATCGTATGGAGGAATTGGCGCACGTTCTCGGAAGCGTAGACGAAAATCTCGACGCTCTGGAGCGTGCCTTTGCAGTGCATATGACCTTCCGTGAGGGCGGAGTCAAGATCATGGGGGAAGAGGACGGCGTGGAGCTTGCATCGGCGGCGCTCGATTCCCTGATGCAGCTTGCGTCAAAGGGAGAACCGATCGACGTCAATCGCGTCAACTATGTGATCGGCCTCACCCGGGAGGGCGAGCAGGACAAGCTGCAGGAGCTTGGCAGCGACGTGGTCTGTGTGACGGTGAAGGGAAAGCCGATCAAGGCGAAGACGCTCGGTCAGCAGAAATACATCGAGGCCATCCGGAAAAACACGATCGTGCTGGGAATCGGGCCGGCAGGAACCGGCAAGACCTATCTTGCCGTCGCCATGGCGGTGGCCGCCTTTCGTGAGCATAGAGTCAACCGCCTGATCCTCACCCGCCCGGCCATAGAGGCGGGAGAAAAGCTGGGATTCCTTCCGGGAGATCTGCAGAGCAAGGTCGATCCCTATCTGCGGCCCCTCTATGACGCGCTGTTTGACATGCTCGGGGCGGAGAGCTTTCAGAAGCACATGGAGCGCGGCTCCATCGAGGTGGCGCCGCTTGCCTATATGCGCGGACGCACGCTCGTCGACTCCTTTATCCTCTTAGACGAGGCGCAGAACACCACCGTGGAGCAGATGAAGATGTTTCTCACGCGGCTCGGCAACAACTCCAAGGCCGTGATCACGGGCGATGTGACCCAGATCGATCTGCCGCGCGATACCCGCAGCGGACTGGTCGATGCATCCCGTGTGCTGCGCGACGTGGAGGATATCGGCATCGTCACGCTCTCCCAAAAAGACGTGGTGCGGCATCAGTTGGTGCAGAAGATCATCGAGGCGTATGAAAAGGCCGCTGCAGCGCGACAAAACGATCAGCAGCACGGCAGACGGGGGAACCCGAGACGGGGCGGTAAAGATGCGAGGTAAAACGAAAATCGAGTTTTCGAATCGCCAGAAGGCTCTGAAGGCAGACAAGGAGCTTCGCGATCTGCTGCGCGCCTGCTGCCTGCAGACGCTGCGGCAGGAGAAGGTGGACTTCCCCTGCCTGGTTTCGGTCAGCCTGGTGGAGGAGGAGGAGATCCGCGCTCTCAATGCGGAGGGCCGCGGCGTCGATCGTGTGACCGATGTGCTCAGCTTTCCGCTGGAGGAATTCCGGCAGGGGGTGCCGGCGGGATTTGCGCCGCTTGTCGTGCCTCTGCCGCTGGGAGATATCGTGCTCTGCACGGCGCAGGCCATGCGGCAGGCAGAGGAGTACGGCCACGGGCTTCGCAGAGAGCTTGCTTTTTTGACCGTGCACTCCATGCTGCACCTCCTTGGCTACGACCACATGGAGTCTGAGGAAGAGCGGCAGATGATCGCTAAGCAGGAGCAGGTGTTGAAATCGCTTTCGATCACGCGGGAGCCGAAGGAAAGGGCATAGCGGTTTTTTGGATTTTGAAGGCGCCGTGTTCCGGAAGGGAACGGTGACTTTTACGATGCGTCTGCAAAGGGATATGTCAGGTATTTTTAGGAAAGGGAAGCAGAGCATGAACGATACAAAGCAGGACAAACAGGTCGTGCGGTCGGGATTTGTGGCCATCGTCGGCAAACCGAATGTGGGAAAGTCGACGCTGCTCAACCGGCTGGTCGGGCAGAAGGTAGCCATTGTCAGCAACCGTCCCCAGACCACGCGCAACCGGATTCTCGGGATCCTGACGCAAGATGGTTGTCAGTTCGTGTTTTTGGACACGCCCGGTCTTCACCGGCCGCGCAACAAGTTGGGGGACTATATGGTCCGTCAGGCCGACAGCGCCGTGCGGGAGGTCGATCTGGTGCTGCTGGTGACTGAGCCGACCGAGCAGATCGACCCGGTCGAGTTTTCGGTGCTGAAACGCAGCGCCGCCCCCGTGGTGCTGGTCATCAACAAGGTCGACACGGTCAAAAGGGAGGCCCTGCTTGGTGTGATCGCGGCCTACGCCGCCGTGCATGAATTTGAAGCGGTGCTGCCCATCTCTGCCCGAACGGGCGAGGGGGTCGATGAGCTGCTTTCGGTGCTTGTGCAGCAGATGCCGGAGGGTCCCGCCTTTTTCCCGACCGACGCGATGACCGACCAAACCGAGCGCCAACTCCTGGCGGAGTTCATCCGGGAAAAGGCGCTGCGCATCCTCGACAAGGAGGTGCCGCACAGCGTCGCGGTGGAGATCGAGCGCTTCGAGCAGCGCGAGACCGGCACGGTGCACGTCTCGGCCGTGATCTACTGCGAGCGGGAGTCTCACAAGGGGATCATCATCGGCAAGGGAGGAGCCATGCTGAAGCGGATCGCCTCCTCCGCCCGCGTCGATATGGAGCGGCTCCTCGGCTGCAAGGTATTTTTGGAAGTTTTTGTAAAGGTCAAGCAGAACTGGAGAGACAGCGACGCCTTTTTGAAGAATCTGGGCTATACGGAGTAAACGCGATGGAATTTACGGCAAAGGCCCTTGTGCTCTCAGAGCGTGCGGTGGGCGAGTGGGACAAGAGTCTCACGTTGCTGTGCGAGGGCGTGGGAAAAATTCAGGCGTGGGCGAAGGGGGCCAAACGGGTGAAGAGCCCCCTGCTTGGGGCAAGCTCCCTTTTTTGCTATGGTAGCTATGTCTTTTCCGAGCGGGGCGAGCGCATCACGGTGCAGTCGGCCGCAGTGGAGGAGTCCTATTTTGAGCTGCGCGGCAGTGTGGAGCGGCTGGCGCTTGCAGCCTACCTGTGCGAGCTCTGTAAAACGCTGGCGCCCGAGCGGCAGCCGGAGGACGAGCTGCTGCATCTCACCCTCAACGCCCTCTATGCCCTTTCGAAAGCCCTAGTCCCCTTTGAAATGGTCAAGCCGGCCTTTGAGCTGCGCGCAATGGCCTGTAGCGGATTTCTGCCCGAACTCGAAGGCTGCGCCGTCTGTGCGCGGAGCGAGGGGCCCCTTTGGTTTTCCTCTCTGCAGGGGGGTCTGCTGTGCGAGCGGCACGCCGCCGCAAAGGATGCGATTCCCCTCTCACCTGCGGCGCTTGCCGCCATGCGTTATCTTTGTTCCTGCGACCCCAAAAGGCTCTATGCCTTCCGAATGTCAAAGGAGGCGATGCGCGAGCTCACGCAGCGTTGCGAAGAGTTTGTCACAGTCACGCTGACAGCTGCATTGCCAACGCTTGAATTCTATAAACGAGTCACGGTGCCGTTGTCTGATACGCCTTCGGAGACGCGATCGAAAAAGCCTTGATGGATCGTGATGAATCTGCTGTTTGAAAGATAGATGAAAAACAAGGAGAACCCATGAAAGAAACCGTCACCGAGCTCGACCGCAAGGCCCTGCTCACCCTGGAATATGATAAAATCCTCAGCCTGCTCATGGAGCAGACCGATTGCGACGGAGCGCGGGAGCGGGCGAGTCAGCTGCTTCCCTCATCTGATTTGGATGAGGTGCGCGAGCGCCTTTCTCTCACCGAACAGGCCCGTCTTCTCATTGGGAGGAAGGGGAGCCCCTCTGTCTATGGCGTCAAAAATGTGCTTCCGTCGCTGCAGAGGGCCGAAAAGGGAGCCTCTCTCTCTCCCAAGGAGCTGCTTCGGGTCGCCACCGTTCTGCGCGCCGCAAGGGGGCTGATCGCCTACATTGAGCAGGACACGGAGGACACGCCCGAGATCCGCAAGCTCTTCGAGCTGCTCACCCCCCAGAAAACGCTGGAAGAGAGAATCACAGAGGCCATTCTCTCGGAGGAGGAGATCTCGGATCGCGCCTCGCCGGAACTGGCGTCGATTCGCCGCAAAATTGCGGGAGCCTCCTCCAGGATCAAAGAGACCCTGCAGCGCATGATCCGCATGCCATCCTATCAGAAATACCTTCAGGAACCCCTTGTCACCCTGCGGGGCGACCGTTATGTGATCCCGGTGAAAACCGAATACCGTGCCGAGGTGCCGGGTCTTGTCCACGACATGTCCGGTTCCGGCGCCACCTGCTTTATCGAACCCATGGCCGTGGTGGAGGCCAACAATGAACTCAAGGTGCTTCGCCTCCAGGAGGCGGAGGAGATCGAGCGTATTCTGCGCGAGCTTTCGGCCTTTGTGGCCGCACAGCAGGAAGAAATCGCCCTCGATTACGATCTCATCGTGGGAATCGACCTCGCCTTTTCCAAGGCGCGGTTGGCCTATGTGATGCATGCGGTGCTGCCCGAGCTCAGCGAGCAGGGCGAGGTGGATTTGCGCAGGGCGCGCCACCCGTTGCTTGCAAAGGAAAGCGTGGTGCCCATCGATATCCGTCTGGGCAGAACGATCGACACCATGATCATCACCGGACCCAACACCGGCGGCAAAACGGTGACCCTGAAAACGCTTGGGCTGCTCCACCTCATGGCGGCATCCGGTCTGCTCATCCCGGCGGAAGAGGGGAGCCGCGTGGCGGTGTTTGACCACATTTTCAGCGACATCGGCGACGAACAAAGCATCGAGCAGTCGCTTTCCACCTTCTCCAGCCATATGATGAATCTGATCTGCATTCTCCGCGAGGCGGGTCCCGGCAGTTTGGTGCTGCTCGACGAGCTCGGCGCCGGTACCGATCCCGTCGAGGGAGCGGCCCTTGCCACTGCGATTTTGGAGAGGCTGCGGGAGCGGGGAGTGCGTATCGCCGCCACCACCCATTACCCCGAGCTCAAGACCTTTGCTCTCAATACCGAAGGGGTGATCAACGCCTCCTGTGAGTTTGACGTGGAAACGCTGCGGCCGACCTATCGGCTGCTGTTCGGCGTGCCGGGCAAGTCCAACGCCTATGCGATCTCGCTCAGGCTCGGAATGGAGCCTGAGATCGTGGAGCGCGCCAAGCAGCTCACCAGCGGGGAGACGCTGGCATTTGAAGAGACGCTTGCCGAATTCGAGCGTCAGCGGCAGGAGATGGAGAAGCAGCTTACCGCCGCAAGAACCGCCAGGGAAGAGGCAAATCTGCTCAAGGCAGAGCTGACGCTCTCCAAAGAGCGGTTTCTGCGTGAGCGGGACCGCGAACTGGAAAAGGCCACGCAGGAGAGCCGGCGTCTTGTCGCCATGGCGCGGGAGATGTATAACCGCACCATAAAGGAACTCGAGGAAATCAAAAAACAAAAAGACGCCGCCGATTTCGGAGATCGTCTCTATCAGGCAAAGCAGCAGCTTCGCAGAGAACTGCGGCTGGCGGCCGATACGCTCGATCCGGTCACGACGCTGCCGCAGGAGCCGACCGTGCTGCCCCGCGACCTGCGGATCGGCGACACGGTGCATATCCGCACGCTCGACCGCGACGCCGAGGTGCTTGCGCTGCCCGACGCGAAGGGAATGGTCTCGGTTCGGGCCGGCATCATCAACACCAAGGTCAAGCTGACCGATCTGACGCTGGTGGAGGAAAAGGGAAAAGCCGTCGAGCGCTTTCTGGCCAGGCGGTCGGCTGACAAGGCGGTCACCTCGATGAAGGCAGAGCTCGATCTGCGCGGGATGAATGGCGACGAGGGCTGCTATCAGATGGATAAGTATCTCGACGAGGCCGTGCTGCACGGTCTTTCGGTCGTCACCATCATCCATGGTAAGGGAACCGGCGCGCTGCGTAACGCAGTGCGGGAGGCGCTCAAGAGTCACCCGCATGTAAAAAGCTTCCGCCGCGGCGTCTATGGCGAGGGGGAAGACGGCGTCACGGTCGTCGAGCTGCTGTAGTGCAGGAAAAAGCAAATCGCCGGAGAAAGAACCGTGTTGCCTGAGAAAAGAAGGAACCGCGCGGGAAAGCCGCCCGAATGCAAAAAAAATGATGCTTCTTTTCACACAGCTCTTTTGCTTGCACGAAAAATGTGGTATAATCATACAGACAAAGGCCGCGGCAAGCAGCTGCCGCCGGCGCGGATGGCCCGCACCGGCGGCTATTCAAAGCGTAACGCGGAAGCAGCCCCCTCCGCGCCGCATTATCAGACTATGTCGAAAGAACGGGTTTGGTGACCGGAAAGCCAGAGGGATAGAGTGGTTTGGTCAAAAGTCTGAACGGAGGCCGCAGGGCTCCGCTCTGTCAAAGGAGATTTTGTCATGGTGGAGATTGCCCCTTCTGTTCTCTCGGCCGATTTTGCAAGGCTGGGGGAGGAGATTGAAGCGCTGCAGGCGGCTGGCTGCCGGATCGTTCATCTGGATGTGATGGATGGGATGTTCGTGCCCAACATCACCTTTGGAGCCCCTGTGATCAAGGCCTTGCGGCCGCACAGCGACATGGTGTTTGATGTGCATCTGATGATCGAGCAGCCCTCCCGGTATTTTGACGCCTTTATCAAGGCGGGGGCCGATGTGGTGACTCTTCATTTTGAGGCCACGGACGATGCGGCGCGCGACCTTGGGCAGCTGAGGAAGGCGGGGGTTCGCGCCGGCCTTTCAATCAAGCCGGGCACGCCGGTGGAGGCCGTCGAATCCCTTCTGCCGCTCTGCGATCTGGTGCTGGTCATGTCGGTGGAGCCGGGATTCGGCGGACAGAGCTTTCAGCCGCAGGCTCTGCAAAAGCTGGAGCGTCTGCGCAGCCTGCGCAGGCAAAACGGCGGGATCTATCTGCTCGAGGTGGATGGCGGCGTGAATGCCGATACCCTGCAGGATACCGTTCGGGCAGGGGCCGACTGGCTCGTGATGGGCAGCGCCTTTTTCAGGGAAAAGGACTACGGGCAGGCCCTGGAAAAGTTTATGGAGCTTTCAAAGCTGGCATGATCCGGCGCAGTTTGCGGGATCGTGAAGCGATACATCCTGAAAACCCTTGAGAATCCAACCCGAAAGGAGAGCAATAAGCATGGCAAAAGTTGACAGTCTGTTGTATCATCAGAAGGGCGGCGGTCTTTTCCGCATCCTGGGGGAGAAAACCGCACAGATGCAGGAAAAATATCCGGGACGGCCTGTTGTGAAGCTGGGCGTCGGCGACGTCACGCTGCCGCTGGCTCCCGCAATCGTGAAGGCGCTGCATGACGCCGTGGACGATCAGAGCAAGAAAGAGACCTTCCATGGCTACATCGGCAACGTACCCAAGCTGGTTGAGGGCATCGTGGCGCGCGACTATGCGGCGCGCGGCGTAACCATTTCCCCCAAGGAGATCTATGTGACCGACGGTTCCGGCGGTGAGATCTACAATATCACCGATGTTTTCTCAGGCGACTGCGAGGTGCTGGTTCCCGATCCCGCCTATCCCGCCTATGTGGATGTGAACTCCATGCAGGGCCGCAAGATCCATTATGTGCCCTGCCTCGAGGAGAACGGCTTTATTCCGCAGCCCCCGGATTATGCGGTAGATATCGTCTATCTCTGCTCCCCCAACAATCCGACCGGTTCGACCATGACCAAGGCCGACATGCAGAAGTGGGTCGACTATGCAAAGGGCTGCGGCGCGGTCATCATCATGGACAGCGCCTATGAGTCTTTTGTCACCGATCCCTCCCTGCCCAAGACCATCTTCGAGGCGGAGGGAGCGCGCGAGTGTGCGGTTGAGATCCGCAGCTTCTCCAAGACGGCCGGCTTCACCGGTATGAGATGCAGCTACATCGTCATTCCGAGCGACGTGATGATCGACGCCGACGACGGCACCAAGGTCTCGCTGCGCAGCATGTATGTCAAGAAGCGCGGCGTACGTTCCTGCAATCCCTCCTATGTCATTCAGATGGGCGCCGCCGCCTACTATACCGACGAGGGGCAGGCGCAGTGCATGGAGAATACCCGCTACTATCTGAACAACGGCAAGGTCGTCCGCAAGGCTCTGACCGACGCCGGCGTTCCCTGCATCGGCGGCGACAACTCCCCCTATATCTGGATGAAGTGCCCCGGCGGCATGGGTTCCTGGGAGTTCCTGGATCTGCTCATGGATCGTTATGGCGTGGTCATGACGCCCGGCGCAGGCTTCGGTCCCTCCGGTGAAGGCTTCATGCGCATCTCCTGCTTCGGCGATGCCGACGAGACCAAGCGCGGAATCGAGAGTGTGGTCGCGCTTTGCAAGGAGATCGAGGGAAAGAAATAACGGCTTGAGCCGTGATTTGCGTTTTTTGTCTGGAACAAGCGATCAATCAAAACGCTGAGAAGGAAGGGGAGCGGGTATTCCCGTTCCCTTTCCTTTGTTTTTTGCGGATGCGGCGGTCAAAGCTTTTGCAAGCGAAGCGCCCCCATCCGGCAAACCTCTGTGCTGCACAAAAGGCTCTGCCGCAGCTTTGGTTTTGGGTCGAATCTACAAATCAGGCCGAGAACCGGCGTCAAGCCGGTCGGGAGCTTAAAGGAGAACCACGCATGCGAATTCCCTTCACGAAAATGCACGGGATCGGTAACGACTATATCTATGTCAACGCCTTTGAACACACGATGGAAAATCCTTCGGCTTTTGCGGCGCGCTTCAGCGACCGTCACAAGGGCATCGGCAGCGACGGACTGGTTTTGATCTGCCCGTCCGAAACCTGCGACGTAAAGATGCGAATGTTTAATGCAGACGGGTCTGAAGGGCGGATGTGCGGCAACGCCAGCCGCTGCATTGGAAAGTATGTCTATGAGCATGGGATCTGCCGCAAAGAAACCATCACCATGGAGACTCTGTCTGGTGTGAAGGTACTTCACTTGACAATTGAAAATGATCGAGTGACCATGGTGACGGTCGAAATGGGGGAGCCGCTGCTGCATCCTTCGGCCATTCCGATGCTGGCCGAGGGCGACAGCTTTATCGATCGGGAGTTTTCTTGCGCAGGACAGCTCTGGCGGGGAACGGCGGTCTGTACCGGGCCGGCACACCTGGTTCTTTTCACGGAAATCCCCGTTCAGGAGCTCGACTTTGCGCGTATTGGCCCTCAGTTTGAGCGCCATCCGATGTTTCCCGACCGCGTCAACGCCGATTTTGTCAACGAGATCGGAAACGGCGTCTTCCAGATGCGGGTGTGGGAACGGGGCAGTGGGGAGACGATGGCCTGCGGCACGGGAGCCTGCGCCGTTGCGGCGGCCGCCGTGCTGACCGGCAGGGCGCGCCGCGATCAGGAGCTGCTGATCCGACCCCGAGGAGGAGATCTCTATATCACATGGCACGCTGCAGGCGGGATCTCCATGCGCGGGAGCGCGGTGGAGGTTTTTTCCGGCGAGGTGGAGTGGGAAGCTCCGGTTTGAGCAAAGCATGACGCGGCGGACGAGGCCGCAAGCGGTCGTTTCGCGGATTGCAGGGCGGGAAGGCTTACTTCCCGCCCTTTTTCTTTGGTAAGCCGCAGTGAAGTCCGCCACGGGATTTTGGCAAATGCAAAAGCGGAAATCCGTTTCGCTTGACCTTTCCCGCAATTGCTCTTATAATAGACGTAATCTACATCCGTAATAAGAATGACGCCACGAAACGGGTAATGGTGGACCGTCCTTGCGAGTGAAGGCTTTGCCTTCCTTGAATTTTGGATGCATGTTTGTGTCGTGGTTTTGTTTGATGGACGAGAGGAAGATTTACCTTGAAGCTGATCGGATATTACAATAAATCCGTTTACTTAACATATCTGGGGCTGGCAAGCTCGGTTTTCGGCATGGTCTTTGCGCTCGAGGGGAAATTCGACGTTGCGCTGTCCTGCCTGCTCTTCAGCGGCCTGTGCGACATGTTCGACGGGACGGTGGCGCAGCATGTTCCCCGCAACGACCCGGAAAAGAAATTCGGCATTCAGATCGATTCGCTCTGCGATGTGGTCTGTTTTTGTGTGTTCCCCGCGCTTTTAACCTACAGCATGGGTGCAAAGAGCCTCCTGTCGCAGGTCTGCATGGCCTTTTTTGTCACCTGCGGCGTGATCCGCCTCGGATATTTCAATGTGCAGGAGGAAATGCGCCAGGAGCAGACCGATGAGAAACGCACCTCCTATCAGGGCCTTCCCGTGACGACGACGGCGCTGATCTTTCCGGCGGCGGTCTCGCTGCTGACCTATCTGTCGGTTTCGGCGGCCCAGGTGCTGCCTGTTCTGCTGGTGTTGATCGGGATCGCCTTTATCGCCGATATCTCGGTGGTCAAACCGCAGGGAAAGGGCAAGCTGCTGCTGCTCGCGGCCGGTATTCTGATCTTTGCGGCCCTGCTTCTGACAAAAGGGAGGAAATCGGTATGAGCGAACCTTCCAAGGCTCAGAAATTTCTCTATACCACGCTGCCCGGACGCTGCATGCTGAAGGTGCTGACGGCGCCGCAGGTTTCCCGGCTGGGCGGGCGGATCGTCAGCAGTCGGCCTTCCAGGCTCGCCATCCGCCATTTTGTCAAGAAAAACGGGATCGATATGGAAGAGTGCGCAACTACCCGGTTTCGATCCTTCAATGATTTTTTCACCAGAGAGCTGCGGGAAGGAGCGCGCACCATCCCTCAGGAAAAGGAGCTGCTCATCAGCCCCTGCGACGCGCATCTCTCGATCTTCCCGATCGACCGCGAGGCGGGCTTCCAGATCAAGAACTCGGTCTACACGGTTGCGGAACTGCTCGGAGGTGACGAGCGTCTTGCCGAGCAATATCTGGGAGGGACCTGCTGCATTTTCCGGCTGACGCCGCGGGAATACCATCGCTACTGCTATATCGACGACGGTGTGAAAGAGGGAAACCGCAGGATCAACGGGGTGCTGCACACCGTGCACCCGATCGCCGGCTCGCGCTACCGGGTCTATGCCACCAATTCCAGAGAGTTTTCTGTGCTCGAAACCAACTGTTTCGGCAGAGTTGTGCAGATGGAAGTAGGGGCGATGCTGGTGGGAAAGATCCGAAACTACCATGAGAGCTATGCTTTCCGCAGAGGTGAGGAAAAGGGCCGCTTTGAATTCGGCGGCTCTACCATCGTCCTGCTGTTTGAAGAGGGACGAGTGCGGTTCGACAAACGTCTGCTGGAGGCCTCCGCACGGGGGTTCGAGGTGCTGGTGAAGATGGGCGAGCCGATCGGCCGCTCCGATCTCGGATCGTCACTTTGAAAGAAGAAGGTCTGAAACGAAGCGGCCGCCGGCCGCTTCGTTTGCTTACGGACCCCATGGAACCGGCCGAATGCTTGACGGTTTTGAAGAAAAGAAGAAAAACTCCCGGCATTTGTGCTTCTTTTGGGCAATTTCAGCTTTGAAAAGATTGACAATTCGCGTCGTGTAGGATAAAATATTTGTTGCGTTTGAACATGAACGCGCCGCCGGATTGTCCGGCACTTTTTACAAGTCAGATCCAAATTCAATAAAGGAGAGTGCCAACCCTATGAATCTGATGATTCTCTCGCCCATTGGTGCCGCGGTTGCGCTGATCTATGCCTACTATCTGGCAAACAAGGTCACCAAGCAGCCTGAGGGCACGGAGCAGATGTCCAAGATTTCGGCTTCGATTCGTCTTGGAGCAGATGCGTACCTCAAGCGCGAATACTCCAGCGTAATCAAATTCTTTGCGCTGGTCTTCGCCATCCTGTTCGGCCTTTCGATGGCTGGATTCATGGATATCTTTATTCCGATTTCCTTCCTCACCGGCGGCTTTTTCTCGGGTCTTGCCGGCTATTTCGGAATGAAGATCGCCACCTCGGCCAACGCCAGAACTGCCTGGGCGGCCAAAAACAGCCTCAACAGCGGCCTGCGGCTGGCCTTCTCGGCCGGCTCCGTCATGGGATTCGTCGTGGTCGGACTCGGTCTGCTTGATGTTTCCCTGTGGTATTATTTCCTTCAGTATTGGTTCCGCGCTCTGCCTGAGGCTGCGCGCGTCGCCAAGATCAGCTCTCTGATGCTCACCTTCGGAATGGGCGCCTCCTTCCTCGCCCTGTTTGCCCGTGTCGGCGGCGGTATCTTCACCAAGGCTGCCGATGTCGGCGCCGACCTGGTCGGTAAGGTCGAGGCCGGAATCCCGGAAGATGACCCCAGAAACCCCGCCGTCATCGCGGATAACGTCGGCGACAACGTCGGCGACGTTGCCGGAATGGGCGCCGATCTTTACGAGTCTTACATGGGCGCTCGTGTTTCCGCCGCCGCTCTGGGCGTTGCCGCAGGGCTTGGCCTCGCCGGATTCGTCCTCCCCATGGCGCTCGCCGGCTTCGGCGTGCTGGCCTCCTTTATTGGAACCTTCTTTGTTAAGACCGAAGAGGGAGCCGATCAGAAGAAGCTGCTCGGATCCCTGCGCAAGGGGACCTACACGGCTGGTATTCTGGTCGCGGTGGGAGCCTACTTCCTCTGCAAGGCCATTCTTCCCGCTGAGAACGTGGTCGGTATCTATGCCGCCATCGTCTCCGGCCTGATCGCCGGTATTGCCATCGGCTTCTTCACCGAGTATTATACCGACTCCTCTTATAAGCCCACACAGAACCTGTCCGGCACCGCCGAGACCGGCGCTGCCACCATCATCATCAACGGTCTGGCTCTTGGCATGAAGTCCACCTCCATCCCCGTTCTGATCGTCGGCATCTCGGTTCTGGTCTCCTATTATGCCGCGGGCGGAGCTTCCACCTTCACGATGGGTCTCTATGGCGTCGGCATCTCCGCCGTCGGCATGCTCTCCACTCTTGCCATCACCCTCGCGACCGACGCTTACGGCCCCGTGGCCGACAATGCGGGCGGTATCGCCGAGATGACCGGACTGGGAGAAGAGGTCCGTGAGCGCACCGATGCGCTTGACGCTCTGGGCAACACCACTGCCGCCACCGGCAAGGGCTTTGCCATCGGCTCTGCGGCGCTGACTGCGCTGGCTCTGATCATCTCCTTTGTCGACGCTGTCAACAAAATCGATCCCGCGGCCCTCAATCTCTCCATCACCAATCCTCCGGTTCTGATCGGCCTGTTCATCGGGGGTATGCTGCCCTTCCTGTTCAGTGCCATGACGATGGAGGCCGTCGGCCGTGCCGCACAGTCCATCGTCGTTGAGGTCCGCCGTCAGTTCAAGACCATTCCCGGATTGATGGAAGGCACTGCGGATCCCGATTACAAGAGCTGCGTGGATCTCTGCACCAAGTCTGCTCAGAAAGAAATGATCCTGCCCGCTCTGCTCGGTATTGCCAGCCCTGTTGTCGTCGGCCTTGTGCTCGGCGTCAACGGTGTTGCCGGCATGCTCGCCAGCTCCACGGTCTCCGGCTTTGTGCTTGCCTGCATGATGTCGAATGCCGGCGGCGCTTGGGATAATGCCAAGAAGTATATCGAGGCCGGCAACCACGGCGGTAAGGGCAGCGAGCCCCACAAGGCCGCTGTGGTCGGCGATACCGTCGGCGATCCCTTTAAGGATACCTCCGGTCCCTCGATCAACATCCTCATCAAGCTGCTCAGCGTGGTCGCAATCGTTTTCGTCCCCGTCGTGCTGAGCTTCTCCCTTATCAAATAAGAGAGTTGCGTATCAAAACGCCAAAAACGGACAAACTCTTCGGAGTTTGTCCGTTTTTTTTATTTCCTCGAAAAAGGCCTTTCCGGAAGCCCAGGGCTGCGGAAATGGGGGCCGCCGCAGATCCCTTCCAACCCAGGGATGGCTGCTCTAAAGCTGCACAGTTATGGGAAATCACTAAGACACAACTTGATTTTTGAAGAAGTTCTGTGTTAAAATAAGCAAATTGGAGGGATGTATATGGCCATTCAAGAGTCTGGAGAAATGTATCTCGAAACAATTCTGATCCTGTCCAAGAAAAAACATGTTGTGCGCTCGATTGACATTGCGGAGTATATGGGGTTTTCCAGACCTGCCGTCAGCCGTGCCATGGGGAAGCTGAAAGAGGAAAAGTATATTGTAATGGATCAGGATGGGTATATCACTCTGACGGAAAAAGGACAGGGAGTCTCGGAATCTATCTATGAACGCCATGTTGTGCTGGCCGGTTTTCTGATGCAGCTCGGGGTAGATGAGGAAACGGCAAACAAAGATGCCTGCCGGATTGAACATATCATCAGCAGCCAGACGTTTGACAGGATGAAAGAGCACATGGCGCAAGGCGAGACGCAGCCGGAGACTGCTGTGAGAAGCTGAAGAACGCCTTTGCCGCATAATTCTGGAAGAGGCCGGACGTGGGAGCGTTGCTTTTCGGGCGCTTGCCGGAAGGTCGGTGCAGCTTCCGAGGAAAGCAGTTACAATAAGCAAGGTGCTGTTTGCTGATGAGGCGTTTGTTTCGAAGAAACGGGCACGGCAGATGGCAGCCCTGCTTCGGCACAGGCGCAGAGAATCGAAAAGTGAGGATTTCCGTCAGCATGGACGGGGAAACAGCGCAGGAACAAGGAGTTCCTGCGCTGTTATGTTTGTTAACATACGTTAATTTTTTTTGTGTAAAAGGGTTGACATATACCCTATGGGGGTATATAATCAGAGCGAAAACAAATCTGCTCCCATGGGGGCGAACAAGGGGGAAGCTATGGTGGAGAGCATCGAGAGAAAGCGGAGAGAACCTTGGGGAGATCAAGAAAAACGTCGTATGATCAACCGCCTGTCCCGCATCGAGGGGCAGATCAAGGGAATCAAGGCGATGGTTGAGGCCGATCGTCATTGCGGCGACGTGCTCAATCAGGTTGCGGCCGCGGAAAAGGGGCTCAGAGCGTTTGGAGTTCAGTTGGCGAGAAGCCATTTCATCACCTGTGTGGAACCCGATATCCGGGAAGGCGGAGAGGAGCTCGCGCAGGAATTCCTGGAGCTCTTTTCCCAGCTTGCGAAATAATAAGAGGAGAAAAGCATGAATCAAGAGGTCGAAAAGAAGCAAAGCTCCGCGCCTGCCGCGGAAAAGGGCAGACAGCTGGAATACCATGTCGGCGGGATGACCTGCGCCGCCTGCTCGGCGGCCGTGGAGCGCGCCGTGAGGCGCGTCGAAGGGGTGCAGAGCGCTTCGGTCAATCTTATTCTTGAGAAGCTGACGGTTGAGGCGCCGCAGGATTTCGACGAGGATCTTGTCGTGCGCGCCGTGGAAAAGGCCGGTTATACGGCCGAGGCGATTTCCAAGGGAAGCGTGCTGCGCTTCGGGGTCGGCGGGATGACCTGTGCCGCCTGTTCGGCAGCCGTGGAGCGTGCCGTAAAACGCATCGCCGGAGTACGAAGCGCCTCGGTCAACCTGGTGACCGGCATGGCCGAGGTGGAATACGACGGGGCGCAGACCCGCCCGAGCGAGATCAAGGCGGCGGTGGTCAAGGCGGGCTATACCGTGATTGAGCAAAAAGAACAGCCCGATCAGAGAGAGCTCGAGACACAGCGCGCCATCGCACAGAAAAAGCGGCAGCTCATCGTGGCGTTGGCATTCGCCATTCCGGTTTTCTATATCGCCATGGGGCACATGCTGCCCTTTGGCATCAGGTTGCCGTTGCCGCCCCAGATCGATATGATGCGCTATCCCGCCCGTTTTGTTCTGATTCAGCTGGTTCTTGCGATTCCGGTACTCGTTGCCGGCCGCAGCTTTTATCTCAACGGGATCCGCCACCTTATCGGGGGCGCACCCAATATGGACACCTTGGTTGCGATCGGCACTGGCTCGGCTTTTGCATACAGTCTCTATGCGACCTGGAGGGTGCTGCAGGGCGACGTTTCCTTTGCTCATTCGGTCTACTATGAGTC
The DNA here is from genome assembly GCA_017427525.1 of Clostridia bacterium. Taxonomy (GTDB): domain Bacteria; phylum Bacillota; class Clostridia; order Oscillospirales; family Feifaniaceae; genus Galloscillospira. The sequence goes on from JAFRSP010000028.1 coordinate 33,153, forward strand.
GGCCACCATGGTGGTGGCGCTGGTCATGCTCGGTAAATACTTCGAGCAGCGCGCCAAGGGAAAGACCAGCGAGGCGATCCGCGCGCTGATGGACCTCACCCCACCGACGGCGACACTTCTCCGTCAGGGACAGGAGATCGAGGTGCTGGTGGAAGAAGTTGTGGTGGGAGACCGTCTGCTCGTGCGTCCGGGCGAGACCATCCCCGTGGATGGAAAAGTCTGCTCCGGTGTGTCTACGGTGGACGAATCCATGCTGACCGGCGAAAGCCTGCCGATTGAAAAAGAAAAGGGCGATTCTCTGACCGGAGGCTCTCTCAACGGAGAGGGACTGCTCGAAATGGAGGCGACCGCCGTGGGCGAGGATACGGCCTTGGCAAAGATCATCCGCGTTGTGGAAGAGGCGCAGGGCAAAAAGGCCCCCATCGCCAAGCTGGCCGATCGGGTCGCCGGCGTCTTCGTGCCCGGGGTGATCGCGATTGCGGTTTTGGCCGCCGCTGCATGGTGGTTTGCCGGAAAAGACGCTGCCTTCACCCTGACGGTGTTCGTCTCGGTGCTTGTCATTGCCTGCCCCTGCGCGCTCGGACTCGCCACGCCGACCGCTATCATGGTCGGCACCGGAAAGGGAGCGGAGCTCGGCATTCTGATCAAGAGCGGAGAAGCGCTGGAAACGGCCGGTCAGGTCGACACCGTTGTGCTCGACAAAACAGGCACCATCACCGAGGGAAGACCGCGTCTGGATGAGATCGTGGCCTTCGAGGGAGAGGAAAACGAACTGCTGACGCTTGCTGCCTCTGCTGAGCAGGGGAGCGAGCACCCCGTGGCGCGCGCCATAGTGGAAGCGGCGCAGCAACGGGGGCTCCCTGTGCAGCGGCCGGAGGAGTTTTCCGCCGTTCCGGGCCGCGGGATCGAGGCCACGGTCAACGGACGCCGACTGCTCTGCGGGAACGCAAAGCTCATGACAGAGCGGGGGATCGATCCTTCCCGGGCCGAAAGCGACCGCGAGCGGCTTGCCGAAAAGGGAAACATGCTCATGTATCTTGCGGTCGACGGAAGGCTTGCGGCGCTGCTCTCGGCGAGAGATCAGATCAAGGCGACCAGCCTTGAAGCCGTTCGCCGCCTGCGCGACATGGGAATCGAAGTGGTCATGTTGACCGGAGACAATGCCGCCACGGCGGCGGTCATCGCAAAGGAAGCGGGGATTGATCATGTCATTGCCGATGTCTTGCCCGAGCACAAGGCGCAGGAGGTAACCGCCCTGCGTGAGAGCGGACACAAGGTCTGCATGGTGGGAGACGGCGTCAACGACGCGCCCGCCCTGGTCAGTGCCGACGTGGGCATGGCCATCGGAAGCGGGACCGACGTTGCCGTGCAGTCGGCCTCGGTCGTGCTGATGCACGACGATCTCGGCGCGGTGCCCACCGCCATCGCGCTGTCGCGCGCCACGATCTCCAATATCAAAATGAACCTGTTCTGGGCCTTTGGTTACAACACGGCAGGGATCCCTGTTGCTGCAGGGCTGCTTTACCTCTTCGGCGGGCCGCTCATGAATCCCATGCTGGGCGGCGCCGCGATGGCGCTGAGCTCAGTCTCGGTGGTCAGCAATGCGCTGCGACTGAGAAAGTTCAAGCCTGCGTAACAGCATCGCATAACGGGGCTTCTCCTTTTGTTTTGCAGGGACAGAATACAAGGCATTCTTTTGTCCGGCAGCGGAGCCCATGGGAATTGACAGACAGAAGGGAAGGGATTTGAATGGCACACGAGCATGGCTGTGGCTGCAGCCACGAGCATCATCACGGGCACGAGCATGAGCATGAGCATCATCACGGGCACGAGCATGAGCATGAGCATCATCACGGGCACGAGCATGATTGCGGTTGCAGCCATGAACATCATCATGAGAACGAGCATGAACACAGCTGCGGCTGCAGCCATGAATATCATCACGGGCACGAGCATGAACACGACTGCGGCTGTGGCCATACGCATCATCACGGTCATGGACATGCTCACGGACATGAGCACGGACATGGCTGCGGTTGCGGCCACGATCATGGATTTGTTTTGGAGAGCAGCTGCGGCTGTGGGCACGATCACGGGACAACAGAGGAAAAGATTCCGCTTGTCCTGCTGCTTGCTGTGCCGCTCTACCTGATTGGCTTTGTGCTGCATGGATTCCAGGCAACGGCCCTCTTTGTTGCGGTCTATGTGCTTACGGGGTTCGAACCGATCAAAACGGCGGTGACACACCTGTTTCACGGGAACTTCTTCGACGAGAATTTCCTCATGACCGTCGCGTCGCTCGGCGCAATGGCGATCGGGAAATATCCCGAGGGCTGCGCGGTCATGCTGCTGTACCGGATCGGAGAGTACTTACAGGATCGTGCGGTCGGCGCCTCCATGCATTCGATCGATTCTCTCCTGCAGCTCTGTCCTGAAACGGCCATCCGTCTTGAAAACGGCGAGGAGCATGAGATCGATGCAGAGCTGCTCCGAGAGGGAGACACCATCCTGGTGCGCCCGGGCGACCGCATCGCAGCCGACGGAGTTGTGCTGTCGGGCGAGAGTTATCTCGACCTTTCCGCGCTGACAGGTGAGTCCGTGCCGGTTTCGGTCTCGACGGGAGACGAGGTGCTCTCGGGAACCATCAATCAGGACGGTGTTTTGACCGTCCGTGTGCTGCGCGAGGCCAATGCCAGCGCGGCGGCGCGTGTGATCCGATTGGTGGAGCAGGCCTCCAGAGAGAAGGCCCCCACCGAGGACTTCATTACAAAGTTCTCCCGCTGGTACACACCGGCTGTGTGTGCCATAGCGGTGCTTCTGGTTTTGATTCTGGGCGGCTTCAAGCTGCGTTCCTGGGCTGACGCATTTTACAGCGCCTGTGTGCTGCTTGTCATCTCCTGTCCCTGTGCGCTTGCCATTTCAGTGCCGCTGGGCTTCTTTGCAGGGCTTGGCGCTGCATCCCGCAGGGGTGTCCTCTTCAAAGGAGGGAACTATCTCGAGGCGATGGGCGAGGTGCGCCGTCTGGTGCTGGATAAAACCGGCACGCTGACCAATGGACGTCTTGAGGTGGAGGAGGTCAGACCCGCAATCGGAACCGCCGAAGAGCTCCTGAAGCTGGCCGCGGCGGCAGAGGCTTCCTCCGGACACCCCGCCGCAAAGGCGGTGGTGGCCGCCGCGCAGGGCGACCTGCAGGCCGAGAACATGCGCGAGCATGCGGGCAGGGGCGTCTCCTGTACGGTTGAGGGAGCCGAGGTGCTGTGCGGTAACGAAAGGCTGCTGCGCGAAAACGGCGTGGAACTCCCGCAGGCCGACGGCGCCGAGGCAGGAACCAGTATCCGTGTGGCAAAGGACGGCGTCTATCTCGGAAGCATCGCTCTGAGGGACGAGCTCCGTCCCGAAGCGGCGCCGACACTTCAACGGCTGCGCGAGCTCGGCGTGGAGCAGATCACGATGCTGACGGGCGACAGCGAGGCGGCAGCTGCGCCGGCTGCCAGGGCTGCAGGGGTCGACAACTATCTTGCCTCTCTGTTGCCGCAGGACAAGGTGACCTCGCTGACCGAGATCAAAGGCCGCTGCAAAAAGGGAGAGCGTTGCGCCTATGTGGGAGACGGAATCAACGACGCGCCGGTGTTGGCGCTGGCCGATATCGGCATCTCGATGGGTATGGGCACGGCTGCGGCCATTGAGGCCTCCGACGTGGTTCTGGCGGAGGAGAGCCTTGCCGGACTTGCCTCCGCGATGGAGGTGTCGCAGGCGACCAGACGCATTGTGCGGCAGAACATCGTCTTTTCCTTAGGAGTCAAACTGCTGGTCATGATTCTGGCTGCTGCGGGATACAGCAGCATGTGGGCCGCCGTTTTTGCAGACGTCGGAGTGGCGCTGCTCGCAATCCTGAATTCCGCCCGCCTTTTAAAGCGATAATGGCACGACCGCGGGGTGGTTCTGCCTGCGATGCACGGCTGTCGTTTTCCCAAAATGAGGCCGCTCTTCCGAATGTTTTCGGTTTCCGGCACTGTTTGGTAGACATATCCGGATTCTCACGCGGCGGAAGAGTAGGATTGTGGAAATTGGTTATTGTATTTACAGTGCAAATTCGGTATAATACCTTCATATTACCGCGTGGCAAAGGAAAGTTTTCCCTTGTGAATTCTGCGGTAAAGGAGGTTGTTGTACAATGAATACCTTTTTTGTTCCGCCAAAAGGCTATACGCCGAAGTACGGGGTTTTGGATACCCAGCGCGGAATCAAGCTTATCAAGGATACGTTTCAGCGGTATTTGGCCGATGCACTCAATCTGCAGCGGATCTCAGCTCCGCTTTTCGTATATGCGTCGACCGGTTTGAACGACAACCTCAACGGTGTGGAGAGACCCGTTTCCTTTTCCGTGAAATCGATTCCGGATGAAGAGGTCCAAGTGGTGCAGTCTCTTGCGAAATGGAAGCGCGCCGCTTTGAAAAAATATGAGTTTTCCCCCGGGTTTGGCCTCTACACCGATATGAATGCCATCCGAAGGGATGAAGACCTTGATAATCTGCATTCGATCTATGTGGATCAGTGGGACTGGGAGAGTGTGATCGCCCATGAAGACCGTACGCCGCAGCTTTTGGAAGAGACGGTGCGTGAGATCTATGGGGCGATTCTTGCCACCGAAAAGGTCGTGTGTGAGGCATATCCGCTGATTGACCGTCAGCTTTCCCCTGAGATTCATTTTTTTACCACGCAGGAGCTCGAAGACCGGTATCCCGCTCTCACGCCCAAGCAGCGGGAGAATGAGATCTGCAAGGAGTATGGCGCCGTCTTCATCATGCAGATCGGCGGCAAGCTCAAGAGCGGGATCCCCCATGACGGCCGTTCCCCCGATTATGACGACTGGAGCTTAAACGGGGATATTCTGGTTTGGTATGAGCCGCTGGAAATGGCGATGGAGCTCTCCTCGATGGGGATTCGGGTCGATGAGAACTCCCTGCGGGAGCAGTGCCGGATCGCCGGCTGTGAAGACCGGCTGAGCCTGCCCTATCACAAGGCGCTGCTGGCAAAAGAGCTTCCCTACACGATCGGCGGCGGAATCGGCCAGTCGAGACTGTGTATGCTGTTTTTGCAGAAGGTCCATATTGGAGAAGTCCACGCTTCGGTCTGGCCGCCGGAGATGGTGGAGGAGTGTACGAAGCATGGTATCAGCCTGCTGTAAGCAATAAGGAGTTGTTGAAATGAAACGCACGGAAATCAAATGCCTCTGGCAAGATCCTGCGGCCTTCGGTGGAAAAGAGGTCGTCGTATGTGGTTGGATTCGAACCAGCAGAGACTCCAAAAACTTCGGGTTTATCGAGCTGAATGACGGAAGCTGCTTTAAAAATGTGCAGGTCGTCCTGGTGGCCGATGAGTTTGAGAACTACAAGGAGATCATAAAGCAGAATGTGGGTGCGGCGCTGGTGGTCAAGGGCGTCGTCAAACTCACGCCGGAGGCCAAGCAGCCCTTTGAAATCGTGGCGTCCGATGTGGCCGTGGAGGGAGAATCCTCCCCGGACTACCCACTTCAGAAGAAGCGCCATTCGCTCGAATTCCTGCGCGAGATCGCGCATCTGCGCATGAGAACCAATACCTTCTCGGCGGTGTTCCGCGTGCGCTCGGTCGCGGCCAAGGCCCTGCATGATTTCTACCAGGGAGAGGGCTTTGTCTATGTCAACACGCCCATCATCACCGGAAGCGACTGTGAGGGTGCCGGCGAGATGTTCCGTGTGACGACCCTGGATCTGGAGAATCTCCCGAAAACCGAAGACGGGAAGGTCGATCTCTCACAGGATTTCTTCGGAAAGGAATCCAACCTCACCGTTTCCGGTCAGCTCGAGGCCGAGTGCTTTGCTCTGGCCTTCGGAAAGGTCTACACCTTTGGGCCGACCTTTAGAGCTGAGAATTCGAACACGGCGCGCCATGCCGCCGAGTTCTGGATGAACGAACCCGAGATCGCCTTTGCCGATCTGGAAGACAACATGGCGCTTGCCGAGCGCATGATCAAGTATGTCATCAAAGACGTGCTTGAAAAGTGCCCGGACGATATGGCGTTTTTCAACCAGTATTTTGACAACGGCCTGATCGAGCGCCTGACCTCGCTGGTCGAGGCGGAATTTGCCCACACCACCTACACCGAGGCGGTCGACATACTGCTCGAGCACAAGGATGAATTTGAGTATCCCGTGTTCTGGGGCTGCGATCTTCAGACCGAGCATGAGCGCTATCTGACCGAAAAGATCTTCAAGAAGCCGGTGTTTGTCACGGGATATCCCAAGGAGATCAAGGCCTTCTATATGCGCCTGAACGACGACGGAAAGACGGTCGCCGCCATGGATCTGCTGGTGCCCGGCGTTGGCGAGATCATCGGGGGAAGCCAGAGAGAAGAGCGTCTCGACGTGCTGGAGGAGCGCATCAAGGAATTCGGACTCAAGCGGGAGGACTACTGGTGGTATTTGGAGCTGCGCAAGTATGGCGGCACCAAGCACGCCGGTTACGGACTCGGCTTTGAGCGTCTGATCATGTATCTCACCGGAATCGGAAATATCCGTGACGTGCTGCCCTTCCCGAGAACGGTCGGAAAGGCGGAGTTCTGAGCACTGCCTGGCGTTTCGGCCTGTGCAGAAAACCGGAATGCAAAACTGAGGATGGGAGTGCACAGCTATGCAGTCTGAAAACGGCAGATTCATCATTGGAATTGATATCGGCGGAACGATCACCAAAATCGCAGGGCTCGACGAAACCGGGGCGCTGCAGTGTCTCCAGGTTCGCGCCACCGATCCTCTGGCTTCTCTCTATGGGGCGTTCGGCAAGTTTCTGTCTCAGGCGGGTCTCACACTCGACCGCGTGTGTCATGTCATGGTGACCGGAGTCGGCTCTTCGGCGCTCCAAACGCCCATTTACGGGATTCCGACCAGTCTAGTCGATGAATTCTATTGCACCGGTCGGGGAGGGCTCTACCTCTCGGGACTGGAGGAGGGCATCATCGTCAGCATGGGAACCGGAACCGCCTATGTGGAGGCCACGAAGGATTATATTTCCCATATCGGCGGCACCGGAGTGGGAGGAGGAACCCTGGTTGGGCTTTCCACCGCCGTGCTGGGCGTGCGCGACGTGCAGAATCTTGCCAAGCTTGCCGAACAGGGCGATCTGAAAAAGGTGGACCTTTCCATCGGCGACATCACGACCAATGCGGTTTCCAACCTTCCCTTCGATGCAACCGCTTCCAACTTCGGAAAACTCAGCGAGCTTGCGACGCCTGAGGATATTGCGCTGGGGCTCTTCAATCTGGTCTATCAGACCATCGGGATGCTGGCGGTGTTTGCCAGCCGCGGCCATGAAAACAAGGAGATCGTTCTCACGGGGAATCTCTCCGATATGGCAGAGTGCCGGCCGATCTTCAACGCCCTCTCCGAAATGTATCAGGTTCGATTCCACGTTCCCAAGCAGGCGCAGTTCGCCACGGCGGTCGGCGCGGCCCTTTCCTATGGGAAAGAGCCGGCTACAAGGCTGAAGTAGGCGAGAGCCGCGCGGGTTTTGTCCATCATGCAGCAATCCCCCTGACACAGGCTGGGCGCCTATATCAGGGGGATTTGATTGCAAAGCGGAAAAACAGAGCGACTTGCGGCAAAGCGCAAGAGTAAAAGCAGGGACGCCCTTTTAAGGGTTTCCCTGCTTTTTGTTGTAGAGACTGATAAGCTTGCCGAGATTTTGCATCACATCACGATAATAGGGGGTCGGATCGTCGCGAAAGGCGTCGGCCAGAAGGCTTGCCTGTTCCCGATCCGGCATGAAGATGGTGGTGGAAAACATGAGCTGTTCCCCATCGTAGATCGAAAGGGTCAGCATGGCGGTCCCATCGGGATTCATCTCAATGGAGGAGCGCACGTCGTTGTCATAGCGCACCCTGGCGCGGAACTCCATCACGGCCGCATTGATACGGCCCCTGGCAAAGGCGGGAACCTCGCGTTTGAAGGCCTCAAGCGCCTCGTCGGCCAGGGTGGAATTGACATAATAGGTTCCCTTTTCGGGAAGGTCGATTGTCAGGATGTGCTCGGTTTCCAGGAGCTCGGCCAGAGCGTCGCGATAGTCAAACCAGTTGGCCGAATCGGTCATCATGGTGATCTGATCGAGGTCTTCGGTTTTTGCGTGTCCGCCAAGAGAGCGCAGAATGGTCATGATAAAGAATTTCATGGTGCGCTTGTCCCGGATCTGTCCGACCTTGGTCCAGTCAATTTTCAAACGATCACCCCTTTTGGCTGTACAGTAGGTCACATTCGGTCATCATAACGGAATCCATTATACCACAGGGTGTGGAAAAAGAAAAGAGAACATGAACAGAGAGCCGGAACAAAACCGGAAAATGGAGAGCCCTCACCGTCGCTGCGGGCCGCATCCCGCTTCGATGGGACTGGGAGGCTCCGGCAGCAATGCGCGGAAAAGCGCCATGCCCTTTGGAAGGCAGAGAGCACGGCGCTGGAATAGAATCGAAATACAACACATAGATTCAAAGTGGATCAAACGGCATGGCCAAAAGAAAGGCGAAAAGGGTCATTCCTTCACACACTGCGCTTCCAGCGCGTCGCCCATCCTGCGGGTAAGAGTAACGCGGATCATGCTACCCTCCAGGCCTTCCGGCGCGGCAAGACGGATCGGCAGGTAGTTTTCACTGTAACCGCTGTAGACGCCGTTTTCACGGGTCTCAGGCAGAAAGAGCACGGTCTTTCCCGCCTGTTCCTCGAGGATTTCCCGGCGAACGGCGTCACAAGCCTCGCTGAGGGCCTTGACGCGCGCCGATTTTTCAGCAGAGTCGATCTGATCCGGCATGCGTGCGGCAGGGGTTCCCGTCCTGCGGGAGTAGGGGAAAACATGCACCTTCAGAAAGCGGACTCCGGTGACGAAGTCCAGGGTCTTGCGGAACTGCTCCGGCGTTTCTCCGGGGAAGCCCACGATCACGTCGGTGGTCAGCATCACGGAAGGCAGACGGTCCCGCAGCAGAGAGACCGATCGGAGGAAGCGCGCCGTGTCATACTTGCGGTTCATGCGGGTGAGCACGGCGTCGCAACCCGATTGGAGAGAAAGGTGGAATTGCGGGCAGATCTCGGGGTGTTCGGCAAGAAAATCGGCGAACTCCTCCGTGACCACGCGGGGTTCGAGCGAACCCAGGCGGATGCGCATGTTTGGGATTTGACGGGCCGCTTTGCAGAGAGAGTCGAGCAGTTGGAGCAGGGTGAAATCCTCCCCCTGTCCGTCGCCGTATGAGGCGATTTCGATTCCGGTCAGAATGATCTCCCGATACCCCTCCGCAATCAGGGTTCGGAACTCCTGCAGAGCCTCCTGCGGCGGCTTGGAGCGGATCCGCCCCCTGGCATAGGGGATGATGCAGTACGTGCAGAAGTTGTTGCAGCCGTCCTGAATCTTGATCACCGCACGGGTTCTGTCGTCCCGCACGGCAGACATGGGCTCAAATGTGCGCTCTTTGGAAATATCCTCCACATAGGAACGTTTTGATTCCGAAACATGCTGCCGCAGCAGTTCCGGGAGCTCGGGCTTGTGAAGGTTTCCCAGCACCAGGTCGATTTCCGGCATGGCGAGAAGGTCTTTTTCGCCGATCTGGGCATAGCAGCCGACCGCTGCAACCGTGGCCGCGGGGTTGCGGCGCTTTGCTGCGCGCAGGGCCTGGCGCGATTTTTTGTCGCCCGTTGCCGTCACGGTGCAGGTGTTGACCACGTAGACGTCGGCGACCTCGTCGAAGGGAACGATGCGATATCCCGCCGCCTCAAAGGCCTGCGCCATCACCTCGGTCTCGTAGTGGTTGACCTTACAGCCTAATGTGAGAAAGGCTACCGTCACAACATTCCCTCCTTTCAGGTTCTCGTGTCCGCGGCTGCACAGCCGCAGAATTCCGGGACAATTATAATGCAATTTCGATTTCTTGACAATAGCGTATTGTCAAATGCACTTCGTTTTGGTAGAATAATTAAGTTAAAAGGCGGAGGTTCCGCACGAATGAGCGGGCGGCTCCGCGGAGTGGCACACTGAAAAAGAACGGAGTATCGATATGTCAAATCATATCATTCGATTGAATACAATTCATCAGGTAAAAGATTTTGTGAACCGCAGTTCCCGATATCCTTTTGAGATCACGCTGATCTCCGGAAGAATGATCATCAACGGAAAATCCATCATGGGGATTTTCGGCTTGGATTTGAATTCTCCGATCCTCATGGAGACTACGGGAGAAGGGGAGGAACTGGAACGGTTTCTGAGCGAGATCCAGGAATATCTCGTTTCTCCGCAGGATTGAGCGGAAGCCTTTGAGGCCTCCGACCTCTCGGAAGGGGGCTTTGCGCTTGTTCTCCTATTTGCCGCTGGCAGGAGGAATGGGGCTGTTTCTCTATGGGATCACGCTGCTGGGAGAAAGCTTGGAACGGGCGGCAGGCAGCCGCCTGCCCGGTATTCTGGCGCGTGCGACCCGGGGGAGGGTTCGCCCCATGCTGCTTGGGCTGGGGGTGACCAGTGTGATTCAGAGCTCCACAGCGGCAACGGTTATGGCAGTAGGTATGGTAAATGGCGGCCTGCTGCCGCTTGAGCAGGCGGCTGCCATGATCCTGGGGGCCAATATCGGCACCACGGCAACGGCATGGCTGCTTTCTCTTTCCGGTCTTTCGGCTGCGGGACGACTGCCGGAGCTCTTCAGGCCCTCGGGCTTTGCCCAGCTTTTGGTGCTGGCGGGGGGAATGCTCTATCTCTTGGGCAAAACGCCGCAAAAGAAGTCGAAGGCCCTTCTCCCGCTCGGCTTTGGACTCCTCTTTCTTGGTATGACGATCATGGAGCAAACGCTGCTGCCTCTTTCCAGGCTGCCGGCTTTTCGCACGGCCTTTTTGCAGGTGGATTCGCCCTTGCTCTGTGTTTTGACAGGGGCGCTGCTCGCCGCGGCGATCCAGTCCTCTTCGGCTTCGGTGGGGCTGCTTCAGGCATTGGCCTCTACCGGACTGGTTCCTGTCTCCTGTGCGCTCCCCATTCTGCTTGGACAGAATATCGGCACCTGTACCACGGTGCTTCTGGCCGCCATCGGCGCCTCGTCTAATGCCAGAAAGGCGGCGTTGGTTCATTTGTATTTCAACCTGATCGGAGCGGCTCTGTTTCTCTTGGGGATTTTCGGGCTTCGGGCGCTGGGGGCAATCCCTTTTTGGGATGCGCCCATCACGCGAGGCGGTATTTCGTTGTTCCACACGCTTTTCAACCTTGGCAGTACGGCGCTTTTGCTGCCGAATCTCGACTGTTTGCTCCGATTGGCGGAAGCCACAGCCGGCGGATCGAAGTGGAAAACGCCGGCTTCTATTTGAATCATCCTGTCATACTGTGCCCTGTGTTATACGGGGCATAGTTTTTTTGACTGAAAATCCGGAAAAACTCCAAAGACAAAATGCGGGGAAAAAGCGCAGTTTGGAGGTGCCTATCGCATCGTGCATTCTCAAAAGAGGGGACAGGGAAAAGGCAGAGGGATGACAGGGCCGTGAACTCTATGCTATGATGGAAATGACCCTCCGCGTGAGGCCTTTGCCTTTTAAGGTGGGGGTTCAAGGGGGTCCTTTGGACGGAGAGAAAGGATTCGGAGGCGAAAACGATGAGAGGAATCCCCAAAAGCGCGGTTTTGACCGCGTGGGCATTGGTGTTTGGAATGGCAGGATGTCTGATTCCCGCGATTCTTTCAAGCAGGATCTGGTGGGCCGGCGTCGCGCTCTGTCTCGGCGGCTACGCCTATATCGGGGCCCGTTATCTGCGCTGTCCGCACTGTGGGGCAGGGGAAACGCTGGATCGTCTCTCCTATGCGTTGGTGCATGAATATCACTGCCGCCATTGCGGCGAGCGAATTACCTTGGAGTAAAAGGGAGATTTCCGTTCGGCAGCTTCCTTTCCCTTTGCAGAGGAAAGCCCTTGCGGCCGGCAGGGCGGCCCGTTTTGACAGGTTTGCGATACGGGAAGAAGGGGACTGAAGAAGCGGAGACCGGTACCGGCTTTAAGGCGAAATCCGGTCGAATCCTCAGGAAAAAGGCCCTTCAAAGCCAAGCTTTCTTGCAAAAAACACAAAAAGCCGTCCGAAAACAGAGAAAAAAAGATTCCTTAAAATTATTATATTATGGTATTGTTTTTTTACTGAGGGTCGTACTATAATAAAACACACTCCAAGAGCCGAAGGGGGAGGAGCCGTTTGCATACCCCACAAATTGTCAGTCTGAAAAACGAACGCATCAAAGCAGCCTCCTCTTTGAAAACCGGGAAGGGAAGGCGAGAAAGCGGCCTTCTTCTTTTGGAGGGACACAAGCTGATTGCCGAAGCGCTTGCCGCGGGACTTACGCTTCGGGAGGTTTTCTACAGCGAGGAGGATGCGCTTGCCCTGTCCGGGGCGGGAAGGGAGCTTGCCACCTCCGTTTCCCTCGAAGTGTTGCAAAGGCTCTGCGATACCGAGAGCCCGCAGGGAGTTGTGGCAACCGCCGTTCAGCCGGAGCTTCGCCTGGACGCTCTCAAACAGGGGGGACGGTATCTCCTGCTGGAAAACCTGCAAAACGCAGGAAATGTGGGGAATATTCTGCGTTCGGCCGAAGCCTTTGGGGTCGACGGTGTACTGTTTTGTTCCGCTGCGGTGGATCTCATGTCGCCCAAGGTGCTGCGCGGCTCGATGGGTTCCGCGCTGCGGATGCCGACTGCATTTTACAGGGATGTGGGCGAGGCGGTGCGGGCGATCCGCAAAGCAGGGCTTCCGCTCTGGGCATCGGTGCTCAGGGAAGATGCTGTGCTGCTGACCGATTTTCGCGGCGGCAGCGGAGTGATGGCTGTCGGGAACGAGGGCGCAGGGCTCACGCAGGAGCTCATCGCAGAAAGCGACGCGCTGGTATTCATCCCCATGAAGGGGAAAACGGAATCCCTCTCTGCCCCCACGGCGGCAGCCGTTCTGATGTGGGAGCTCTGGGGGCGCAGCCCCGACTGAAGGGTTCCAAGAGAAGGGAGCGTCGGACCATGGATTTGTATGGATTGTGGATGACCTGCCGACTGGGAGAGGCAACGGGGAGAATTTCCGAGTTGTTCTCCCACTATGAATCGGCCGAGGAGATCTATCAGGCCGATCCTTCCGAGGCGGCTCGTTTGGCAGGACTTGGGAAACAGGCGGAGGCCGCGCTTGCCAACCGAGAGCTCGACGATGTGCGCCGCCTGATGGAGCTCTGCCGCAACAAGGGGATCGAAGCCCTCCACCCGTGGCAGGAGGGTTATCCCGAGCTTTTAAAGCAAATCAAAGCTCCGCCCTTTACCCTCTTTTACAGAGGCAACCCTGAAATCGTGCAAAGCCGGTTGTGCATCGCCATCGTCGGGACAAGGAGCTGTACCCGTTACGGAGCGTCGGTGGCAGAGAAGTTGGCCGGAGATCTTGCGGCCTGTGGGGTCACGGTGATCTCCGGCATGGCCGAGGGGATCGATTCCTGCGCAAATCTGGGGGCGCTCAAAGCGGAAGGGAAAACGGTTGCCGTTCTCGGCAACGGGCTGGATCAGGCCTACCCTGCGCACAACGGGTTTTTGATGGAGCAGATTCTGGAAACCGGGGGATTGACCCTCTCAGAGTACCCTCCGAACATCCTATCCAGCGCAGCAACTTTCCTGCACGCAACCGGATTATCAGCGGGCTTTCGCAGGGCGTGGTCATCGTGGAGGCTCCCAAGAAGAGCGGCGCGCTGATCACAGCGCGTTTTGCCCTGGAGCAGGACCGAGATCTGTTTACGGTTCCCGGCAACATCACCTCCTACACCTCGGAGGGGACCAACCAGCTTTTGAAAGAGAGCTGTGCCAAGCCGGTGACCGAAACGCTTGACATTTTAGAGGAATACTTGGCGGGCTACGGTCATCTCCTGCAAATACAGGATAAGCCGTCCGACTGGAAGAGGCCGGCCGAGACAAGACATTCTGACAGGGGAGAGCGGCAGCTTCCTGCGGGAAGCATCCCACGCCCCGAGCCCAAGAGACCGTCTGAGTTTCCGGTTGAGCCGCAGGGGAAACGGGCAGCCCGTGAGCTGAGACTCAGCGGGGAGGAGAGGACGCTTTTGGAGTTGCTCAAGGGCGAGGTCAAAAGCGCGGACCGGCTCGTTCAGGAGAGCGGACTTCCGGTCAGCAAGGCGATGGCGGCGCTGACCATGCTTGAGGCAAAGGGGTATATTCTTTCCCGCCCCGGCGCAAAATTTGAAAGCAATTTCCATCTTTGAGCTGTCCCGCGGCGGCAGAGAATCGCGCCTGCCGTTACGCGGAGTCAGGCAGAAGACGGATCTGAGTCGGAATAGATTGAAAACCATGCGGCGCGCCTGCGGCGTGACGAGGAGGAAACGGAGAAGTTCATGTCAAATCTTCTGATTGTGGAGTCGCCCTCAAAGGCAAAGACGATCAAAAAATACCTGGGAAGCAATTTTAAGGTCATGGCCTCCATGGGACATGTCAGAGACCTGCCCAAGAGTAAGCTGGGGATCGATGTAGACCACGATTTCGAGCCGAGCTATATTGCGATCCGAGGTAAGGGAGATCTCATCAAGGGACTCAAAAAGGAGGCCAAAACGGCCAAAAAGGTCTTTCTGGCAACCGACCCCGACCGGGAGGGAGAGGCTATTTCCTGGCATCTTTCGGTGCTCTTGGGATTGGATGGGACGCAGCCTATCCGTGTGACCTTCAATGAGATCACCAAACAGGCCGTACAAAACGGGGTGAAGAACCCGCGGCCGCTCAATATGGATCTGGTCGACGCCCAGCAGGCGCGCCGTGTCGTCGACCGCCTGGTGGGATATAAAATCAGTCCTTTCCTGTGGCGCAAGGTTCGAAAGGGCCTTTCCGCCGGCCGTGTGCAGTCGGTTGCAACCCGACTCATCGTCGATCGGGAAGAGGAAATCTCCGCCTTTGTCCCCATGGAGTACTGGACCATCGACGCGCAGCTCGAGGCAGAGGGAGACAAGCAGTTCAAGGCAAGGTTTTACGGCGTGAAAGATCAGAAGACTGCCCTTGACGATCAGGCGGCGACCGACGAGATCTTGGCGCAGCTGAAGGATGCCGACTATTCGATCTCACACATCAAGAGAAGCAAAAAACGGCGCAATCCCGCCCCTCCCTTCACCACCTCCACCCTGCAGCAGGAGGCCTCCCGCAAGCTGGGTTTCTCCTCCAGGAGGACAATGTCGATCGCACAGGAGCTCTACGAAGGCGTTGAAATCGCGGGGGTGGGGCTGGTCGGCCTTATTACCTATATGAGAACCGATTCTCTGCGCATTTCGGAAGAGGCGCTGCACGAGGTACGTAC
>JAFRSP010000029.1 GCA_017427525.1 Clostridia bacterium
GTGTCTGTTGGTTCT
The DNA here is from genome assembly GCA_017427525.1 of Clostridia bacterium. Taxonomy (GTDB): domain Bacteria; phylum Bacillota; class Clostridia; order Oscillospirales; family Feifaniaceae; genus Galloscillospira. The sequence goes on from JAFRSP010000029.1 coordinate 16, forward strand.
TGCTCTTCATGGGGTTCTTGACTACTGGAAGCCGAAGATCCCGGGGAAGGTTCCGATGCCATTCCGCCTCCCCCGCCTCCTCCGCCAGAGCCGCCGGACGAAGCCCGTTCAAAGATTGCTTCGATGGTATGCGAACGATCAATATGTTCAAAGGTATAGGAATTGACGGCCGCAACCGGCGTCCCATCGATCAGAAGGCTTTTGATTACATAATTGGGGTCTGGCGTAATAGTAAATGTCAGTTGGCTTCCGGCAGAGACGATCTGTTTTCCGGAAGGCGTGATTGTCCCACCTTGGTTCGATGAGGCAAAAACCGGATAGCTTTCGTCGTCGATTTTGACCAGCAGATTGCTTTCAGTAATCGCAATCGGATTCCCTTGCCGATCATAGGCCAGAGCACTTCCGTTCTCGATCCGGGCGGAACCGGATTTCCCGATCACCTTGAGCTGGAAAGATCCGAATTCCTGATCGGGCGCATAAGATGCAGTCATATCTGTCATATAGATTCTGGGGCCGACAAGGGTGTTTTGACTGCTGGCGCTGCCGCTCGATTTCTGACAGTGGACAGAGCCCTCCACAAGCTCGAAGAATTCCGTGTCGTATCGGATATAGTTTTGCAGAGCATTGACGGAGTATTCGCCGTGGTCATCTACCCGCTGAACGGAAAACCGGACGTCGATCACATCTCCGGTCATTGTCGTAACTTCATGCCTGCCATTTGATGTAAGGGAAAACCTCACAGACAAATCCACAGCGAAGACAGGGAAAGACAAACAGCTCAGTATCAGCAATCCCACGATCAGCTCACGACATATTTTTTTCATGTGACTCCCCTCTTTGCTTTGACGATAGACAATCCCTGCAGGGCATTGCTGCACGCAAGCTCATTTTAGAAAAAGACGAAAACTATGCGGATGCAGCTGCAGTCAGGACAAGATTGATATCGTCTGCGTTGACAAGATGATCGTGGTTGACATCGGCGAGCAGGAAGACAGACATATAGTCTTCCACGGAGAAAAGCACACTTTGGCAGTTGAAGGCAGCACGGGCATCAGCAATATCGATCAAACCTGTGGCGTTCACGTCGCCCGCTGCAAAACCGGTCAAATCGTGTCTGGCAGCGGCTGCAGTCTGTGAGATTGCTGAGCGGGCCTCATCGACGGTGACAGTTCCCTGCACCAGGATGGCAAAGGCAGTCTTCTCGGATGCGCCGATTTTCGTGCGGATCTTATACATGTCTTCGCGGGAGTAAGTATAGCCTTCACCAAGATCCCCTTCCGATCCGGCATATACCACAACTTGTGTGTAGCCGGCGACATAGCCTGCGCCCTCGCTGCCTCCGTAGAAGACGGCGACCTCGATCTTGCTGGTTTTGCTGACGGTGATCGTCAGATCCTCCAGGATATCGTCTCCCGAAATGAGGAAGGTATCCCCCGTTTGCGTCACAGGGATTGTATTCCCACCTGAAGTGGCCGTCACGGTATAACGATAGGTGGGATCATAGTTGTTGATGGTGCCCTGATAGTCGACGCCGCAGATGGCGGTTGGGGCTCCGGTCAATCCGCTTCCCACGGAAACGCTGACCTGCTTTGCCGTATAAACCGCGGTATAGGTAAGAACAGCCGTGACGGGCGCTGCATCAATCTGCTCTTTGGTGTAAACAACGGTTCCGACTGACCACCCGGAGAAATCATGGCCCGCCACATTGGGAGCTTCCGGTGCGGTTGCCGTGCGGTTGTAATCGACCTCCTGCGGTGTGCCGATCACATTTCCATCCCGATCCAGGAAGGTGACGGTGAAAACAGGAAGAATGGTCACCGATGCATCGGCGTTTTCGGTCGACTCAACGGCGTCGTACAGCATGGCCGCTTCACTTTCGGAGAATTTCGCCTGAAGGACGCGGAATGCTCCGGCTTTCTCGACAGAGATATTGGCCTTTGAGCGGAAGGTGAAGGCATTGATCGTGGCGCCGGAAGTGTTGTAGTCTAAAACCCGGATGAGTCCGGAATCGGCCTGGTGCAAATAGGGCGTGCTTTCTGCGCTCACATATTCAAACAGGGATGGGTCGTAGGAGAGCGTCACATCGGCGCAGTGCTGTACGCCCGTCACGACCACCGACAGGGTAAACGAATCCCCTGGACGAAGGGTCGCTTCCTGATATCCAGAAAGGGTTCCTTCAGTTGTCAGAGCCACAGAATAGCCTTCCGTCTGCAAAGCTTCTCCCGACACAAGGATAGGGTAGCCGTTCGCGCCGCTGTCCCACCCTTTGAGCGGGCCATAGGATTCCTCGTAAATCGCGAGATCATCGTTCAACACCTTGAGCAGGGTTCCGTCAGTGCAGCCATCAGAGGTGAATCCGAAAGCTCCCTCTTGCTGTGAAGCTCCCCTCTCCTGGTCATAGAAGCAATTTTCCATCTGAGATGCGGCGGCTTCATCGCCAGCAATTGCCGAAACAGTCACGCTGCCGGTTCCGACCCTTGTCAAAGCAGTATAGCAGTTGAGGATTCCCGACGTATTCGATTGTATGCCGGAGGCGGCGATTCCGCCGATTTTTCCGCTTGACGCATTGCCGACGTCGATGGTTCCCAGGAAAAATGCGTTCACAACGACCCCTTCGTTGTAGGCGCAGATTCCACCGACCGTGAGACCTTCGGCTGTGCCATCAGGAAGGTGCAGCACAGCAAAGGATCCACAGTTACGGATCAGTCCCAAATTCCGATCACAGATGCTGCCGAGGCGTTGCGCGCTCGAAAGGCTTCCTGCAAGATTCAGGTTTTGCACAATGCCGTCTGCCCCGATGGTGTCAAAGAGCCCCAGGTTCGCGGTTGTGCTGCCGGACTCCATCTGCAGGGTGATCGTGTGGCCGCGGCCATCAAAGGTTCCGCAAAAGGGTATAGACTCGCTGCCGATGGGGGTAAGAGTGCCATCGTCCACAAGATCGGCGGCGAGCACGTAGGTTTCGTTGGCGCAGGTGGCGTTTTCTGCAGTAAAAGCAAAGGCTTTGAAGTCTTCAAGGTCCTCAAGCACATAGGGGTCGTCGCTCAAGCCGCTCCCCTCGTATCGCCCATCCGCCGCGTAGGCAGTCATGAGAGTGAAAAGCAGGCAACTCCCAATTATCAAAAGTAAAACCAACCCTTTTTTCCTCATGTTTGTTTGCTCCCCTTTTTTTATGATTGTTGAAAAATGGCGCCGGCATGCAGGAGTCTGAAGGGCCTGAGGCACGATCGGATTCCCAGCATCAGGAAGAGCATACCACAAATGATTGGAAATAGAAAGATATTTTTGGAATTTTTTTCTTTGATCAGGTGGATTCAATTCAAAATATAACCATGAACCGGTCAAGAGTAGAAAGCTCCTGATGATTTTTAAGCGTTTTCCAGAGCTTTGCAAACTGTTTTGCTAGGCGCATGACTGCGCAATTGGCCTGATAAAAACGCGCCCCCTTGTGCTGCTGTGCACATTGGGGACGCGTTGAGAACGCTATTTCTTTTTGGGAATTCGAGTAAAGATGTGATCGCCGTCGCTATGGTGAATCGAGGCGCCGTTTTTCAGCATCATCCGAAGCGAGGCGGCATTGTCGATCTGACAGCGTAGGTAGAGCTCATCTTCCTCCACCAACTTGTCGGCCGCCTTCAAAGCCAGTTCAAGTCCCCGAGTACCGAGTCCCTTTCCGCGGCAGTCTTTCCGAATCGTGCAGCCGATATGTCCGCTTCCGTTTCGCAGCGAATCTGTAAGAAAATGGCGGATACGGAAAACCCCGACGATTTCACAATCATCCCAGAGAAAGAGCCAGGTTTCAGGCACGTAACCATCCGGCAGCCCGATCCCTTTGGCGCTGTCGAGCATTGCCTGAATTACCTTTTCCTGAAATTCAGTCCAATCTAGCCCGAACCACTCGTTGGTCATACCGTTTTCGTCCGCCGGCATGTCGGAGAGAAACCGGTATTCTTCTCTCGCATCTTCATAATTCACCTCTTTCAAATGAAGCTCACCCAAGTGATTCCCGCCTCCCATTCCAATTGTTGGTTCTTTTTTGATTCACACTGATTTCAATTGCCCCTGCCGTGAAGTACACGGCAGGGGCAGCTGTAGGGGAAAACAGTTATTGATTCAGGTGCTCTGCCAGCAGCTTGTTGAAAAGCTGCGGATTGCCTTTTCCCTTGCTGTTTCGCATACATTGACCGACTAAAAAACCGAGCACATTGGTTTTTCCGTTGTGGTATTCCGCAATCGGCCCCTGGTTTTCGGAGAGAACCTTCTCCACGATGGCGGCAAGGGCCTCCTCGTCGTTGACCTGGGCAAGTCCTTTTTCCTGCACGATGGTTCCGGGCGCTTTTCCGGTCGCAACCATCTCGTCAAACACGGCTTTTGCCGACGTGGAAGAGAGGGTTCCCGCTACATTGAGCTCGATCAGTTCGCACAGAGCGGAGGGATCGATCGAGAGATCGGAAATCAGACAATGCTTTTGGTTTTGCAGTTTTGCGATGTCTCCCAGGATCCAGTTGCAGATCTGTTTGGCAAGGTTGGGTTTTACCGCAATGCAGGACTCATAGAAGGATGCCTTATCCTTGTCGGTCGAAAGCATGGTAGCCTCATACTGGGTCAAGCCCTGCTCTTTCCAGTAACGCTCGAATTTGACCAGGGGCAGCTCCGGCAGCGACGATTGGATCTCTTCCACATAGGCCCTGTCCAGACGGATCGGAACCAGATCGGGCTCGGGGAAGTAACGGTAGTCCTGCGCATCTTCTTTCGAGCGCATGGGAAGGCTCTCTCCCCTGTCGTCATCCCAACGGCGGGTTTCCTGTTCGATCGCGCCTCCGGCCTCGAGCACGGCGGTCTGACGTGCAATTTCAAACTCAATGCCGCGAACCGCTCCAGAAAAGGTGTTAACATTCTTCATTTCCACGCGGTTTCCAAAGGCTTCGTTCCCCTCAGGCCGAATCGAAACGTTGACGTCGCAGCGAATATTTCCCTCCTGCATCCGGCAATTGCAGATGCCCAGGCACTCCAAAATGGCTTTGAGTGCGTCAAGATAGGCGCGGGCCTCCTCCGGAGAGCGCAGATCGGGCTGGCTGACGATCTCGATCAGAGGAACGCCGCAGCGGTTGAAATCGATCAGGGTTCCGGAAAAGCGATTGTCATGCAGAAGCTTCCCAGCATCTTCTTCGATATGGATACGCAGAATGCGAACGGATTTCTTTTCCTCTCCCACATAGAAGGAAATCTCTCCGTTTTCGCAGAGCGGGATATCATACTGACTGATCTGATAGGCCTTCGGAAGATCGGGATAGAAATAATTCTTACGATCGTGCTTGGTTTCTCTGTTGATGGTGCAGCCGCAGGCAAGTCCCATTTTCACGGCATATTCGACCACTTTCTTGTTGAGGGTCGGCAGCGTGCCGGGCAGCCCGATGCAGATGGGGCAGCACTGGGTGTTGACCTGTGCGCCGTAGTCTGTTTTGCAGCCGCAGAAAATCTTGGTTTTGGTGTTGAGCTCCGCATGCATCTCAATGCCGATAACAGCTTCGTATTTCATGATCCATCCCCCTCTTTACAGTGTGGGACATACCCAGCCGAGTCCGGTGGTCTGCTCGAAGGTATATGCCACGTTGTAGAGCGTCTCTTCTGCATATTTTCTTCCGATGAGCTGCATCCCCATGGGGAGTCCGTTCACCATACCACAGGGAACCACCAGCGCCGGCAACTCTACCATGTTGATAGAGACCGTGCAGATATCCGACAGGTACATGGAAAGAGGATCACTCTCTTTCTCCCCCAGCTTGAAGGCGACGGTGGGAGATGTAGGGGTCAGCAGCACGTCGCAGCGGTCAAGGGCCGCATTGTAGACCTGTTTCAGCTTTTCCCGCATGAGCTGTGCGCGCTTGTAATAGGCGTCGTAATAGCCGGACGAGAGCACATAGGTGCCCAGCATGATACGACGGCGCACCTCAGGTCCGAAGCCCTCGCTTCTGCTCTTGAAATACAGGTCGTTGAGATCTTCAAAATTCGGCGAGCGATATCCGTATTTCACGCCGTCAAAACGCGCAAGATTGGAAGAGGCCTCCGCCGACGAGACGATATAGTAGGTTGGCAGAGCATATTCGGCAAAGGGCAAATCTACCTCGAGGAGCTCGGCGCCCATCTTGCGGTACTCTTCCGCAGCCGCCATGATGAGGGCGCGCACTTCCGGATCGATTCCCTCCCCAAAAAATTCCTTCGGAAGGCCGATCTTCAGTCCCTTCACCCCGACTTTCAGGTTCGGGGCGATTGGGGTTCGATTGATACGGGCGCTTGTGGCATCCATCGCATCGGGGCCGGCGATTGCATCAAACAGCATGGCATTGTCTTTCACGCAGCGGGCAAAAGGTCCGACCTGGTCAAGCGAAGAGCCGAATGCGACCAGACCGTAGCGAGAAACGGAGCCGTAAGAGGGTTTGAGACCGACGATCCCTGTGAGACAGGCGGGCTGACGAATGGAGCCGCCGGTGTCGCTCCCCACCGAAAAAGGAACCTGCGCTGCCGCAACAGCGGCTGCAGAGCCGCCCGATGACCCACCTGGAACACGGGAAAGATCATAGGGGTTGTGCGTCTTCTGGTAGGCGGAATTCTCGCAGGAGGAGCCCATGGCAAATTCGTCAAGATTTGTCTTTCCAATAATCGGCATCCCCTGCTCCTTCATCCGCAGGACGACGGTTGCGTCATAGGGCGGGATGAAATTCTCAAGGATTTTCGAGGCGCAGGTGGTGCGCACATCCTTGGTGCAGATACAGTCTTTGATGGCGATGGGAAGACCCGCCAAAGGAGAGAGTTTCTCGCCCGCAGCCGCCTTCTTGTCCACTGCATCCGCTGTTTTCAGAGCCTCTTCCGGAAGCAGGGTCAGAAAACTGCCGAGCTTTCCCTCCACAGCGTCGGTTCGCGCCAGAAAGCTCTCAGTCACCTCTCTGGCCGAGACCTCTTTTTTATCCATGAGCTCTCGGAGCTCGTATCCCATTTTTTCATAAAGTTCCACGTCTGTCCCCCCTTTACTCTTCCATCACGCGTGGAACCAGCACGCAGCCGGCCTCTTTCGCGGGTGCGTTTTGCAGCACCGCCTCTCTCGGCATGGACGGCATGGGCTCGTCCTCCCGAAAGATGTTGCACTGCGCAGACAGATTGAGCTCCATGTCAGACAGGTCGACCTGCTGGAGCTGCGCGACCATGTCGACGATATTTTCCATGTCCTGTGCCAGCTTATCGAACTGATCCTCGGGGATCTCGATTCGGGCAAGTCGGGCAACATGACGGATTTCATCATGTGTGATTTTCATCTTGTGACCCTCCTAATAGATTCATAAGCTCCGCTTCGTCCAGCAACGGAATCTGCAGCTCCTGCGCACGGGTTAGCTTGCTGCCTCCGTTTTCACCGACCACAACGTAGCTTGTTTTCCTCGAAACACTGGAACTGACTGTTCCCCCCTCCCCCTCGATCAGTCTTTTGGCCTGATCGCGTGTGAGGTTTGGAAGCGTTCCGGTCAATACAAAGGTTTTGCCAAGCAGTGATGTTCCTTCCGATTTGGTTTCCTGCGTCATATCGACGCCAGCGGCCGCAAGCCGCGCGAGCTGGTCTTTTGTCTCTCGGTGAGAGAAAAAAGAGAGCAGGCTCTCGGCCATTTCCGCGCCGATATTCGGAACTGCCGTGAGTTCTTCGTAAGTCGCACGGGAAAGACGCTCCATGCTGCCGAAGGTCTCAGCCAGAGCGGCGGCTCCCCGCTCTCCGATGTGACGGACTCCGAATCCAAAGAGAAGCCGCGCCAAACCGCGGCGCTTGCTTTTTTCAATGGACTCCATCAGTTTGAAGGCAGATTTCTCACCCTTGCGGTCGAGAGCCGAAATCTGCTCGACAGAGAGCTCATAGAGGTCGGCGATCGAGTGAATCAGTCCGCTTGCCACGAACTGCTCGGCCGACTGCTCCCCCATGCCTTCGATATCCATCGCGGCGCGCGAACAGAAATGCGCAACGCTGCGAATGAGCTGAGCGGGACAGGAGGGATTGGTGCAGCGCACGGCCGCTTCTTCCGCATCGTCGAGCACCGGTTCGCCGCAGGAAGGGCACCGCTCGGGAAACCGGTAGGGGCGCTCGCTTCCATCCCGCTTTGCCTTGTTCACCTCTACGATTTCGGGAATGATCTCGCCGGCTTTGCGGACCAAAACCGTATCGCCGATTCGGATGTCCTTATGGAGAATAAAATCCCTGTTGTGCAGCGTAGCGGCACGTACCGTGCTGCCTGAGAGCCGAACCGGCTCCAAAATCGCCGTCGGCGTTAAAACGCCGGTTCTTCCGACGGCGATCGACACGTCGAGCAGTTTCGTCTCCTTCATCTCGGGGGGGTATTTAAATGCAACGGCCCAGCGCGGGAACTTCGCAGTTGAACCGAGCTGTGCACGCTGCTCCAGGCTATCCAATTTAATAACGGCACCGTCCGTTTCGAAGGGAAGGGAGTTTCGTTTTTCTCCGATCTCATTGACCCGATCCACGCACTGCCGGATGGAATCATACCGTCTGTAGTCGGGAATCACGCGAAAGCCGAGGGTTTTCAGGAGTTCGAGCGATTCAAAATGTCCAAAGACGCGCTCACCTTCCATTGCCTGAATGTTGAACACAAAAATGCTGAGCTCCCGCTGTGCCGTCACAGATGGGTCAAGCTGCCGAAGGGAGCCCGCCGCAGCATTGCGCGGGTTGGCAAAGAGCTGCAGCCCTTCGGCTTCCCTTTGGCGATTGAGACGCTCAAAGGCCTCGGAAGGCAGATACACCTCTCCCCTCACCTCGAGGTACGGCAGAGCGCGGTTGAGACGCAGAGGAATTGCGCGAATTGTGCGAAGATTTGCGGTGATATCCTCGCCAACGCGTCCGTCGCCTCTTGTGGAGCCGCGAACGAACAGACCGTTTTCATATTCGAGGGAAACCGATAGCCCATCAATTTTATACTCCACCACGTATACGGGGGAAATTCCGGCCTCTCGCACCCGATTGTCGAATTCAAAGAGCTCCGCTTCGGAGAACACGTCCTGCAGGCTTTCCATTGCCACGCGGTGTTCAACTTGGGAGAATCCCTCAAGCAGCTTACCGCCAATGCGCTGTGTGGGAGAATCCGGCGTGATCAGTTCAGGGTGGGCAGCTTCCAACGCCTTGAGTTCCTGCATCAGTTCATCGTAGCGATAATCGCTCACTTCAGGGTCGTCCAGCACATAATATCGGTGGGCGTAGCGGTTGAGCAGGTTGCGAAGCGCTTCAATCCGGCGAATACTATCGTTAGCCATGTCGTTCCTCTCCGCGGGATACTTGATTTCAAGAGAAATAAGGGCTTTACCGGTGCAGAAAAGCCCTATTGTTTAATATTGTATCATATCGCCCCGCCTTATCCAAGGGGTCACCGCACTTTTTTTAAGGCTTTTTGCCCAAAACCAGGGTTGTCTTCAGGAAATGTAATTGGAATTAAGATTTAAAGTGATTTCCGTCAATTTGTGTGTCGAGGAAAAAGATCAAAGATCGAATGGCGGTTTATCATTGAATCCTTTGTAGAATCATGTTATACTTTGCATGACTGTAAACCGTCATGAGAATCAGTTTCCGTGCTTATTATGCATGAGTCTGGATAACATGGTTTTTCACTTGGAAGAAGACGAAATTCGCCTGTGGCGTGACAAATGATGCAATCTCATACTGTAAAACATATTTCCTTTACAGTATTTTGCGAAGAACCTTGCGAGAGACGAAGGGATTTATCAAACGGCAGGCATCGAGAAGGCTTTTTGCTGTTTGAGAATACAAAAACTTTTAAACAAAATGAGGAGGATAAGGTCAATGAAAAAATGGATTGCTCTGCTGCTCTCGGTTTTGCTGCTTCTCCCTCTTGTATCCTGCAGCAAGTCTTCGGAAGGGACGGATTCTGAACCCTCAGATGAGACTTCTCAGCAGATTGGGTCGGAAAGCGGTACGGAACAAGGACATGAGTCTGACGGTACCGAAAAAGCCCCCGGCGAAATTGCAGACTGCGCCGGCGTATATGATTTCTACGATAGGCTTACGAGCGCAATGGGAAATAAGATCAGTAAGCTGGTTGATGAACACAACAATGCAGTGGAATCCGACCTCTCCCAGCTTGTTGCCCTGTTCTATCTGCCGTTCAGTTCCCTGCGCTATGTCGATGCCGCCTCTTTTGCGGAGGGCACCTCCCTGAGCGCACTTGAATCTGCCTACCACATGATGGGTCAAAACGACGCTACCATCCGAGAGACAGGGAAAAATGAGTATACCATTGCCTACTCCAAAACAGACGATGCGACCGGCGAAACCTATGAACACAAAGAGGTGATTCGGTTTGACACGTCTGCCCCTGCCCTGAGCGTGGTGAACTATCGCAATGGTGAGCCCGGCAGCTTCACAGAGTTTCAGGCGCTCGGAGACAACCGCTATGCCATCTCTTCGGAGTTTGAACGAGCGATTGTCGTTTATCAAGATGGAGAAATCCTTGGGCTCAACCATGCGGAAAATCTTTGGAAGCTCAATCCGGATACCGATCAATATGAGGATTACTCTCTCATCTTTGATTATGAGGACGGAAAAATTTTCGGTCGCACGGATTTGGACGAAGATTGGGTGATGGAAGCCGAACGTCGGGATGGGCTGTATCGCCACTATGATCTGCAAGACGGCATCTGTACCGTTACGGGGCTGAAATCAAGTTATGACTTTGAAGCGGGAAAAACCACATATTCTCCCGGCTTTGAAGTGGTATTGCCCTAGCCTGACAGATAGAGATGAATCACATATCAGGTTCCCTGATCTAAAGAGGATAAAAATGATGAAACGATGGGTTCCTCTGGTGCTCTCCTTTCTGCTCCTTTTCTCTTTTGCCGCCTGTGATGCGATACAGGGCGGCGATGCCCCGGAAATCTCAGGCACAGGTGGGAGCGGCGATAACGACTTGGATATCGATGCCTCCCAATTGATTGATGGCGCATGGCCAGACTTGATCTATTCCATCTATGGGATTGATAAACCGGAAACGGATGGACAGATTGTCTACACGGAGTTTTTGGAGGAAGGCCAATATCAGTATCGGGTTTTCTTTTATGGGTTTACACACGAAGAGCTGAACGCTTGGGTAAGCAGCCTTCTGGAGAGGGGATTTCGCATGACAGATCGCTGCAAAGAGCGCATGGAGACCTCCTGTGATTCTGATATCGCACTGTTTTTCCCAACGGAGCAAAGCCCGTATCGACTGCGGCTTGCGTTTGACTTTGACGAGGGGATGTCGATTGAATACGATGGAGAGGACAACCCTGCCTACGGGATTGTCGAGAAGGAAAACGGCGATGGTAAGATCATTCCCCATATCCCCTATCATTTTGAAGTTTCACTGATCCCGCTCAAAACCGACGAGGAGTATGCGGGATGTCTTTCTCTTCTTGATCTGCAGGCTGAGGAACTCAAGGGAATCGAAGGTGTTAGAGCGGTTCTTCTGACAGAACAGCCCTATGGCACAGGCGGTGGATTCTACTTCTACTCGGATTGTTTTGTAACGGAAGAAAAATATGATGCATGCCGCCAGTTGCTGCTTCAAAAAATGGCGGAAAAGGGCGTAAAGCTTTTCTTCTTTGACAGTGAGGTCGCGCCGGAGGATATTCAGCTTGGGAAAACCGGCATCACTTCGATCGAAAAAGACGGCGCCACGTATGACTTCATAACCCACCCGGATTCAAGTTGGGGCGATTTTGGCGGTAGCTATCGATTTATTCTCAGCCCCGAAAAATGACAGCTTGCTCCCCTGCCCTGTTATGTCTTTAGGCACCGTTCCTTTCTGCAACAATCTCCATATCCTTGTAGAACACCTGAATCAGAAGGAGGACAAATCTATGAAAAAAATTCTGGCGTATTTTCTTGCGGCAATGCTGCTGTTTCTCTGCGCCTGCGGGAAAACGGCCGACTCCGCAGAATCCCAGGATGATGGATCGCAGACAGCAACCACACAAAACTCCACACAGGATGGATCAGCTGACAATGCACAGGAGGAAGTCATATATGAGGGAGACGCCTACTGGGAGCATTTACATGATCTGTGGCGCAACGAGAAAAATGAGGGCTATGTTTGGACGATCACCATTGACGATGTCGCGGTGATCGACGCCATGGGATTGGCAGAAGTGACCTATGACCTCGACCTTTCCTGCAGCCACGTTGGAGAAGAGATGAATGGGGTATACTCCGGAAGTCTCGGCATGAATTTTAAAGCCGATCTCTCCGGAATCAACGAGCTGATCGGCAGCATGGGAGGTTCCGCCTCGACGGACAACATCGGAGGCTGGTTTGTAAACGACAGTTTTGTGATGGATCTGAAGCCTTACGATGAGGCAAGTAAAGAGGAGTTTGTCACCTCTTTGGAGCCGGAGGAAACCGAGGAGGACGCTGCAAATGATTATGCTGATGCCATCGTTGGACCGATGCTTCAGGAAATGGGCAGCGGGAACAAACCCTTTGAAGAGAATTCCGTGCCGGTTTCCTATTGGTATGACTGGGATTACCACATGACCGACGGCGATATGAGCAATTCTTACTCTGTCACCGGAGTCATGGGAATTGCAAGTGCTTCCGGCTCTATAGATGCGAGCGGAACCCATGTGAGCGGTTCCGGTGTCGCACATTCCCCACTTGGAGGCGTTTATTCCAGCCGTTATGCGAAGGATTTTGAAGCGCCCTTCCCCTATATCATCCATGTCTATGAATCCGGTGATGTTGTGTTTGAGCTTCACTCCCCGAATGGGGGCCCTGTGGTGATCAAATTCTACGGCACCATCGATAAAATTCCGGTGTCTCAAACCACGGTTGTGAAACAATAGAAGAAGAGACCAACAGCGAATGAGATGAAAAGCGGCCGTACAGATGGGCGTTCCGTCTGTACAGCCGACTTTTTTGAGAGCCGCGTCGAAAACTGCTGCGGTCTCTCAAATCATCGGAACTGAGATGAGAAGCGAATCCAAACTTTTGAGGAGATATCGCTGCTGCTCTCGTGCGGGAAAAAGCGTTGGCGCATAAACCGATCAGTTTGTGTACCAAATACTTTGTGTTCATATGCCAAGAAAGCACGAAACCACTGAAGGAGCAAAGAAAAGATATGTTCAGCTCCAAGCGACAAACCTGAATTTATCTTTCTAATCTCAAAATAGCATACCAACACCCATCGCAAATACCTTGATTGTTTCTGTCTGAACTGCGCATCGTGCCCTCGTATTTCATCCCACATTTTTTCATAACCATACCAGAGTGCGGATTTCTTGGGTCATGTCGGCCTTCAATGCGGTTAGCTCCGACCTCGTCAAAGAAGAAATCAATCACTGCTTTCAAAGCCTCTGACATAATTCCCTGATGCCACCAGTATTTTCCAAGGCAATAGCCGATGTGGATCATGTCGATATCGTCATTCATATGCACTGCGGAGATGCTTCCGATCGGATCGCTTCCGTGCTCTTTCAAGACAATTGCCCACTGGTAATAGTTTTCCTGTGAGTAAGATGAAACCCAGGCTCCTAATACCGCCCTGCTGACATCGATATTGCTGTGTGCAGGCCACGTCAAAAACTTAGTCACCTCAGGATCAGACGCCCAATTGCGGTACATGGCGTCTGCATCATTGATTGAGAATCGCCTCAAAAGTAATCGTTCTGTTTCAATCCTCTGCGTTCCACAGTGTATCACGTCTTTCACCTCCGCAAATTCCCATATATCGGGCTGAGCATCCCATATGCTGATAGGAATAACAATAGGAACCCTCTTTTGCCTTGTAAACAAAAGAGGGTTCCATTATGGCTGCGGGACTAGGATTCGAACCCAGACAAACAGAGTCAGAGTCTGCCGTGCTACCTTTACACAATCCCGCAACGAACAATCAATATTATACCCGTGATTTTTAAAAAGTCAACCCATCTTCGGAAATTCTTGACGATTATTTTCACAATCTTTGAAACGAAGCAGGTATTTCAGGCAAATGCCGTGTCAACTCCATTCCCCTCTCCCCTTGTATTTCAATCGATTCTGAAAAAAATGGATGCTTTGCCGCGCCGATTCTCTCGGCTTGTTTTTCTTTTCCCTCTTGCAATACCAGGTTCGATCAAGTATAATAACACTGTATGAAAGCGTCATGCCGGTGTGTTGGAATTGGCAGACGAGGCGGACTCAAAATCCGTTGCCAGCGATGGCGTGCGGGTTCGACCCCCGCCACCGGCACCATGTTGAACGTTCAGAGAAGGCAGGAGCAATTATTTGATTGCTCCTGCCTTCGTTTATTCATCATTTGGAATCACGCGCTTGACCGCAATACCCTGTTTTGTCCGAACGGTGCAGAAGTGCACATGGTGTATCCAAGCCGATCCTGCTATTGATACTGGACGAATCAGTCATCAATCTCGGCTCTTACAAAAGTAATGCTATCGACCGGACCGTCGTCATTTGTCCAGATGAGCTTTACGTCGTCCCCGTTGCCTCTGAGACTGAAGGAACCGACTGTGCCCATCACAAAAGCTTCGCCCAGCTCCGACTCAGTGTCGAGAGGAAGATCGAAAAACTTGCCCTTATCATATACAAAGGCATCCAGATCGCAGTCATAGTAGACCGTTGCTTTGAAGATGTACGCTCCGTGTGTCATCGGAGATGTGATTATGACATTCCAGCCTCGTTCCACATTCTTTTCAATGGTCATTTGCGTGAACTGTGTTTCCTCTTCCAACCATTCGCCGGAAAGCTGAGAATCCTGCTCAGCCTCGGGAGGAGCGTAGGTATCCGTGCCCTCGGAAGCCTCTGTTACCGCGCCGTTTTCTACGGAAAGATCCCAGGCGTGCAACTCGTCACAGGCGATACCGACGTAATGCAGCACTCTCACAGTCGCCTTCCCGTCGCCTGCCGCATCGTAGCGGGCGATAAAAGCATCGTCAACCACATCGGCGCTGCTGAGCTTCACAACAGAATCGTCTTGGGCCATATCATCGGCGACCCAGTTGAGACCGGAGTCCGCAACAGGGATTTGAATCACAAAGCTGCCATCTGAAATCTCGGCGCTCATTTTCGGTTCTTCCGCTTTTTTCTCACATCCGCACAGCGCAAGAGTCAATAGTATCACAAGGACTAAAAGGATTGGAAATGCTTTTTTCATAGGAGGTCCTCCTTAGCACGATTATTATGAGAATTTATACATCATAATCGAATAATCAGATTCACAACAACCGCAGATCCATTCCGAAGGTTCTTAGGTCTTTCTAAAACTGCTGGTTATCAAGCATCGTCGGTTGAGAATTGATCTCCTTGCGCAACTGAAACAGGACTACAAGTGTGACGATGGCGGCGACGAGGGCAGAGATACCGATTACCACAGCGAGTCCGCCCAGAGTGGGCGACAGATTTGAAGATATAAATCCAAGCGAGGACACCACAAAGGCAACATAGAGAACCAGATTCAGAATCTTCAGCATATGGATCGTGGATGCGCGGCTGGAGTGATAGTCCCCTGCAATCTGCTCCAGTACGCCGAAAAGGATGAAGAGGTAGACAACCGAGATAACCCCCATGATCGTGGTTAAAAGATCGGCGTCAAGTTCCGGCTTCGCAATCCCCAAGATCCAAGTTGTTCCTGCCAGGATGACAAGAATAAGAGAAGTCCATTTTAAGAACGGTTTATCGGAAGCATAGGGTCCCAACTTGTCAAAAGCCAGGAAAAACAGAATCCATCCGATGAAATTCGGGAATACGTTGACAGAAAAACTTCCAAAATTCAGATTCAGATTCACAAGGGTGAGAAGATACCCAAAGGCAATATAAGAAACTCCTTTTTTGATATCCATTTTTGCCTCCCAAACATCTGATTGCGGGCGCTAAAAAGCTCCCGATTCAGGACTTTGATTAGAACCGTAGACGAAACAAAAGTATACCTGTGCTGCAAAGTGTGGATTTGCAAGGTTTGTGCTGTTTTTTTTGTACTGTTTTATGCTCCGTACATCGATAAGGTACAGCTTTCAAGCACGTCTGTACCCGATCCAAAGCAGACATTACAGATCATCGGAAGAAAAAGCGTGAGGCAACAGCTCTTTCAGGGAATACGCTGCATATTCCCCTTCTTTATTTGCACAGAGCACGCGAAGGTCAGGAGAAAACTCATTCAGCATCTGACGGCAGATCCCACAGGGCGTGCAAAAACCGTCTGTATTTGCAATGACAGCCAAGGTGAGAAAGCTGCGTTCTCCCTCGCTGACTGCCTTGCAGAGAGCTGTTCGTTCCGCGCAGATAGAGTTCCCATAGGAAGCGCATTCCACGTTGCATCCGGTGTAAACCGTGCCGTCAGAGCAGAGCAGAGCAGCCCCAACGGGGAAATGGGAATACGGTGCATAGGCCTGCTTCATGGCATCTTTTGCCAGAGCAAGCAGTTGGTGATCCGTCATACTACCCTATCCTTTCAAATGTTAAAAATCGTCCAATGTTCTGAGGATCGATTCCGGTTCAACTTGAGACGGAGAGCCGGAATCCATCAAGAGAAACCCGATAAGAAAGGGAAGATAAAACAATCTTCCCTCTTAAAAGCATACAAATTACTGACAGCGGAAAAAAGTTCGCCGGAGGCTAAATCAGAATCTTTTGCAGTCGGCACAGATGCCGTAAAATAAAATGGAGGAAGAATCCACCGACGCTCCAGTCTGGTGTTCCACTTCATGCTCGAGGTGGTGAAAGGTTTCAAGGTCTAAATCAATAATCTTTCCGCAGGAGCGACAGACAAAATGACTGTGCGGTTCCACGTTCCCGTCAAACCGCTCTTCTCCATCGACCACGGCGATACAGGCAACTCTTCCATCCTGCTTAAACAGCGCTAAGTTCCGATAGACCGTTGCCAAACTGATATCCAAATATTCCTTCTGAATCTGATCGTAAACCCATTTGGCGCTGGGATGAGATTTTGTAGAGGAAACAATCCGTAGAATTGCCTCTCTCTTTTTGCTGTAGCGCCGCTGATTCATAATATGCCTCCTATTTAACAAGAATTGTTCTTGTTAATTTTTTTATATCACAAACAAAAGGTAATGTAAAGGTTTTTAAAAAATAAACCCCAATTATATCAAGCGCTGGTCAAAATCAGAGGTTCGACGCCGCCTTATCTAAGAACTGCTTTGCATGGAAAAGTGCAGCCTGCGTAACCGTTTCGCCGCTCAGCAACCTTGCGAGCTCCGCGATCCGTCCTTCCGGCCCGAGTTCATGCACATGCGTCAGGGTTCTGTCCCTTTCAACCGACTTTTTAATTAAAAGATGGTGATCCGCAAGGGCCGCGATCTGTGCCAGATGGGTGATGCAAAAGACCTGCCTGTCTGCTGCGAGACGTTTGAGCTTGCGTCCGATTTTCTCGGCAGCTGATCCAGAGACTCCGGTATCGATTTCATCAAAAATCGCAGTTTGAATTTTGTCTTTTTGCCCGAGAATGCTTTTAAGGGCCAACATGACACGGGAAAGCTCTCCACCGGAGACGATTTTCGAAAGCGGACGTGGCTCCTCTCCCAAGTTGGTCGAAATGAGAAAAGAAACCTCATCGGAGCCGTTTTCGTCAAAGAGACCCTCCCTCATAGGCTCGACAGAAATGAGGAAGGTTGTTTTTTCCAGGTTCAGGTCGTAAAGTTCCTGTTCCACTCGCTTTTGAACCGTTTCTGCAGCTTTTTTGCGAGCGGCAGAGAGGTTTGCCGCGAGTTCCCGAAGCTGACGGTAAGTATCCTCTAAACGTTGGGTCAGCTCGATGCGAGTCTGATCGATCAGCTCGATGGAGGAGAGTTCTTTGGCAGCCTGTTCTCTGTAAGCAAGGATGTCTTCAAGCGTTTCTCCATATTTATTTTTGAGGCGCAGCAACAAATCAAACCGCTGTTCGATCTGCTCGATCTCGGCAGGATCGAAGCGGAGGGCTTCAGATAATTCACGCAGCTCGCCGGCCAGATCCTGTGCACCATAATAGAGCTCGCCGGTCTGGTCTGCCAGCTTTGTCATCTGTGGGGAGAGACTGGCGAGGGAAGAAAGCTCGTGCATTGCAGTGCCTAAACTTGACACCGCGCCGCTCCCCTCCTCCGGTACAAGAAGATTGAGGCAGGTCGCCAAACGTTCACTGATGTGACTTGCCTCGCGCATCAAAAGACGCTGCCGCTCCAACTCTGTATCCTCACCCGGACGAAGCTGAGCATCGTCGATCTCCTTGATCTGAAATGTGAGAAGGTCAATTCTTCTGGCCTTTTCCCGCTCGTCCATCCGAAGGCGGGAGAGCTCCTGACGCTGCGCAACAGCCTGCTGGTAGCATTGGCGATACGCAAGAAGGAGGGGCTCAGTATCGGCAAGCGCATCGAGGAACTCCACATGACGTTCGCTCTGCAGAAGGGCCTGGGAGTCGTGTTGTCCATGGATATTGAGAAGCTGCGTGCCGATCTCCCGCAAAAACGCAGCGGTTACGGATTTTCCGTTGATCTTGGAAACGGAACGCCCCTCCGTGGTGATGGTTCGCTCAAATACAATCCCCTTTTCGGTCGCAATTCCTGCATCTTGGCAAAACCGGATAATCGTCTCGTTTGGCTCAGGGGAAAAGACAGCCGTTACGGTCGCCGATGCGGCTCCGGTGCGGATGAGTTCTTTTGAGGCACGTTCCCCAAGAGCCATGTTGATCGCATCGATGATAATGGATTTTCCCGCTCCGGTTTCTCCTGTCAGCACGGTCATACCGGCTTCAAATGTGATCGACGCTTTTTCGATCACGGCGACATTCTCAATTGAAAGGCTCTCGAGCATAGCAACCTCTTCTTCTTCCGGAACGTCCTCAGGAGTTCATGATATTCTTCAATTCATCGATAAATGAAAGCGAGTCTTCCGGAGTGCGCATGATTGCAATAAAGGTATTGTCTCCCGAAATGGTCCCCACAACGCCCGGCATCTCCGAAACGTCAATCGCCTCCGCAGCAGCGTTGGCCATGCCGGAATGGCAATGGACCACAACAAGAAACTGCACATAGTCGATATCGACAATGGTCTCTTTGATGATGGAGGAATACTTCGGGATGAGATGTCCCCGTTTCCCGGCAGAGATGCCCACGGCATACTTATAGTTGTTGTCGACCTGAACCTTGACAAGACGCAGCTCTTTAATGTCGCGGGATACGGTTGCCTGGGTCACTTTGAATCCCACCTGGTTCAGCTCTTCCACCAGGGCCTCTTGCGTGGTAATCGGCTTTGAATTGATAATCTCAAGAATCTTTTCGTGCCGCTTCAGCTTCATGATATTTCTCCCTCCTGTAACTTGGATTTTACCACCTCATAAAAGCTGTCCGGTTTCATTCGGACAACCATCACTTGTGTTTTATCCCGCCGGATGTGAACCACATCGCCTGGCAGCAGCAAAAATCCCGACCCACCGTCGACCAAGAGGGTTGCTTCCCTGCCCTGGTCTAGGAAGGGCGTCACCGTGATTCGGGCGTTACTGTGGAAAATCGTCGGCCGGATTACCAGCGTGTGGGCCGCAATGGGCACAACCTCCATGCAATTGCTGCGGGGATCGATAATGGGGCCGCCGGCAGAAAGCGCATAGGCCGTTGAACCGGTTGGAGTGGCAACAATCATACCGTCAGCCCGAAAACGGTGGATAAAGCTACCGTCTGACGCGACCTCCAGATTGAGAAGCCTGGGCGAGGTTCCGCGGTGCACCGTGATATCGTTGACAGCAAATCCGGTATAAGGCGTGCCTCGGCCGCGCCGCACCTTTGCATTCAGCAGCATTCTGCGCTCCACCGTATACTCCTCGGTGAAAAGACGGTGGAGAAGCTCCAACTCCCCCGGATCGATCTCGGTCAGAAAGCCGACTGTGCCTTTGTTGACCCCGACCACCGGAACCCCATGCCGAACGGCAAGGTGCGCCGTGTTCAGGAAGGTGCCGTCTCCGCCGACTGAGATCGCGAAATCGGCGCCCTGAAAGCAGAGACTTTGCGGACCGGAAAAGACGGGCAATCCTCGATAGAATGACAACGTCTTTTCATCGACCCAAACCTGCGCGCCCCAATTGATCAAAAGCTTGGCGACCTCTCTGGAAAGAACAAGACTGGGATCTTTTGAGAGGCTGGGGTTGATCGTGAATTTCATCGCTTCGACAGGCTCCTTTCAGGAAGGTTCTTCCAGTTTTTGTGCATGAAGCGCATGGTGTGCGAGAGACACGACCTCTTCCGGGTCGATTCCGGAAACGTCCTGCACGCCTTTTTCAAAACAGGCCAAAAATTCAATATTCCCCTTTGGCCCTTTGATCGGAGAGAAGGTAAGACCCTGCAGACCAAGGCCAAGCTCCTTTGCAGCGGAACAAACCCTTTTCACGACTTCACAGTGGACGATCGGATCTCTCACGACGCCGTTTTTCCCGACCCGGTCTTTCCCCGCTTCAAACTGAGGCTTGATGAGCGCGATCATGCGGCCATCCTCTTTCATCAGGGAGACGAGCGGCGGCATTACGAGGAGCAGCGAGATGAAAGAAACGTCGATCGAGACAAAATCGACCGGTTCAGGGATCTGTTCCCTTGTCAGATAACGCACATTGGTGCGTTCCATGCAGACTACCCGCTCATCCGTGCGCAGCGACCATGCGAGTTGCCCGTATCCCACATCGACGGCATAGACCTTGTTCGCGCCGCGCTGCAGCATACAATCCGTGAAGCCGCCGGTGGACGCTCCTGCATCGATACAGATCGCACCGTCCAGGGCGACGGCAAAGGTGTCCAGAGCCTTTTCCAGTTTAAACCCGCCGCGGCTGACAAATTTTTTCTCATAACTTCTCAGTTCGATCTCGGCCTCTGGAGAGACCATACGGCCGGGCTTGTCCTCACGATCGCCCGAAACGATCACATGGCCGCCCATGATTACTGCCTTGGCCTTTTCTCTGCTCTCCACCAGACCGCGTTGCACCAAAAGCGTATCGAGACGCACCTTTTCGCTCATTGTTACCGCTCCTTCTTCCCAAGCAGTGGCTGAGCCCGTCGTACGATTCCGGGAGGGTCGAGCTCCAAAAGCTTCAGGAGCTGATCGACCTTCCCGTGGGGGACAAAACGATTCGGGATAGCGGCAAGGGACGAGTGTTTCACACTCCCCTTCTGATGGAGAGCGAGGAGGGTTTGCTGTCCGACGCCGCCTGCTTCAATTCCCTCTTCCACAAAGAGGACCCGCTTTGCCAGATTGGGCAAAAGCTCTTCAAAATCTACCGGATGGATGCGTTCGAGAGAAATCACGTTGACGACAGCTCCACGTGCTATAAGCTGTTTTTGAGCTTCCAGGCACTGTTCTGTGATACGTCCATAGGTGAGAATCGTGAGATCCGGGTTTCGATCTCCGAAAACTGTCAGAGTTTTCAGTTGCTTTCCCTCAGGCAGATTCGGCTGATTCCCTCTTGGGTACCGAACCGCCTGGGGTGAATTTGCATCGAGGGCCAGACGCAGGCAACGGGAGAGTCCCGCAAAATCTGCGGGAGAATATACCGTTACGTTGGGGATTGTGCTTAAAAACGCCGCGTCAAAGATGCCTTGATGGGTATCACCGTCCTCTCCTACGAGACCGGCGCGGTCAACCGCCAGCACGACCGGCAGATTCCCAAGAGCCATGTCGTGGACAAGCTGGTCATATGCACGCTGCAGGAAGGTGGAGTAGACGGCGACAACCGGTCGGCATCCGACCGAGGCAAGCCCCGATGCAAAAGTGACCGCATGCTGTTCCGCGATGCCGACATCGAAAAAGCGGTTGGGGTAGAGCCGCGCAAAGTCAGTGAGCCCCACACCGTCGGTCATGGCTGCCGTGATGGCAACCAGCTCAGGACGGTTTTCAGCAAGCTTGATGAGTTCCTGCCCGAAGAAATCGCAAAAACCCTCTTTCTTGGGGGGAAGCTGACCAGTCGATGCATCAAAGGGGGAAACACCGTGGTAGCGGGAAGGATTCGCTTCGGCAAACGGAACGCCCTTCCCTTTGACGGTTTTGACATGCACCAGAGCCGGTTTCCCCAGGCTGCGCACCCTGCGGAACACATCGACCATGGAGTGAAGATCGTGCCCGTCGAGCGGACCGTAGTAGTCGAAACCAAAGTTCTCAAAGAGATTGCTCACCGTAAGCGCATCCTTGACCATACGCTTGCCGGTGCTGACGACCTGATAGAGCGGTTGCCCCACAAGCGGCGTATTCTGCACTGCTTGACGGATCTCGTCCTTCAGTTTGAAGTAGAACGGATTGGAAGTCATGGCAGAAAGATAGTGGGCAAGCGATCCGACATTTCGGGAGATCGAAATGTCGTTGTCATTGAGCACGATCATCAGACGTCCGGATTCGGCGGCGTTGTTGAGCCCCTCAAAGGAGAGGCCGCCGGTCATGGCGCCGTCGCCAACCACGGCGACCGTATATCCTTGCAGGTTTTCGAGCCGAAGACCGGCCGCGATACCGGCGGCTGCAGAAATCGCCGTGCTGCTGTGCCCTGTATGAAATGCATCGCAGTCGCTCTCAGCGGGCTTGGGAAAACCAGAGAGTCCCCCGAACTGCCGGAGGGTGGAAAAGCGCTCCCTGCGCCCCGTCAGCAGCTTATGGGCATAGCTTTGATGGCCCACATCAAAAACAAGTTTATCCACAGGGGGTTCAAAACAGATATGGAGTGCAACGGTCAATTCCACCGCGCCCAAATTCGAGGCGAGGTGTCCTCCGGTCTGCGATACCGTTTGCAAAATGACGTCGCGCAGCTCTCTGCAGAGCTGCTCTTGTTGCTCACTTGTCAGGCGTTTGACGTCGAGCGAGCTGGAGATTGTATTTAAAATGGAATGATTCATGAAGGTCCTTTCTTCTCTTCGTTTCCAGAATAAACCGACGTGAAAAGGGTTCGGTTCTGTGGAAAATCCCCAAAAGGATGGATGAAAACGACAAAAAGGCAGCCGCAGGCTACCCTTTTGATTCGATTTCTGTAATTATAGCAGAATTCTCACCATTATGCAATGTTTTTTGTATAAATTTTCGTATCAAGCCGCACACAAAATGAGAATGTTTGCAGGATCATTTTCTCCGTTCAAGCAGATACCAAGCCAGAGCTTTGAGCACCTTTGAATCCGGAAGGGCGGCGCAGGCCGCAACGGCATTCTCGGTGTGGCGGCGGGCAAGTTCCCTGCATTCTTCGATCGAATGAAGGGTGGCAAATGTGGTTTTTTCATTTTTTGCGTCGCTTCCGATGGGTTTTCCAAGCTCTTCGAAGCTGCCGATACGGTCGAGCAGATCGTCGACGATCTGAAAGGTCAAGCCGAGCTCCTGCGCATAAATTGTCACTGCTTCGAGCGGTTTTCCGGAGACTCCCGCCGCCGCAAAGGCAATCCGGCAGGCGCCTTTCAGCAGCGCGCCTGTTTTCATCGCATACATCTGCCGCATCTGGGTTTCAGTGAGGAGGAACTGTTTTTTTTCGCTCTCCACATCGATCGACTGGCCTCCGAGCATCCCATACAGCCCGGCGGCCTGTGCCAACTCTCTGATTGCGGAGAGCAGCCGCTCAGGTTGGATCGGCGCTTTTACGGCCGTCTCAAATGCGTGGGTGAGAAGTCCGTCCCCTGCCAGCACCGCCATGGCCTCCCCATAAACCTTGTGGTTGGTCGGACGGCCGCGCCGGAAATCGTCGTTGTCCATACAGGGAAGATCGTCGTGAATCAGCGAATAGGCGTGAATCATCTCAAGCGCCGCAGCCAGCGGCAGGGCCTCGCGCTCTTCCCCGCCCGCAAGGCGGTAACAGGTCAGCAGCAAAAAGGGACGGATGCGTTTTCCGCCCGACAGGAGGCTGTAGCGCATGGCGTCTGCAACGACCTGCTGTTCCAGCCCCTCTCCGGGGATAACGCTTTCCAAATACGGTTCAAAGAACTCCCCGATGCGGGAGAACTCACTCTGAAGAAGCGCAGCATTTTCCATTGCAATCGTCCTTTCCATCGCGTCTGTCAAAGGGGAAGCATGGGAGCAGGCTTCATGGTCCCGTCTTCCCCCTTCACCAGCATACTGACCTGCTGTTCCGCTTTGTCGAGCAGCGCATTGCAGTGCGCGGTGAGTTTGACCCCCTCCTCAAAAAGCTGCAGGGATTCGGACAGCGTGGTCTTATTGGCTTCCAGGGTGCGAACGATCTCCTCCAACCGCTGGAGCGCCTTTTCAAATTCCAAATCACTCAGATCAGGCTTTTTTTTCGTCTGCGTCATACTTTGCTCCTTTCTCGGTAGATTCCGACTGCAGATATGTTTTTGTCACCAGCACTTCGGCGCCTCCCTTTGCAAAACGAAGAGAGAGGGCATCTCCGGGGGAAAGAAGCTCGGCCGATCGAACCGGTTTGTTTTCTTTAAAGGCGATCGAAAACCCACGTTCCAGCACCGAGAGCGGGCTTAAAGCTTCCAGTTTTCCTGCGGAAAGGCCCAGCATACGGTGTGCTGCATCGAGTTTTTGTCGTTGGGAAAAATAGACCCGCTGAATGAGGGAATCGATCGTCAAGCGGCAATCCTCAATGTAGCGCAGGGGGGTCTGCATGTTTCGGTGGCCGGCCAATGTCTGCACCTGGATGCGGCCGGCCGACGTTTGCCTGAGGAGAAGGTCGGCCATAAGGCGGTTGACATTTTCCAGCCGCTGTCTGAGGGCGGCGCTGTCGGGCACCGCAAGCTCGGCTGCCGCAGATGGGGTGGGCGCCCGCAGGTCTGCCACAAAATCCGCGATGGTAAAATCGGTTTCATGTCCCACGGCGGAGATCACGGGAATCTTACTCTCTGCGATCGCGCGCGCGACAATTTCTTCATTGAAGGCCCACAGGTCTTCAAGGGAACCGCCTCCCCTACCCACGATGAGCAGATCCGCGGCCTGCTCCCTGTTGAACCAGGCGAGCGCCTCCACGATCATCGGAGCGGCTTCCGGGCCCTGGACGAGAACGGGATAGAGCAGCACTTTGGCCGCTGAAAAGCGGCGGTTGAGAACATGAATGATATCCCGAACCGCAGCGCCTGTTGAAGCCGTGACAACGCCGATTTTCAACGGCGTTTTGGGGATTGGTTTCTTGCGCGCCGGATCGAAGAGCCCCTCTTCCTCCAGCTTTTTTTTGAGCTGCTCAAAGGCCAGATGCAGGGCTCCCAGTCCATCCGGCTGCATCCCGGTCAGGTAGAGCTGATACTGCCCGTCGCGTTCAAAGACGGCGACCCTGCCTTCCACGATCACCTTCATCCCGTTTTCAGGACGAAAGGTCAGCTTTTTTGCACTGGAGGCAAACATCACGGCACGGATCGAGGACTTTTCGTCCTTGAGCGTCATGTAGAGATGCCCGCTTTGGATGTGATGCTTGAAATTGGAAAGCTCCCCGCGCACCATCACATGAGAAAGCAGCGGTTCTGTATCGAGAACCGCTTTGATGACGGCATTGAGCTGAGAAACGCTGAGCGTTTCGGGGGCAACTGTTTGGTTCATAGTCTCTCCTTCATTTTCAAAGCGCCGTAGAGCGCAACGCCGCAGGCATTGTCTGCGGCAAACGCATGGTCGGTTGTGCAGACGGTGAAGTGCCGTGCAAGTCTGTCACAGATCAGGCGATTGGAGGAAACGCCACCGGCAAGAACGAGCGGCAGTTCTTCGTGCCCTCTCATCCCCGCCTTCGCCAGCGCCAGCAGCGCATTCGCCAGGGTTTCAAGCAACCAGAGCGCCATATCCTCTCTGCGATGGTTCTTCAAGAGGGACTCGAATTTGTTTTCCACCCCCGAGAGATTGAGGGACGTTGTTTCTGGAAATCGCATGGACGGCGCGGGAAGAGCGCCCTCTTTAGAGAGTTGCTCGAGGGCCTGTCCGCAGGGGAATTTCAGCCCCATGCGAACGCCGCAGCGATCGATGAGCTGACCGGCGTGCAGATCGGCGCCCTCGCCAACGCAGTGAATGGTAAGATCTCCGTCTGCAGAAGGCACGACCCGCAGAAGTTCCGTCGTGCCGCCCGAAACATGGTAGGCAAAATGTGCCCGCTCCAGAAGATCGAGCCGCGAACAGCCGAGAAGAGCGGCCAGCACATGCCCCTTTTGATGCGAAAGAGAATAGAGCGGAACCTGCAGCAGCGCCGCCGTGCTTCGTGCAACCGAAACGCCGGCCAAGAAGCAGGGCATATAGGATCCCGGAACATCCCGCGGAGCGGTCGATACCGCAACAGCGGAGGGAGGACAATCATATTGCTCCATGAGCCGCTCGACCAGAGAGGGCAGCTCTTTTGTGTGGAGAAAGACTGCGTCGTTTTGCCGCACTCCGCGCTCTCCCGGCCGCACGTCGAAGGGGGTGCGGATCGAGATGGGAACAAGCGCTTCGCTGCACCCTGCAACCGAGGTCGTATAGTTGCTGGAGTCCACGCCGAGGCACCACTTAAGCATGCTGCTCATTCCCCCGTGCGATGCCGCCCAGAACGCCATTGATAAAGGCGGCAGACTCGCCAAGTTCGAACTGTTTGGAGAGCTCCACCGCCTCGTTGATGGCAATTGGGGTCTCAACCTCGCTGTCAAACAGCATTTCAAAGATTGCAAGACGCAGAATGGTTTTGCTGATGCGATGAATCCGTTCCAAACGCCAGTTTTGGCTGTGCGCAACGATCAGGGCGTCGAGCTCCTCTTTGTGCTCCAAGACTCCGGAAAAGAGACGCAGCGTGTAGCCGTCGAAGGTCTCTGCAAAGGCAAGTTCCGCCTGCCTGAGAAAAACGGAGGGCTCAAGCTCGGTGTGGAACTCGTATTCATAGAGCAGCTGCACGGCAGCCGCTCTGGCATCCTTTCTTGTCATGGTGTTCCCCCTCATGTATTTTTCAGTTCAAGGTTCATTCGGCGATTGTTTCGGCAAGGCGCGAAAGCAAAGGCACGCAAAGGGCAGATGGGAAACGCCCCATCTGCCCTGCGGTTGTTTCAGCTTGGGTCTTCCACCGAAAGCTCGTCTTCCGTGGGAGTCAGGAGTTCTTCCTCCGAAGCGGGATCGATCGACTCCAGCGCAGGAGCTTCTTCCGTCCGTGTCTCTGGAAGCTTAACGCCCTGCACAAAGACGTTGACGGCCGAGACCGTCAGTCCGGTCATGGATTCCACGGCCTTTTTCACTTCGGTTTGCAGCTGAAGAGAGACCTCCTGCAGCTTGCAGCCGAATTCGATGGTGACGCCGACTTCAATGACCACCTGACCATTTTGCTCTTCCACCCGAACATTCTTGGCTGGAGCTTTTTTCCCGGGCAGAATTCCTTTGATATCAGACGGGCGGGGCGTCAGTGCGCTGACACCGGGAACTTCGAGTGCGGCGACAGCTACGATCGTGCTGATGACCTCTTCCGAGATCCGCACATTTCCCAGTCCTTCCACATACTTTCCTTCCATAAAACCATTCCTCCGAAAAAGCAGGCAAACCTGCGATATCGCAATTCGCTGCGGAGCATTTTGCTATGCCGCATTCGACAGACAGGACCCCCTGTCATTTGATTTTTAGTATACCACGCAAAACCCTGATCGGCAAGGCGTTTGCCACTTTTTCTTCTGACGGCTGTGTTTACCCATGCTTCTTTATTTTACTTCAATGATCTTGATGGCTTCCGCACCGACCTCACATTCGCTTAGGACAATCTCTTTGATCTGGCTGACCTGAGCGCTGCTCAGTCCGTCGCTCTGCACCACGACCGTGACGTCGCTCTCTCCGATGACGGCCACCGCATCGTAAAATCCCTTTGCTTTGATCAGGCTTTCCATATTGCTCTCCTTGGCGAGAATTGAGGCGATCAAGCCGAGTTCCGACGCTGCGTCCCTTTTGCTCTCTTCATCGGCATCGCTGTCTTTCACAATGCCCTGAAGCAACTCTACAGCCGCGTCTCGCGCCTTTTGACGGTTGATGCGGGCGTCTGCAAAATATCCGTTTGAAACGGCACCAACGGCGACCGAGACTTCTTCCTCCTCCTCCCCCGGCGCGCTTACCAGCGTCGCCTCTCCGAGGATCTTGGGTTCCAAAACGGTCTCACTCGAAACCCGTTCAATGAGCTCCATTCTCTGACGCTCCATGAGTCCGTTGATAAAAAAAGCCAGTACTAAAATCACGGCAAGCGATAAAAAAATGACTTTCCTTCTTTGATGCATGATCGTTCTCCCCTTTCAGTCCTAGATGCACAGATGAATTCAGTTTGTTATTTTGCAACAACGCTGATGTGCGAAGTGGGAATTCCCAGCACAACCGCAGTTGTTTCAACCAATTTTTGCCTGATCTGCGGATCTTCCGCTCCCACACAGACAATCGCGACCCCCTGCACGATCGGTTCCAACCGTTTCAGCAGAACCGGCGACTCACCTCCGGAAGCGTCTTTTAAGATGATGTAGGCGTCCTCTCTGTCGTTTTTATTTTCGACCCGTTTCTGTGAGTCGGTCAAGGTGTCGCTGAGCAGGTTGACGTTGCTGCGGTTTTCGGTTGCGTAGACCGATTCTGCTCCGGATTCCAAAGTAATCATGACCGACAACTCCCCCACCCCGTTGATGGAGCTCAGCAGTGCCCCAAGGCGCTCTTCCAGATGATGGACGTAATCCCCAGTGCCTTCCCACTCTGTATCAGCATGCGGCTTGGCCCGTGCTACGGAAATGCCGGAGGGAAAGGAGCAGAGCAAAAGAATCAGGACGATGATCGCGACGAGCAGCGTAGCCGGCAGGCGAAATTCTCGCCAGCGCGAACCAAAAGGCGTGCCAAAAAGCGTGGAATCCTGTTGCTGTTTCAAGGTTCTCTCACCTCCTGAACTGCAGAATTCAACCCCAGCCTGCGGTGCAGGATATCCGCGATCTCATCCGGAGACTTGCCGTTGAGGCTGGAAAAAGACAGTTTGGATACCGTTACGTTATCACGACTGCCGGACAATCCCACGGAAACCACGCGGAATCCGACCCCCGTCTCCTCTTTCAGTGTTTGCTCCACAAGAGCGGCCAGTTCCAAACGGGTCAGGAAAAGGACACCCTTTTCTGCAACACTGTTTTCCGATTCTGCCAGGTTTTCAGGAGCGATTCGGGAAAAAGCCGCGGACTCTTCAAAAGAGACGGACCCGAAGCAGCGGAGCACAAGGCTGAGCAGCACAAGAGAAAGCAAGAGCTCCATTTGCCTCTCCGCTGTTTTTGATGGAATGAGCGCCTTGGCGATCCCGCAGAGCAAGCCAGCGCCTCCCAGCGTAAAGACCCATGCGTTAATCCCCGTCATATCGGATTCCTCCCTTCCGAAAGGTCATCAAGCGGCTAAGAGCGCCGTAGCCGTGATCAGATATACTCCCTGACAGATCGTGACGGCTGCCAACATGCTCCAGACCGAGGCGATCGTGTGAAAAAACTCCAGGTTCCTGTTTTCTCCGAAGAGGCCTCCAAACGTGGCCGCCAATTGGAAAAGCTGCGACTGCAATAATACGCGGATAGCCACAGGCAGCATCAGCATCAGGATAACGAAAATCCCGACTGCTCCAATGGAGGTCCTCAGCGCTCTGATGCATCCGAGCACGGTACCGAGAGCGTCTGTGAGGATGGAGCCAACAACCGGAATCACGCTGTCTAGGGCAAACTTTGCCGCATCCGTGGCAACATTGTCTGCCGCAGCCGCAACTGTTTTTTGCAGCGTGAGCAGTCCTGACATGAGGGTGGCGGAAAATCCAAGAGAAAAAAGCAGGATCTTGTGAAAGAATTTGCAGATCGAGGAGAGTGAAGAAACCCCGCTTGCCGCCGAAGCCACCGCCAAGGCAAAGTAAAGCTGTAGCATGGGAAGAAACACCGAGCGATTGAAGTTTGCGAAGAGTGCAATCCCCGTTGAAACAGAGGCAGGCAGCAGGGTGGCGCTCAGGCTTCGTCCGGCGGCCAACCCCGCCGCTGCAAGAATCGGAATCATGACCTCCAGCAAAGAGGCCGCCTTTTGAATCACCGTTTCACAATACAAATAGTTCTCAGATAAGACCTCAAACGAGGCTCCGGCGAGCGAAAGCACCATACAAAACCGCACGGCAGGCGCCGCGAAATCCGCCTGAAGGGCGTCGATCAGCGCGTTTCCGAGAACTGCGAAGAGAACGAGCAAAAACACCTTGGAAAAATCTGACAGGCAGGAGCGCAAGATCCGATAGAGTCCTCCGGAAGCGAGGTCTACAAAGCCCCTGAGCGAAAACAGCCGCGCGACCAGCTCGGGCGCCGCAGCGGCACCGCGGGGCAGGTTCTCAGAAATATCGTCGGGAATGGCTTTGTCAAAGTCCTCGCCGCCAATGCTTTGATAGAGTCCTTCATAGAGCAGATCGAGGTTTTCTTCCTCTTCCAGGGCCTTTGCCCATGAGCTAAGCCCGACAAGCAGAAAAAGTGCCGTGCATATCAAAATCCAGTTATTTTTCACTATGAATCCTCCAAGTGCAGTCGGCGCGTTATCTCTCCAAGATCCGTCCCAGGAGCTCGATCAGCTGAAAGGCCATCGGCATCGCAAGGGAGAGCACCGTGACCTTCCCTGCCAACTCGACCCTCGCCGCCATAGCGCTCTCGCCTGCATCACGGCAGATGTCGGCGGCGGATGCGGCCAAAAAGGAAATGCCCAGGGCCTTCATAATCAAAACTGCGGATTGCGCCGTGTCGGTTGCAGCGCCGATCCTTTCGACCGATCCGAGGATCTCTTTGATTATGGGAGAGAGTACGGCGAAAACCCCGACCGTTATGGTAATTGAAAGGAAAAGCGCATATTCCGCTCGGTACTGGCGCAGCAGCAGCGCCAGAGAGGTCGCCGTTAAAACGACGCCGACGATCTGCGTGATCTGCATACTCATATCCCGAAGGTGCTCTTTACGGTATCGAAGAGGATCCTGATTTCCTGAATCATCATTAGAAGCACCACGACCAGTCCTGCAAGCGCGGTCATCATGGCCTGATCTTCACGACCCGCTCGAATCAGCAGCTGATTGAGCACAGCAACGATAATCCCAATCGCAGCGATTTTAAATACCATATCCACGCTCATCGGGACATTCCTCCCCTATTGAAGTAAAATCGCGAAAAACAGCCCGCCGAGCACAGAGAGGCTCAACGTCATCCGCCTGCGCTCCAAAAACCCGGATCGTCGCTGATGAAGTAGACGTTCTCCTTCACGGATGCAGGAGAGACAATGCTCTTCTTGCCGCGACATGGAACTGACGCCAAGTGCATGGAAGAAGCGGTGGGCCAGTGTAAGCGCTTCACCCGAAAGGGATTCACAAAGCTGCTGTTCTGTCACAAAGAGAATATCGTTACGGACACCGGCTTCTGATTGAAGACCAATACGGACGGACGCTTTCGCCGTCAGATCCGGAAGGTCTTCCCACGTTTCCTTAAGAAGTTGGAAGAACTCCGTCATATAGCGGCAAAGCTGCTCGATCCCCTGAAGCTCGATAGCATCCCTTCGCACTTTCATGAGTCCAAGCCCGCTGAAGGAGCAGATGATTCCGATCGCGCACAGAAGTTTCACAGCGATATTCCTCCAAATCCACCACATCGTTGATCTGTCCTTTGGAATGGGCCACCAGGATCACCACACGACAGACGGCATGGGCTCTGCACAGAGACTGAAATTGCGGCCGTTTCTCAAGCTGGGCGAATGAAACTGCATGACAGCTCGCCACGACCGGAACTCCCGCGTTGAGGAGACTCAGCATTCCACGTACTTCATCCTCTCCGCCCAGTTCGTCGAGCACCATGACCTGGGGGGACAGTGTACGCAGTGCAAGCTCCATACCGTACGCCTTTGGAATTCCCTTCAGCACCTCGCAGACCCCTCCAAGATCAAAGAAGCTGCCGTGATCTCCAGCCAATTCACAGCGTTCATCGATAATTGCAACACGAAATCTCCGTAAAGCTAAAAGTCTACACAGGTCGCGAAGCAGCGTGGTTTTGCCGCATCCCGGCGGAGAGACAACCAGCGTTGAGCGGAGCTCTCCTCCGTCTAAAATAACCTTCAAAAGCTCTGATGCACATCCACGGTGCTCTTGCGCAATTCGAATATTCATCGCGCTCAGATTGCGGAATCCGATCACCTCTCCCTTTTCCACGATCGCTTCTCCGCAGAGTCCTGCTCTGCACCCAGCGTATGTGACAAAACCTTGCCGGAGTTCTTCACTTCTGGCATAGACGGAGTTTCTGCAAAACTTCAAATAAACCGTCTGCAGCTCCTCGCTTGTCAGAAGAATCGGGCGATCGCAGATCTTGGTGACTCCCCCTCTTGAAGA
>JAFRSP010000030.1 GCA_017427525.1 Clostridia bacterium
ATGGAGTTCATCCGCCCGACCCATTCCATTTGATCAGTTGCTTTGAGGGCTTCGGTCACACCTTCGTCTTTCGCCATGTCTGCGGTGATTCGTTCCATGCGCTCAACGCAGGTTTGGTCGATCTCCGCAAGGTGTTGATCCAATTCCCCAGAAAGCAGAAGGCTCGAATAGAGCGCGTGCCGATGCTCTTTGAGATAACGCTTCCGCATCCGGCCATACCTGCCGATATGATATCCCTCCGTTTCGGGAGGCAGGGACAGATTCGGAAGAAGATAGTCTCCCTTCTGCCGGTAAGTTCCACCCATTTCTTCAAATAGTGATTTCATAAAGGCTCCTTTCGTGCTATACTGCGTTTACAGCTTGGGTTTTCGGTTGGTTTTACTCCTTTCCCATAGCTGCTATGTCATTCGCCACAAATGAGCCGTCACAGCTATGTTGTATTAGGTGAATGGATTTTCACCCTTTACAACATACATCAGAAGATCTCTATCTCGGCGATATCCGTCCCAATGAGCGCAGCTTCAAGCGCAACAGCCAGTATGCGAAAGCACTGGGTGAGGTTGTCAAGGTCGGTGATCAATTAACTGAATCATTGAACGCTGAACAGAAGCAACTTTTTGAGGACTTCATGGACGCCCAGAGGGAGGTTACCGTCCTCACGGATTGTGTGACTTTTGCCTGGCCTTTAAGCTCGGCGCGAAAATTATGATGGACGTGCTGGCAGAAGGTTAGATGAAGGAAATCTGAACACTTTTCCCCTACTTGAAGCTATAATGATATAACTGGAAACGAAATAAAACCGGCAGGAGATCGCTCATTACGGGCGAGCTCCTGCCGGTTGTTTGGTTTGACGCGGTCATGCGCCGAGGGCTTCTTCAAACTTGGGAAGCCACCATTCGCGATAGCCCGCCTTGGTGGGATGAATGGGGTCGGACATATACAATGCGCGTTCAGCCTCCGTAATGTCGTTGAACGCTTCATCGGAATAGAGGTCGATGACAGTCACATTCCATTTTTCGGCGATCTGATACAGACCCTTCACCATGGTCCCATAGGCCGGGTTTCCGGTGGGCGGATTCGTGTAAAAGTAGATCGGGCAATCCCAGGTCTCTCTGACCCTTGCGATGATATATTCGATCGCACCGAAAGTGCTTGCGGTGTCGAAGACAGCCGGGTCCGTGATAAAATCAGGGAACACCTGTCCGAACTCTGCGGAATGCGAGGTGTCGTTGGTCGAGAGCTGGCAGACAAAGGCGTCTACGACTTCCGCCCTGTCCGGAGAGACAAGGTAAGCGTCAAGGCGCTCCACATAGCTGTTGTCCTTATAGGTTGCAAGCGTTGTGCCGCTTACAGCCTCCTTGATCGTGTGGATCGCATATTTTTTTCCGATAAAATCCACCATGCTCTCTCCGCCGGCGGAGGCGCCCTCTGTCACGGAGGAGCCAAGCCAGAAGATCGTTTTCCCTTTCAGGGGGCTGCTCTCCACCTCCGGCGTCTGCGCGACGGAATACAGATCTGTGTTGCCCTTCACGGTTACGGTGACGGAGAGCATCAGGCGCGTGCCCATGCAGCTGATATTGACCGCGCTGGTTTTGGGGCCGATGATCGGGTTTTCGATCTCCCATGCCACATCCTCGAGAACGCTTCCGTCGGACATGTGCGCGTCGATCCGCAGACCGGTCGGATCGAAGGTGTCGCCGGAATCATAGTTCATTTTTACCGGCTTGGACACGATCTCGAGCTTTTCCAAGGTAGGTTCGGCGTCGGGAACGGCTGTTTCCGATGCCTGCTGCGGGGTTTCTGTTTGCGCGCTCTCTTTCGCCGGGCTTCCTGAGCAGCCCGCGAGAAGCAGAAGACATGCAAGCAGTAAGGGGAGCCATCTTTTCATGCGTTCTTTCTCCTTTCAAACCGAATCCAGAGAAGAATACCCACAACCGTGAAAGCAGACACGATGCCTGCAGCCGCTCTCAGGGCGATCTGCCACGTCGGCGTGACGGCGATCACGGTGGCGTTGCCGATATTCATGGCGTTGGTCCTCGTCACGGAATAGACCACATTTTTCGCCGCTCTTGCCACAGCGCTGCTCAGCGCGGGATCGGCTTCTGAACCGTCCAAGGTTCCCATGCCGCCTTTCTGCCCGCACCAGTAGTCCTGACCGGCCAGCACGCCGAGGCGGTAGTCCATCCATTTGGCGTTCATGGACATATCGGTGATGGCAGCGCCCTCCATGCCGAATTCCTCGCGGAGCACGCCGGTCATCAGACCGCGGTGGGAGCCGGACCAGACCACGCCGATGCGGTTGAAGCTGGACATCACGTTCATGGCGCCCCCGCGGACAGCCCCCTCAAAGGGCTCCAGATACAGCTCGCGGATCGCCTGCTCATTGGCCCAGACGGAGATACCGTAGCGCCCCTCCTCCTGGTCGTTGAGCGCGAAATGCTTGACAAAGGCCAGCGCGCCCCGATCCCGGATGCCCTGCACCTCTGCGGCGCAGATCTCTCCGGAGAGCCATCCGTCCTCGGAGTAATACTCGTTGTGGCGGCCGAGATACTGACTGCGGTGAATATTGGCGCCGGGCGCGTAGATGCCGGCGATGGCAGAGGCGTTCGCGCCCTGATTGCCGTGCATCATATCCTCGCCGATACATTTGCCCACCGCCGTGATCAGCGCACGGTTAAAGGTGGCAGCCATGACGTCCTCGGAGGTAAAGGCCATGCCGCTGCCTCCGCCCATAAGACTCTTGGTAAAGCCGGTAGGGCCGTCCATCTCCTGCGTGGCAGGGAGGTTGATGGCGGGAAGGGCCTTGGTGTTGTATGCGCCGTTGTACACAAGCTCCAGCATATCGGCATAGCCGATCTGGGAAATCAGCGCCTCCCAGGCCGGATCGCTGTAATCGACATCTACGAAATCAATGGCGTTCAGGCTCCCGCTTTTTC
>JAFRSP010000031.1 GCA_017427525.1 Clostridia bacterium
AAGAGCTCTGTTTTTTGGAAAGTGAATCCTCTTTTACTACATTTTTCATGACTGGGCCGGAGCTTCCTTTTCCGCTTCTCTTCCCATGAAGGAAGGCTGCACGGCTTCTTTTGCAGCCTGCGCCGCGATCTGCTCCAGCTGGTCAATCACCCATTCGCCGGTTTCCAGCCCGTTTTTCCCCTTGTCCGGACGAATCGTGAGATAGGGTTTGCTCCCAGCCGAAAAGAGGACTTTCCCTCTGTGAGAGGCGGCAAGCGCCATAACGGCCTCCATCGGCAGCCGGCGCGCATCGACAACCAGATTCCCGCTGCGCTCTGCCATCTCCTCCACACCGACGGCTCCGGCACGGTTTCGCAGCAGAGAGGTGCGGCAGAGGTTTTCGAGCTGTTTCGGCACATCGCCGAAGCGGTCGCACAGCTCGTCGTAGAGGTCCGAGAGATCTTCTTCGTTTTTGATGGCAGCGATCTTCTTATAGATGTCGATGCGCAGCTCGCTGCTCTCGATGTAGCCCACCGGGATATTTGCATCGATCACAAAATCCACCGAGCAGTTCACCTCGTCAACACGCTCGCCCTTTTCCTCTAAAACCGCCTCCTCGAGCAACTTGAGGTAGAGATCGTAGCCCACGGCTTCCATATGGCCGTGCTGCTCGGCTCCGAGCACATTGCCCGCGCCCCGAATCTCGAGGTCGCGCATGGCAATTTTAGAGCCGGAACCAAACTGGGTAAACTCCCGGATAGCCGAGAGTCGCTTGGAGGCGTCTTCGCTGTGCACCTTGTTCTTCTGATAGGTGAAAAAGGCATAGGCCCTCCGGCTGGAGCGGCCGACCCGTCCCCGGATCTGATAGAGCTGCGAAAGCCCGAGATGGTCGGCATTTTCCACAATCAACGTGTTGGCGCTCGGAATGTCGACTCCGGTTTCGATGATGGTGGTGCAGACCAGGATATCGATCTCCCCCGCGACCATGTTCTCCCAGATCTCGCTGAGCTGCTCCTCCTTCATTTTGCCGTGGATCGTGCGGATCCTGGCCTCCGGAAACCGCAGCTGCAAACGCGACGCAACCCTATCAATGGTTTCGACCCGATTGTGCAGGTAAAACACCTGCCCTCCGCGGCGCAGCTCCCGCCGGATCGCATCGGCGATCAGTCCTTCCTCATATTCCAGCACATAGGTCTGTACCGGAAGACGGTCCTGCGGGGACTGGTTGATGACCGACATGTCACGGATGCCCGAGAGCACCATGCCCAATGTGCGCGGGATCGGCGTTGCGGTGAGGGTAAGCACGTCGACGCTGCGGGCGATCTCCTTGAGCCTCTCCTTGTGGCCCACTCCGAACCGCTGCTCCTCATCGACGATCAGCAGCCCGAGATCCTTGAAAACAACGTCTTTTTGCAGCAGGCGATGGGTTCCGATCACCATATCGATTTCACCCGTACGCAGACGGCGCAGAATGTCTGCCTGCTGTCGCGGCGTGCGGAAACGGGAGAGATTTTCAATCCGGATGGGAAAGGTGGAAAACCGGCTGAGCGCCGTTGTGTAGTGCTGCCACGACAAGATCGTGGTGGGAACCAGCATGGCGACCTGTTTCCCGTTCTCAATGGCCTTGAAGGCGGCACGCAGCGCCACCTCGGTCTTTCCGAATCCCACGTCGCCGCACAGCAGTCTGTCCATGGGAACAGGGCGCTGCATGTCGCGTTTGACCTCGTCGATGCAACGGAGCTGATCGTCGGTCTCCACATAGGGAAAGCCCTCTTCAAAGGACGATTGCCAGTCGCTGTCTTCCCCGAAGGCAAAGCCCGGCAATCTTTCTCGCTGTGCATAGAGTTCGGTGAGCTGCTTTGCCATATCGCGGGCCGCATGCCGCACCCGCTGCTTGGTCTTCTGCCATTCCACGCCCCCCATTTTGGAGAGGCGCACCTTGTTGTTATCGTCTCCTGAGATATATTTGCTGACCAGATCAAGCTGGTCGGCGGGAACATAGAGCACGTCGCTCCCCTGGTAGAGGATCTTGATATAGTCTTTGGTCACATTTTCCACATGGAGCTGCACAATTCCCTGATATCGCCCGATCCCGTAATTTTGATGCACCACATAGTCGCCGACTCGCAGATCGGAATAGGTTTTGATCTTCTCTCCCTTTGTCTGCACGACAGACCGACGCCGCGAAGCCCTTGCCTGAACCGCCGCAACGCCGCTCAATACGGCAAGACCGCTCTGGGGATAGACCACACCTCCGCTGAGTCCGCCGGTGAGAAAGCGAATCTTTGCGGCATTTACTCCATTTTCCCGCAGCAGCTGCGAAAGCGTTTCGCTCTGCCGCTCGGTCGCAGACAAAAAGAAAATCTCGTAGTTTTGTTCCAGCAGCTCTCTCACCTCGTCGAGCAACAGAGAGAGATTGCTGCCAAGTCCGCTTTCATGGCGCTCGGAGCTCGCAACCAGGCCGCGGGGCGGCAGCTCGTATCGTCCATGGGGCAGAGCTTCTAAAAAGATCAGCTCCCGTTTGCCCAGTCCGCTCCAAAACTCCCCCTGCGTGAGGGCAAACCGGGTCAGCTCAGCGCAGAGCTCCCCCTCCTCTATCGCACGTCGAAGCTCCTCCTCATGCAGAGCGCAGGCCTCTTCGATCGCCTTGGCACAGGCACGCTCCTCATCAACCATCACAAGGGCGTTTTCCACATAATCGAACAGGGTTGCCGGATGCTCCCACAGAAAGGGAATCATGCAGTCGAGCGGCGCGGCGCCCTGCTCTGCCCGCTCAAGGAGACTTTGCAGACGTGCAGCGCTGGCTTTCGCCGCCGTGCCGCGCCGCTTTGCGGCATCCTGCGCTGCGGCGCGCAGCCGCAAAATCAGGCCCCCCTGTCCTCCCTCGGGCAAAAGCTGGGTGACCGGCAGGATCACGGCCCGTTCTTTTTTTGCAATACGGCGCTGCGTCAGCACGTCGAACTCATGCAGGGTATCGATTTCATCCCCATAAAACTCCAGGCGAATCGGATACTCCGCCCCCGCGGAAAAAATATCCATAATTCCACCTCTGGCCGAAAACTGTCCGGGCCCCTCCACCTGCACGCTTCGTTCATAGCCCGCTTGGATCAGACGTTCCGCCAGCGCGCGGGGCGACACCGTATCTCCGCGGACAAGCTCGATACAGCTTTCCCGCAAAAGATCGGGCGGAAGCGTAAACTGCGCCGCCGCCTGGGGCGTGGACAGCACGATCTGCGCCCCGTCGAGCGAAAGCAGGGCCGAAAGACGCTGCTGCACATATTCGCCCGAAATCCCCTGCGTTTCGTAAAAAGCCAGATCCACCGTGGGGTAGAGCACCGTTTTCACCGAGAGTCCCTCGAGCTCCCTTTGCAGGCGGCGACAGCCCGCTTCATCCGCGCACAGGAGAACAATTTTCCTTTTTATGGAAATCAGCCAGCACAAAAGGGCCTTTCCCTCTTGGGAAAGACCGGTCACTGCAATCGGCTGCTCCCCTTCCCGCAGCAGAGTTTCCAGCTGCATCACATGGGGGAGCGAGCGGAGTTTATCCTGCAATCGCTTCATTTCACTTGCCAATTCCATTCAGTTTATTCTGCGCGGCATAGACTCCATCGGTCACGATGAGTTCCACGCCTTGCGCCACATAGCCCAACACCTCGAAGACCTGCTTTTGTTCCTCCTCCGTGAACCGGCCAAGCACATGGTCGGCGAGGGGCATGCCGGGATACGCCGCCTTTCCGATCCCGATGCGGATCCTGGGAAAGTTCTCGCTCCCGAGACGAGAAATAATGGATTTGATTCCGTTGTGTCCCCCATCCGAGCCCTTTCCCCGAACGCGCAGATGGCCGACAGGGATATCCTTGTCGTCGTAGATGACGATCACGCGCTCCGGGGGAATCCGATAAAAACGGGCAGCCTCTCCCACTGCATCCCCCGAGAGATTCATATAGGTCTGCGGCATCATCAGCAGCACTCGCTTTCCGCCGATCACGGCATTGCCGATCAGGGCGTGAAAACGCAGCCGATTGACAGGGGCCTTCAGAAGCTGGGAGAGGTATTCCATCGCCAAAAAACCCGCGTTGTGCCGCGTGATGGTATAATCCTTTCCCGGATTCCCAAGTCCTGCCACAAGATAGTCCGGCGTACCGGTCTGTCTGAAAGCGGAAAACAGCATGGAGCTTCCCTCCTGATCAAAGGTTTGCGGTTTCTTTTTCTCGCTGCAGCACGATCAGCACGGTGCCCCGAAGATCGGAAGACAGGTCGATGGAGACGCTGACAACCTCCCAGCCCTGCGACGATTTTTCCTCAAGCAGCGCCTCTATGGTCTGATAGGTCTTTTCCTTCCTGCGTTCGAGAATCAAGAACTCTTTCACGGAGCATTCCCCCTCTTCGGCGCCCCTGCGGTCCAGATGGAAGAATTCCGACCGGGGAACACCGGTCGGAATCAGCCTGGATCAAAAACGCCTTGTCGTCTCAGTTGAACAGGGTAGAGACCGAAAGGTCTTCATATACCCGTCCGATGGCTTCGGCAAAAACGGGCGCAATGCTGAGGATCTTGAGCTTTTCGATGCGCTTTTCCTCAGGGATGTCGATCGAATCGGTCACAACAAATTCCCGAATGGGGCTGGCCGCAATGTTCTCCATCGCCTTGCCCGACAGTACTCCGTGAGAAGCGGCAGCCGAAACCGAGGCGGCTCCGTTTTTCACCAGAGCCTCAGCGGCGTGGCACAGCGTGCCGGCCGTGTCGGCCATATCGTCGAGCAGCAGGCAGTGCTTTCCCTTGACCTCTCCTATGATGTTCATCACTTCGCTGACATTCGGGCGGGGACGGCGTTTGTCCACGATGGCCAGCGAGACCTCGCCCAGCTTTTCCGTGAACTTGCGGGCACGCGCAACCGAGCCGGCGTCGGGCGAAACCACCACAAAGTTTTCGTTGCCGATCACTCTGAGCTGCTCGCGATAATACTCTGCCAAAACAGGAGCCGCCTGCAGGTGATCCACGGGGATGTTGAAAAAGCCCTGGATCTGATCGGCGTGCAGATCCATCGTCAGCACACGGTCGGTTCCCGCCGCCGTCATCAGATCTGCCACGAGCTTTGCCGAAATCGGGTCACGGGCGCGGGCCTTGCGGTCCTGGCGGGCATACCCGAAATAGGGGATCACGGCGGTGATCCGACCGGCGGAGGCACGCTTAAAGGCATCGATCATGATCAGCAGTTCCATCAGATGGTCGTTGACCGGCTTGGAGGTGGACTGCACGATAAAAACGTCGCAGCCACGCACAGACTCGTTGGTGGTCACACAAACCTCTCCGTCCGAAAAGCGCTTGACCTCCGCGCTTCCCAGCTTGGTTCCCAGCCTTTCCGCAATGGCTTCGGCGAGCGGACGGTTGGCGTTTCCGGCAAAAATCTTGAAGGGATGCCGATTGAGAGACTGCACCATGGTGTTTACTCCTCCTTGTTTGTCAAAACCCAGTTGTCTTTTATCACCTGACGTGCCCGCGCGATGGCGAAGGCGTCCTTAGGCACATTGTCTGTAATCGTGGAGCCGGCGGCGATGTAGGCGTTGTCCTCCAATGTGACCGGCGCGACGAGATTGACGTTGCAGCCGATAAAGACCTTGTCTCCCACGGTCGTGCGGTATTTCTGCCTGCCGTCGTAATTGGTCGTAACCACGCCGCACCCGAAGTTGCACCCCTCGCCCACATCGGCATCGCCGATATAAGTGAGGTGCGCCACACTGGTGCCTGCGCCCAGCTTGGAATTCTTGATTTCCACAAAGTTTCCGATCTTCACCTTTTCCGCAATGAGACAGTCGGGTCGGATATGGGCATAGGGCCCAATCCGCACGCCCGTTCCCACCACGCTGCGCTCGATCTGACTGCTCACGACCGTCGTTCCATCGCCCAGCACACTGTCTTCCACCACGGCTGCAGGCCCCAGAACGCACTCTTCGCCGATGTAGCTCCGCCCTGTCAGACGGGTCCCTGCGTGAATCACGGTGCCCGCCCCGATCGAGCAGTCCGGCCCGATGAGTACGCCGTCGGTCGAGGTCAGCATCACGCCGTTTTTCATATGTTGCTCAAAAATCCGCTCCTGTGCCGCCCGCTGCAGAGAGAGCAGCTGCTGCAGAGTGTTTGCCCCCAAGATCTCCACGCTGTCCTTTGCCGCAAAGGCGCCCGCTCTGCGTCCGTGCTGCAGCGCAAGCTCCACCACGTCGGTGAGATAATACTCCCCTTTGACATTGTCGTTTTTGATCCGGGGCAGCGCGTCCAGCAGCGCATCCACCTCAAACCAATATGCAGAGGAGTTGATCTCATTGATCGCCCGCTCTTCCTCGGTGGCGTCCTTCTCCTCCACAATGTGGGAGAGCCCCCCCTGCTCGTCCCGCACGATGCGGCCGTATCCAAAGGGGTTTTCAAGGTGCGCCGAAATCACGGTGACGGCGTTTTGCTCGTCCACATGCTGCTGATAGGCAGCCTTCATGGTTTCGCTCGAGATCAGAGGACAGTCGCCGGCCAGCACCAGACAGTGAGCGCCGCGGTGCCGCTCCAAAAAACCTGTGGCCTGCATCACGGCGTGCCCCGTTCCGAGGCGCTCGGTCTGCATCGCGTATTCCACTTCGTCTCCCACCTGACGGCGTACATCTTCATGATTTCTCCCGATGATCAGGCAGCAGTCGGCAATTCCCGCTTTCTTTGCGGCCGACAGAACCCATTCCACCATGGTTTTGCCCAAAACGGGAAGCAGTACCTTCGCCGTGGGCACCTTCATGCGTGTTCCGTCGCCCGCCGCCAATACAATCGCACAGTTTTCCATCTATCAAAACTCCATTTTCTCAACAAATTCCGGTGCGGCGCAGCGCAGGCACGACCAACCCTGCGTGAAGAGCCCCGCAAAACAATCCCTTTTGTTCCCGCTCTTGTCTGCACGCTCTTTCACCTGTATCGTTCGCGGATTTGAACTGTTTGGCCGCCGGGTAAAGAGGCTTTTACACAAACACACGGAAGGAGTCACGGGACCGAACCCCCGTGGCTCCTTGCATCATTTTTTCTCATCTGAGCGTCAATTTCATTATCCTCTATTTCGCTGTGGTTTTCAATATGTTTTTTCGTATTTCCGGAGAAAAGCAACCAAAAATCCTCCCCTTTTGTTGACAGCTCTTTCGGAAGCAGATACAATTGAAGCTGTGCAGCTCTGCGACGGGGCGA
This sequence comes from Clostridia bacterium, assembly GCA_017427525.1. GTDB lineage: Bacteria > Bacillota > Clostridia > Oscillospirales > Feifaniaceae > Galloscillospira. The sequence goes on from JAFRSP010000031.1 coordinate 7,187, forward strand.
CTGTGCTGAACCCCGATCTGCCGAAGAATTCCGCCAGGCACCCCCTGGCTTGACAAAAAAGGAAGTGCGAGAATGGACAACAGAAGCAAAACCATGGAGAAAATTGTCGCCCTGTGCAAAGGGCGCGGCTTCGTCTACCCCGGCTCCGAAATTTACGGCGGGTTGGCCAACTCCTGGGACTATGGCCCGCTCGGCGTGGAGTTTAAAAACAATCTGAAAAAAGCCTGGTGGAAGAGATTCGTACAGGAGAGCACCACCAATGTGGGGCTCGATTCGGCGATTCTGATGAATCCGCAGGTATGGGTGGCCTCCGGCCATGTCGGAGGGTTCTCTGATCCTCTGATGGACTGCAAGGCCTGCAAGACCCGCCACAGAGCCGACAAGCTGATCGAAGATACCGGTGTCAATCCCGCCGGCTGGAGCGACCAGCAAATGCTGGACTACATCCGGGAGCAGCAGATCGTCTGCCCGGTCTGCGGCAAGTGCGATTTCACCGATATCCGGAAATTCAACCTGATGTTCAAGACCTTCCAGGGTGTCACGGAGGACAGCAAGAGCGAGCTTTTCCTGCGTCCCGAAACCGCACAGGGCATCTTCGTCAATTTCAAAAATATCCAGCGCACCACCCGCCGCAAGGTTCCCTTCGGCGTGGCGCAGATCGGGAAATCCTTCCGCAATGAGATCACCCCCGGAAATTTCATCTTCCGCATCCGGGAATTCGAGCAGATGGAGCTCGAGTTCTTCTGCAAGCCGGGCACCGATCTCGAGTGGTTTGCCTACTGGAAAGATTTCTGCAAGCAGTTCCTGCTCGATCTCGGCATCAAAGAGGAAAATCTCAAGCTGCGCGACCACGAGAAAGAGGAGCTTTCGCACTATTCCAACGCGACCACCGACTTTGAATATCTCTTCCCCTTCGGCTGGGGCGAGTTGTGGGGCGTTGCCGACCGTACGGATTTCGATTTGACCTCTCATCAGACCGTCTCCGGCGAGTCCATGGAGTATTTCGATCCCGAAACCAACAGCAAATACATCCCCTACGTGGTCGAACCCAGTCTGGGCGCCGACCGTGCGGCGCTCGCCTTCCTGGTGGAGGCCTATGACGAAGAGGTCGTGGACGCCGAAAAGAACGACACCCGCGTGGTCATGCGCTTCCACCCCGCGCTGGCCCCCTTCAAGGCCGCCGTGCTGCCCCTCTCCAAAAAGCTGGCCGAGCCTGCGGAGGCCCTGCTTCAGGAGCTTTCGAAATCTTTCATGGTTGACTATGACGACGCCGGCTCGATCGGAAAACGCTATCGCCGCCAAGACGAGATCGGCACCCCCTACTGCATCACGCTCGACTTCCAGACGGTGGGCGACGATGCGACTCCTGCCGATCACTGTGTGACCATTCGGGAGCGCGACAGCATGGAGCAGGTGCGCATTCCGATCGACCAGGTGGCCGCCTGGCTGGCAGAAAAGGTTGCGTTCTAACCGACCGGTCCCGCGCTCTTTGCAAATCCTACCCTGCCTTTGAAAATCAAAAGGGAATCAAAGCCCCTTTTACAGATCCGAAGGTCTGTGAAAGGGGCTTTTTCTCTACTTCAAACCCGGGGCTTCGGAAGAGAGCGTTCCTCAGCGGCCACGCTGTATGCAAATCTCATTCCCAAGTCATTCCTTTATCCGTGATATGCTCCGGCTCGACCTCGACGATACAGACCCTCTCCCGGGAGATTGTGATCTCCCGCTCGCCCTCTTCCGGATAATCGGGCGACAGCTCGCGATTGAAGCAACGCAGCGCATGGCGGCGGCGCGCATCGTCTTCCACGATGCGCGCGCGTCCGAAGACGATCACACTGCGAAAGTGGGTGTTGAACTCCTGCTGCACCACCTTGTCCTGCCCCACTACGCAGAAGGAAACCTTGTCGCAGCGGCGGATCGCGTCCAGCTTGTTCCCCACTTTTGCACAGTGGAAGTAAATCCGCCCGTTCTCTTCGTCGTACACATAGTTGATCGGCACGGTATAGGGGTAGCCATCATCCCCAAGCACGGCGAGCACACCGGAGGGGCAGAGTTGTAACAGCTCCAGCGTTTCCTGCTCGGAAAGCGCCTTGTCATTCCTTCTCATGGGTCGAAACATGTCGGTTCTCCTTTCCATGCAATCGGCGGGATCCTGCCTGCATCATATGTCAGTGATTTTTCCCCAGAACACCACCATCCTGCACAGCGGGAAAGACGCTTTTCAAAAAATGCCCCTTGTTTTTTCCGAACGCTTTCGCTAATATGATAGTGTGGCAATTTATGTTTCTTGCAAAATTCTACATTTTTGGAAATCTGATATAAAAACTCAATGAATCGTCTGTTTTTTGTCGGAAAAACCCGCGAAAACACCGTGGAGGAGCCTCATGAGAGTTGACAAGGAAAACTATTATCTCGACATTGCCGAAACCGTTTTGGAGCGCGGAACCTGCTTAAGACGCAACTACGGCGCGATTATCGTCAAGAACGACGAGATCGTTTCCACCGGGTATTCCGGGGCGCCGCGCGGCCGCCAGAACTGCATCAATTTAGGATACTGCCGAAGAGATGCGCTTCAGATCCCCTCCGGCGAGCGCTATGAGCTGTGCCGCTCGGTGCATGCCGAGGCCAACGCCATCATCTCCGCCTCCCGCCGCGACATGTTGGGCGCGACGCTCTATTTGGCGGGCCGCGACATGAAATCGGGCTCCATCATCGAATCGCCCTCTTCCTGCTCCATGTGCCGCCGCCTCATCATCAACGCTGGGATCAGCCGTGTTGTGACGAGGGGCGAAGGGCGAAACTATCAAATCACCAACGTGGAGGACTGGATCGTCAATGACGATTCTCTCCCTGAAAACCTGAAATAGAATTCGATCCTTTTTCCCTGCTTAAAAAATCCATCATGCGTCCGGAGCGTCCCATTCCGCAAGACGCAGGCAAAATCGCTGCGCTCTCTGCATCTTTCATTTTGGAAGCGCCCCGCAGTGAGGAGACACCATATGAATATTGTGATCGTTGGAGACGGAAAGGTCGGCCATGCGCTGGCCGAACAGCTCTCCTCGGAAGGCCACGACATCGTGGTGATCGACAACAGTCCCGACCGCCTGAAGAATTCTGATACACGGCTCGACGTGATCGCCGTGCAGGGCAACGGAGTCAACTATTCCGTTCAGCTCGAGGCAGGCGTGCCCAAAGCCGATCTGCTGGTGGCCGCCACCCCCTCGGACGAATGCAATATGCTCTGCTGCCTGGTTGCACACAAGCTGGGGGCAAAGCACACGATTGCAAGAGTTCGAAATCCGGAATATACCCAGCAACTGGTGCTGCTGCGGGAAGACCTTGGCCTCTCGATGGCCGTCAATCCGGAGCTGGCCACCTCGAAGGAGATCTCCCGCATTCTGGCCTTTCCCTCCGCCACAAAAATCGAAACCTTCTGCAAGGGCAGAGTGGAACTGTGCGAATTCACGATTCCCAAAAACAGTCCTCTGCACGGCTTGGTTCTCAGTTCACTTTATGGGAAATACCGTCTCAAAGTGCTGATCTGCACCGTGCAGCGCAACGGCAAGGTCTATATTCCGCAGGGCGACTTTATGCTGCAGGCCGGCGACCATATCGGCATCACGGCCTCCCCTGCCGAGATCTCGGCCTTTTTCAAAGCGGTGGACTTAACCCGAGAAAAGGTGCGCAACGTCTTTTTGGTGGGCGGAAGCCGCATCGCATACTATCTCACCCGTCAGCTGCTTGATATGGGCATGCAGGTCACCCTGGTGGAGTGCAACCATCGGCGCTGCCTCGAGCTGTGCGAAAGCTTTCCGCGCGCCATCATCATTGAGGGCGACGGCAACGATCACGAGCTTCTGCTGGAAGAGGGCTTGGGAGAAGCGGACGCCTTTGTGGCGCTGACCGGGAACGACGAGGCAAACATCCTGCTCAGTATGTTTGCCTCTGTGACCGGCGTATCCAAAACGATTACCAAGATCAACCGATCCCCCCTGCTCAAGGTGACCGACCAGCTTCCCCTCGACAGCGTGGTCTCTCCCAAGTCGGTCGCGACCAACCACATCCTCCAGTATGTCCGCGCGCTCAACAATTCCCGCGGAAGCAATGTGGAAACCTTGCACCGCCTGCTCAACGACCAGGTGGAAGCCCTGGAATTCCTGGTTACGGAGAGCTTCGACCGGCATTCGATCCCCCTGAAATCTCTCCCGCTCGAGAAAGACCTTCTGGTTGCCAGTATCATTCGAAACGGAAAGGTCATTATTCCGGGCGGAAACGATACCATTGAGATCGGCGACAGCGTTGTGGTGGTCACAACCAGACCGTATATGAAGGATATCAAGGATATCTTCCGCTGATCGTTGCTTTTCCGCCTCTTGCCCGAATACAACGGCGGGCTGATCCATTCGGCGGAGAAAGCGCCGTTTTCAAGGACAAAAGCGGCTGTCCCGAAGGCAGCATCCAAAACCGGCGGGGTATCTCACTCCCCGCTGCGGCGTCTGTTTTCTTCCTCTGCTCTTGCGGGGGGACCGCTTTCCCCGACTTCATCCGTTCGGAGCGTGAACACGGTATGAATTACGCGATTGTCTTTTATATGCTCGGCTTCATCTGCAACGTCGAGGCGCTGCTCATGCTGCTGCCGCTGACCGTCGGCATCTTCTACCATGAGCCGGTCGTGGAGACCTTTGTGATCCCCATTGTGTTGTTGCTGGCCGTCGGTACGGTTTTGACCCGAAAGCGGCCCCAAAAGCAGCGCTTTTATGCACGGGAAGGCTTTTTCATCGTCTCTCTCTGCTGGATCGTGCTCTCTGCTTTCGGCGCCCTGCCTCTGCTGATGAGCGGGCAATGTCCCTCATTTATCGACTGTTTTTTTGAAACCGTATCCGGTTTCACAACCACCGGAGCCTCCATTCTTCCCAATGTTGAGATCTTCAACAAATCCGTGCTGTTCTGGCGCTCCTTCACCCACTGGATCGGGGGGATGGGCGTGCTGGTTTTCGTGCTCACCGTGCTCCCTCTGGCGGGGCAGAGCTCGATCCACCTGATGCGGGCAGAATCGCCCGGACCGATCGTGGGCAAGCTGCTTCCCAAGCTGCGCTCCACCGCCATGCTGCTCTATGGCATCTACATGGGGCTGACGGCGCTTTTGGTTCTGCTTCTCTGCTTCGGCGGCATGTCGCTCTACGACAGCTTCATCTTTGCCTTCGGCACTGCGGGAACCGGAGGATTCGCCAACTACGCGGCCAGTGTGGGTCACTTCAACAGCCCCTATATCACCTGGGTCATCACGGTTTTCATGGCGTTGTTCGGCATCAATTTCAACGTCTATTACCTGCTCTTGTTCGGCAAAGCCGCGCAGGCTTTTAAGAGCGAAGAGGTTCGCTGGTATCTCGGCATCATCGTGGCCGCAACTGCCCTTGTGACCTTCAACATCCGGCATCTGTATGACAGTCTTGGTCTTGCGCTGCGCCACGCGGCTTTTCAGGTTTCCGCCATCATCACAACCACCGGCTTCTCCACAGCCGACTTTGTGCAGTGGCCGACCTTCTCCCGCTCGATTTTGCTGCTGCTCATGACGATCGGCGCCTGCGCCGGTTCCACCGGCGGCGGCATCAAAACCTCCCGCGTGGTAATCGGCGTTAAGGCGGCCGGCCAGTCGCTGCGCCGGCTGTTGCACCCCCGCACTGCCACCTGCGTCCGCCTGGAGGGCAATCGGGTGGAGGAAGAGACCATCTCCACCGTGGGCTCCTACCTGACACTTTATCTCATGATCGTCATCGTTTCGGTTCTGGTGGTAAGCCTGGAGGGATATGATTTTGAGACCACCTTCACGGCCGTGCTGACCTGCTTCAACAACGTCGGCCCCGGCATGTCTCTGGTCGGTCCCACCCAAAATTTCAGTTTCTTCTCTGGTCTATCCAAGCTGGTTCTCTCACTCGACATGCTCCTTGGACGACTTGAAATCTTCCCCATGCTGGTATTGCTTTCTCCCTCCATCTGGAAAAAGAGCCGATAATCCATCTGTCAAACAGAAGCATATCTTTCCGGAAAACGGGCCATTCTTCTTTATTATCCACCGTTTTTTGAAAGGATGTGCTTCTATTTTTGTGGAATTCTACATAAAATCATAATTTTTCAAAAACCACTGGACAAATGCAAACAGGTCTGTTATACTCGACTCACGAAGTTGATAGAGGTTGCAGTGAGATGAGTAACCGGGGGAGCAGACATGCGATGAAGCCGGTGAAAGGGGTAACTGCCGAAGGGGAGCACAGGTATGTGCTCCTGCTGGGCTTAATGTGAAAATCATTAAGACTCCTGCGGAAGGGTGTCCGTCTCTTCCGCAGAGGCGCTATCGATGGGAACTTCCACCTGTTGAAAGTCTGCGCATGTTTTGTCATGCGCGGCTTCGTTGTGTTGTGAAGGTTGCATCGAAGGCGATGCAACCTTTTTTTGTTGCATCGCCGTGAGCCATATTAACTCAAAAACAACAAAGAAGGAGTTTATTATGGACAGAGTATTTTTCAACGGAAAGGTCTATGTGGAAAGAGACCGCTTTGAAGAGGCCATCCTGGTGCGCGGCGATCGAATTGCACTGGTCGGGAAAAACGACGAAGTGCTTGCTGCCGCCGGCGACTGTGAGCGGGTCGACCTTGAAGGCCGCACCGTGATCCCCGGCCTCAACGACAGCCATCTTCACCTCCAGATGCTGGGGAAAAGCCTCAATGAGGTTCAGCTGTATGGCTGCACCTCCCTTGCAGAGGTCATCCGCCGCGGCAAAGAATTCCTGGCTACGCATCCCCTCAAAGACGGTGCACCCTTGACAGGCTTTGGTTGGAATCAGGACTATTTTACGGACGAAGTTCGGATGCCCAACCGCTATGATCTCGATCAGATCACCACCGACCGACCGGTCATTTTCTCCCGCGCATGCGGCCACGCCATCTCAGCAAACAGCTATGCGATCGAGCATATCGGCCTCACTGCCGACAGCGCACAGCCCGAGGGCGGCGAGTTCGGTATCACCGATGGCGAGCCGAACGGCCTTTTCTTCGAGCACGCCTCCAGTCTTCTTGATCCTCTGCGCGTTCCCGTGACGCCTGAGCTTCTTGCCACACAGCTCAAGTCCGGAATGGATTATGCCGCTTCCATGGGTCTCACCACCGTTCAGAGCAACGATCTGAGCGAGAGCAATTACCTCAAGTATCTCGCCGCGTTTGACATTCTTCGCGCGAAGGACGCCATCACCTGCCGCTACTGGTCGCAGTGCAGCTTCACCACGGCCGAAAACCTGATCGGCTTCTTCAGCGAGGGCTTCAAGCGCGGAAGCGGAGACAATCTGGTACAGTTCGGTTCCGTAAAGCTGTTCATCGACGGTTCTCTCGGCGCCCGTACCGCCCTGCTGCGCGGACCCTATGCCGACGATCCGAATGCCCTCGGCATCAAGACGCTGGCCGATGACGTGTTTGACGACATCGTGCGCATCAGCGATGAGCACAACTGCACGGTCGTGACCCACTGCATCGGCGACGGCGCCGTGGAAAACTGCATCAACAGCTATGCCAAGGTGATCAAGGACGGCACCAATCCCAACCGCCACGGCATCGTGCACTGCCAGATCACCGATGTCCCGCTGCTGGAGCGTATGCAGAAGCTCAATATCTGCGCCCTGGTGCAGCCCATCTTCATCCACTACGACATGCATGTGGTTCGTCAGCGGGTGGGCGATGCGCTGGCCGATACCTCCTATGCTTTCGGCACGCTGGGCCGCATGGGTGTTCCCGTCTCCTACGGCACCGACTGCCCCGTGGAAGACCTCAACCCCTACGACAACATCTACTGCGCCGTGACCCGCAGAGATCTGAACGGCGGCGAGATCTATCTCGAGAAGGAGTGTGTGGATCGCTTCACCGCGATCGACAATTACACTGTCGGCAGCGCCTACACCTGCTTCGATGAAAACGGCCGCGGCCGCATCAAGGAAGGCTTCCTGGCCGACTTCGTTGTGCTCGACGCCGATATCTTCACTGTTCCCGAAGATCAGATCCGTGCGATTCGCCCCGTTGCAACCTATCTGGGCGGCCGCGTCGCCTATCAGCGCTAAATCTTCCCGCTTTGTGCGATGAACTTCAAGCATTCTTTCCTTACGCTTTTATTATCTTATAGAAGAGAAGATGCCGCCTTGCCAAGTGAGGCGGCATCTTCTCTTTTCTCTACGACCCCAGTTCGCCTCACGCTTCAGCGACAGGACTTCTGTCTGGCCCTCGTCCGATGGACAAGCGGCTGACATCGGTCGGCGGCGAGAACCGCCCTTCGTGCCCCGCGCGGGAACGAGCATATCTGCACCGGCGGCACAGGCATTCGTTATGCAAAAAAAGCAGGATTGCGCATCCGCAATCCTGCTTTTTCTTTTGAGCCAAACCGGCGCTGCACGAACAGGCCCGTTTCCTCCTATTCCTCTGCAGAAAAGCTCTGTCCCGATTTGGGAACTACCGAATGAAATTGGTGAATATCCTCTTTTCCTGTGCCGGAGGCTCCACGCCATGTTCCTTGGCCGTTTGAATGCAGCGGAGCAGCCACGCCATATTTGCCCCCAGCGTGCGCATGACCTGAAGACCCTCTTTGTCCTGTGCGACCTGCTCGGCATTCGAGCCGTGCACCATATTCCAATAGCAGGAACTGACCAGCGGCATCTGGGAGATCGTGATATATTTGGTAAGCACATCCAGGCTGGCAGTGGTTCCCGCACGGCGTGCGGAAACCACGCAGGCACCCGGCTTGTGAGCAAAGGCCTCCGATCCTGCATAGAACATGCGGTCCAAAAACGAGAGCATCGCCCCTGCAGGAGAAGCATAGTGCACCGGCGAGCCGATCACAAGTCCGTCGGCCTGTTCCATCTTTTCGATGGCTTCATTGACTCTATCCTCATCTCCGAACACGCACCGTCCGGTCTGCGAGCAGCCTCCACAGGCCATGCAGCCGCGCACGTCTCCGCTTCCGATCTGCAGGATCTCGGTTTCGATCCCCTCTTTTTCCAGCGCGCTGGCCACCTCTGCCAGTGCCGTATAGGTACAACCTTTTTCATGAGGACTTCCATTGATGAGAAGCACCTTCATTTTTCTCTCCTCCTTTTTCAATCGCTCTGCCTGGCAAGCTGCGGCATACCAGGCGAATTCTGATGGCAACAGTATAGCATGCCGCGCCAAAAATCTCAATCCTATGGCATATTGCAGCGTTTTTTTGAAACACTACTTTCAAAACAGGGGCTTCTCTTGGGAAACGCATTTGCAGCGTGTCTCTCTTTCCTTCTGCACCCGAGAGATGGGTCTTCTTCATGGAGGAACACACATGGAATCGATTTGGGCACAAACCTGTGAAATCAAAGCACGGGATCCGCTGCATGGCAATGCCGAAACCGAGGTTGCCGTGATCGGTGCGGGGATGGCCGGCCTTCTCATCGCCCATATGCTGCAGGAAGCCGGATTCCGTACTCTCGTTTTGGAAGCGGACCGGACCGCCGGCGGGCAGACCCGCAACACCACGGCAAAAATCACCTCGCAGCATGGGTTGTTTTATCACAAGCTGACTCAAACGATGGGAATGGCGTCGGCAAAAGCCTATGCTGCAGCCAACGAAACGGCTATCGCCGAGTTTCGTCGCCTGATCCAAGAGCGAAACATCGACTGCGAGTTTGAAGAGCGCCGCGCATATCTCTATGGCAGCGACAGGGAAACGCTTCTGGCCGAAGCAGAGAGCGCTTCGAGCTTGGGCCTTCCTGCAACCTTTGTGGATGCTCCCACGCTCCCTTTTCCCGTTTCCGGTGCAGTTTGTTTTGACGGGCAGGCCCAGTTCCACCCACTGAAGTTCCTGCGGGCGCTCTCTGCAGATCTGACCATCTATGAAAAAACGCGGGTTTCCCATGTGGAAGAAAACCGCATTCTGACCGATCGCGGCATCGTGACAGCCGAAAAAATCCTCTTTGCCTGCCACTATCCCTTTGTCAACTTTCCAGGCATGTATTTCGCCCGTATGCATCAGGAGCGCTCCTATGTTTTGGCGCTGGAGTATGCTTCAAATCTGGAAGGGATGTGGATCGGAGCCGACGAGAACTCCTATTCTTTTCGCAATGCCGGACGCTATCTTTTGCTGGGCGGCGGAGGACACCGCTGCGGCGAAAACAGCATCGGCGGGCGCTATGAAGCGCTGCGGAAACGGGCAAAAGCCTGGTTCCCCGGCAGCAGAGAGGTCGCCCACTGGTCTGCACAGGACTGCGTAACGGTGGACGATGTGCCCTATATCGGGCGCTATGCCGACAGCCGTCCAAACTGGTATGTAGCCACCGGATTCCGTAAATGGGGGATGACCTCCTCGATGGTCGCAGCGCTTGTTCTGCGGGATCTGCTCACCGGCAAAAGCAACCCCGCTGCTGCGGTTTTTGCCCCGGAGCGTTTTGATTTGAAAAGCATCGCCGGCATCGTCAAGGAGGGTGCACAGGCCGCCAAAGGGGTGAGTCGGCGGCTTTTGAAGGTCCCCAAAACGCTGGCCGCCGAACTGCCTGCCGGTCACGGCGGCGTGGTGCTCTTCAACGGGGAAAAGATCGGCGTCTATAAGGATGAGAATGGGAGGCTCTACCCTGTCGACCTCACCTGCCCGCATCTCGGCTGTCAGCTCGAGTGGAATCCTGATGAAAAAAGCTGGGACTGTCCCTGCCACGGCTCTCGATTTGACCGCTTCGGAACCCTTCTCTCCGGTCCGGCGCAGACCGATCTTCCCGAAACCGTTGCGCAAGGGCAGGACGAATCAAAGCCCTAACGCCGACCGTCTCAAACGATCTTTCTCATAAATTCTGTCTAAAAAAGGCGAAAGAAAAGGCTTATCACTTCTGAAGCTTCAAGTCCTCTTATCCGCCTTAAACACAGAAAGGGAAACCCATCACTCTACGATGGGTTTCCCTTTTGGTGCGGATAAGAGGACTTGAACCTCCACCGAGTTGCCCCGACTAGAACCTGAATCTAGCGCGTCTGCCAATTCCGCCATATCCGCATATGCCTTTTGTTGTATTTTAAGTATAAGCGAAGAAAAGAAAATGTCAAGGGGTTTTCTTAAAAAATGTTCGCCTCGCAAAGAAAGGTCTGCCATCAAAGTTCACACCGCAAAGACGTCTTTTCCTCCCGTGTCAAACCCCTGTATCGCATCAAATGCAGTCACACGGTTTGAGTTCCCGCCGGATCCCTTGTAAACAACAGCCTGTATTGAATATAGTCATTGTCTTTTGTGTCAAAATTCTCCGACGAGAGCAGGAAGATGTTTTTATATTTCGTTTGATAGGTGCGGATGTAGGAAAACGACTGGATTTCCCCATTCGTATCATAGGCATTTTCGGTTTCCTGATGCAGTGGGCGTGAATCCATCTGCAGACGATCTGCAAATTCATCGAAATTTGTGACAAATCGTCCGATCTGACAAACGAAATCGCCGAGCCCCCCTTCTTTTTTCTCAAATTCTTCTTGCAGGAGTTCCATCGTCCAGGAGAACGCCTCATAGAAATTGTTTTGAATCAACTCATTGAGGAGCGCGCTGATCTCGGAATCCTGCCTGCTCTCTATCTGCTTCCTCACCAAATCGGCGACTTCCAAAAGAAAATCGATATCTTCGGAGTCTTGCAGATCTCTATCCTTCATAAGCTTTTCCAACATATCGGATCACCCCCTATCGGCCGGACGTCTCGGCCCTGTGTCAACAAAAAACTGCGGAGACCTCCGCTGAGCAGATCAGGTCTCTGTTTCAAATGCCGCGCCATGCAGCATTGCGATCTGCCCATGCCTCTTAAATATACTGTGCTCCAAGACTCTTGTCAATAAAATACAGAGTTCGAAACCCTTGTCCTGACCCCGCATCGGGCGCACCTTTTTGCAGAGGAGGAACGGCAAAATGGGCGCGAAGCAACCTTTTGATGCTGATGAGAAGGGACTGCAAAACAGATGCTTTGAGCCAGGCAATCGCCGTCTATATAGATATAAAACCGGCGTGACCATTGCGGTCAAGCCGGTTTTGTCGCTCTCTTCTGGATTGGGGGCAAAATCCGATGCTCGTTATACTTGCAGGCAAAGAAGAACCCCCTCAACAAAATCCCGATTTGTTTGGTCCATAATACCATTGCTGACTTGAATGCCAAAGCGATCATGCTCAAATCCGGAAGGAGGCGCTTCCTCACGAAGCGCCTCCTTCACCTGTCTTTTGTTTTTGGTCGGAGTGGCGGGACTTGAACCCGCGGCCTCTTGGTCCCGAACCAAGCGCGCTACCAAACTGCGCTACACCCCGTTTTGCAGCAAGATACAACTGCGACAAAATGTAGTATACCCGATTTCTCCCAGAGAGTCAAGCCCTGAAACACAAAGAACGTTCATTCCCAAACCCTTTCCGGAAAACCTTTTGAAACTCATTGAATTTTCGCTCTTTTCTTCCGACCACTATCTTGGAGCAAAAGGGGGGGCCGAAACTGTTTCGGTCCCCCTTTTGTTTGCGTCTTTTGGCTTTCCGTGCCCGGCAGGATAACGCTGATGCCCTGAGTCTTTCAAATCCCGTTCAGAGAACGGTGACAGTTTCGCTCAGCGGCTTGCGGCTGCCGTGCATTTCACTCGGGACCGCATCGCTTGCCGGATACCCGATCGGCAGGAGACAGAGCGGCTCGACCCCCTCCGGCAGGGAAAACGCCTCTCGCACCTTTTCGGGGTCAAAATAGCCGACCCAAGTGGTCCCAAGGCCCAATTCTGCCGCCTTCAGCATCATTTGGGTCGCCACGATGGAACAGTCGGCGTCCATGGAATCGTGCTTGCTGAAGGGATTCTTCCAGCTCACGGCGGTGTCGCCGCAGACGAGCAGAACCACAGGCGCATTGAAGGCGCAGCGGGTAATGGCACGGATCACAGCGATTGCCTTTTCACTTTTCAGCACATAGATCTTTTGCGGCTGATAGTTGCAGGCCGTGGGCGCGCAGCGCCCCGCCTCCAACACGGCATTCAGCTCCTCCTCTTTGATCGGTTTTTCCGAGAAACTGCGAACAGAGAAACGGGAATTTGCAAGAGCAGAAAAATCCATATCGACACTTCCTTTCTAAAGAATCCATCTTCAAAGCCGCAGCAGGTAGCGGCGCGAAGTCTCTCTCGCGGCGGAACTGTCTGTCAGAGTTTCAGCTGGAAACGGTCCCGATCCTTGTCGCTGAGATTGGCGCCGGCGGCCGGCAGCGCCTTGGAGCGATACCGAGAGGGATTTTCAAACATCCCTTCGGTATAGGGCTCGACACTCACCAGGCGATGACGCGGCGAAAGGGTTAAAACCTGAACGCCCTGCGTGTCGCGGGACTGCTTTTCCGGAATCATGGCGGGGTTCACCAGAAGCCGCTTTCCGGAGGAGGAAGTCAAAACCACGAGTTCCTCCCCGTCGGTGATGGCGACAAGGGGCGATTTGTCTCCATAGGCGCCGGTCAGCTTCTTGCGGTTGGTCTTTGTGGCATAGGCGGAAAGAGGCACGCGGGCGGCCTTTCCGTTTTCATAGAAGAAGCATAGCCATCCCTCATAGTCGGTTGTCGGGACAATGGCGACCGGGGTTTCCTCTTCCGCCATTTCCAGCTTGCCCGGCAAGAATACGCCCATTGCTGACGCCTTGACGTCGTCGAACTCGTGCAGCTTGGCCTTGTAGACCTGCTTGGCGGTTGTGAAAACCAGCAGATCGGCGCGGTTGAAGGTGGGGATAGCGCTGACGATTTCATCGCCTTCTTTGAGCCGCTGTTCACTCGCCATGCGGAGCGATTGGGCCGTGATCTTTTTGAAATATCCCTCTTTTGTGAGAAAGGCCGTTACGGCGTAATCGGCGACCTGCTCGGGCTCTTCGGCGGGGAGAACGTCTTCATAGAGGATCTCGGTCCGACGGGGCGAAGCATATCGATCGCGGATCTCGGCAAGTTCCTTCAGGATCACGTCGACCAGCTTCGCTTCGCTGCGCAGGATCTCGGAAAGTCGATCGATTTCGCTTTGCAGATTCTCTGCCTCCTCCAACCGTTTGAGCACCAACTCCCGGTTGAGAGTGCGCAGCTTGATCTCTGCAATGTATTCCGCCTGCACCTCGTCGATGCCGAACCCAATCATGAGGTTGGGAACGACCTCGCTGTCTTCTTCCGTGTTTTTGATGATGGCGATCGCCTTGTCGATATCGAGCAGGATGACCCGCAGCCCCTCCAGCAGGTGCAGTCTCTCCTTCATATGAGCCAGGTCATAGCCGATACGGCGGCGCACGCAGTCGCATCGAAAGGAGGTCCATTCATTGAGGATCTCGCGAACCCCCATCACGCGGGGGTTGCTGCCCACCAGAATATTGAAGTTGCAGGAAAAGGTATCTTCCAGCGTGGTCAGACGGAAGAGACGTGCCATGAGCCGATCGGGGTCGGTTCCACGCTTCACGTCGATCGCGATGCGGAGTCCTGAGAGATCTGTCTCATCTCGAATATCGGTGATTTCTCGAAACCGTCCCGATTTTGAGAGCTCGATCACCTTGTCGATGATGGCCTCCACCGTGGTGGTGTAGGGGATCTCATAGATCTCGATGATGTTTTCCTTTTCAAGAAAGCGATATTTTGCCCGCAGGCGAAAGGAGCCCCGCCCTGTCTCATAGATTTTGTTGAGTGCCTCGGCATCGTAGATCAGCTGTCCACCCTGGGAAAAATCGGGCGCCAAAAGGGTGGACGCAATATGATGATCGCCGTTTTGAATCACGGCGATGGCGGTGTCGCAAACCTCTTTCAGGTTGAAGGAACAGATGTTCGAAGCCATTCCCACTGCAATGCCCTGATTGGCATTGACCAGTACATTCGGAAAGGTGGTGGGCAACAGGGTGGGCTCCTTCATGGAATTGTCGTAATTGGGCACAAAGTCCACAGGGTCTTTTTCGATGTCGGCAAAAAGCTCACGGCAGATCGGATCCAGCTTCACCTCAGTGTAGCGGGAGGCTGCCCACGCCATGTCGCGGGAGAAGACCTTTCCGAAATTCCCCTTGGAGTCCACATAGGGCAGCAGCAGAGCGTCGTACCCACGCGAAAGGCGCACCATGGTGTCGTAAATCGCAGCGTCTCCGTGGGGGTTGAGCTTCATGGTCTGCCCCACCACGTTGGCCGACTTGGTGCGGCTGCCACTGAGCAGCCCCATCTTATACATGGTATAGAGCAGCTTTCGGTGCGAAGGCTTGAAGCCGTCGATCTCAGGGATGGCCCTTGAGATAATGACACTCATGGCGTAGGGCATATAGTTTTGCTCCAGCGTTTCGGTGATGGGCTGATCGATAAACGCGCCCTCCACATATTCTTTTTTCGGTGCTTTCTTTCTTGCCATGGAGTACTCCTTCGCTGTTTCAAGTATCAGATCAGCCCGCATAAATGCAGCGCCTCCTGCGGACTGCGTCAAAGCCCTGCGCCCCTATACGGCGCAGCTTGGCCCTTTAGGACACATCGGCTGAGTCGAGATACCGGCTCCCGTTTTGCGCGATAAAGTCTTTTCTGCCCTGCAAATTGTCGCCCAGCAGCAGCTCGAACATCTCGGCCGTGCGCATCGCGTCGTCCGGCGTGACGCGGATGAGGCGGCGAGTGGCCGGATTCATGGTGGTCTGCCACATCATGTCGGGCTCGTTTTCGCCAAGCCCTTTGGATCGCTGAATGGTCACCTTGCCGGAAAGCGAGGCCGTGATCTCATCGCGCTCCCGATCGGTATAGGCAAAGTAGGTCTTTCCCTTGCAGGTGATCTCATAGAGCGGGCTCTCGGCGATATACACCCTGCCTTCTCGCAGCAGGGTAGGCGTCAGCCGGTAGATCATCGTGAGAATCAAGGTGCGGATCTGAAAGCCGTCCACATCGGCATCGGTGCAGATGATGATTTTTTTGTAGCGCAGGGCGTTCAAATCGAAAGTGGAGAGCTCGCGGTTGTTTTTGGAGCGGACCTCGACTCCGCAGCCCATGACCCGCAGCAGGTCTACGATGATCTCGTTTTTGAAGATCTTGTCGAAATCGCTCTTAAGGCAATTGAGGATCTTTCCGCGCACCGGAATGATGGCCTGGAACTCAGCGTCACGCCCCTGCTTGCAGGCGCCAAGCGCGGAATCTCCCTCCACGATATACAGCTCGCGCTTCTCCAGGTCTTTGGTTCGGCAGTCAACAAATTTCTGTACGCGGCTCACCATATCGGTTCCGCCCGAGAGGGTTTTCTTCAGATTGATGCGGGCTTTTTCCGACTGCTCGCGGGCCCGCTTGTTGACCAGCACCTGATCCAGCACCTTCGCCAGATCGGCAGGGTTCTCCAAAAAACAGATCTCGAGCTGCTCCTTCAAAAAGGCGGTCATGGCCTCGGTGATGAATTTGTTGTTGATGGCCTTTTTGGTCTGGTTCTCATACGAGGTGCGTGTGGAGTGGGAATTGCTGATGAACACCAGACAATCTGCCACATCGGAAAAGGTGATTTTGGTCTCGTTCTTATTGTATTTCCCCGCTGCTTTCAGATGCGCATCGATGACCGAGACAAAGGCCGACCGAACGGCCTTATCGGGGGAACCGCCATGCTCCAGGTAGGAGGAGTTGTGGTAGTATTCGAGCACCTGCACGCTGACCGAAAAGGCAAAAGCCACCTCGAGCTTGACCTTGTAGAGCGGCTTGTCCTCCCGATCCCGCCCCTGCCTCTCTCCGCGGGCGAAAAAGGGCGTGGTGAGACCGTTTTCTCCGATCCGCTCGGCAAGATAGTCGGCAATGCCATTTTCATAGCGCCAGCTCTGTTCCTCGAAGCGACCCTTCTCGACCTCGTTGCGGAAGAGAAAGGTGAGCCCTGCATTGACGACCGCCTGCCGCTTCAGCATGTCGCGGAAGTATTCTTCAGGAATAGCAATCTCGGTGAAAACGTCGCGATCCGGACGCCAGCGCGTGATGGTTCCGGTCCTCCGCCCCGAATAGGGCGTGGCCTGCAACTCCCCCACCGGCTCTCCACGCTCGAACTGCAGCTCATATCGCGTTCCGTCGCGCAGAGAGGTCACATGGAACCACTCGGAGGCATACTGGGTAGCGCAGGCTCCGAGGCCGTTGAGTCCGAGGGAATACATATAGTTTTCTCCCTCGTCGTTATTGTATTTTCCTCCGGCATAGAGCTCGCAGTAGACCAGTTCCCAGTTGTATCGGCCTTCCTTCTCATTGTAGTCCATGGGCACGCCGCGGCCGAAATCCTCCACCTCAAGCGATCCATCGGCATAACGGGTGACAAGGATCTGGTCTCCGAACCCCTCGCGGGCCTCGTCGATGGAATTCGACAGAATCTCAAAAAAGGAATGCTGACAACCTTCGAGTCCATCCGACCCGAAGATCACGGCGGGGCGCAGGCGGACCCTGTCTGCCCCTTTGAGGGTGACAATACTGTCGTTTCCATAAGTTTGGGCGGTTTTTCTGGCCATTCCAACCTCCTCAAGCTGTTGGTGATTATAAAAATCCAAAATATTATACAGGAAATCCACATAAAACGCAAGAAAAACCCAGCTGTGCGCGTTCTGGAAGAAAAGAAACATGAATAGAATACTTTAGCATCCATTTGCCAAGGCTAGCTAAGCAGCAAACAAGCCTGTGGGTAAAAAGGGGGAATCCGTTGTGAAAAAAAGCGCCGACTGGGGATATGCGCCTTCCCAGCGCATGCAGTGGCTGCGGGGAGAGCGGCAGCGGGTGCTCGACCGGTTTGCACAGGCCACCGATCCCGCCCTGATCGAGGCCCTCATCTATGAGGATCAATCGCTGAGCAAACAGCAGTCGGCCTGCATCTGCCAGGCCAAGGAACAGGCACATGCCGAACGGCTGCGGCGGGAGGAGGCGTTTTTCCATGAATGATTGGGCTTTGCTGACCCCCGTTATCGGAATTGTCGGGCTGATGCTCTTCTTGTTGCTGCTGCGCCCGCTCTCTGCCCTGATGCGCTGGCTGCTCCGCGCGGCGCTTTCTCTGCTTGGCTTGGCTGCCGTCAGCCTCTTTGGCTCTCCATTCGGCCTGACGGTCGGCATCAATGCCGTCACCGTCGCCACTGCGCTTGTGCTCGGCATCCCGGGCGTGACGGCGCTGGCCGTCAGCCGCCTGATTTTAAACCTGTGACTTGGAAATCCGCTTCCCCTATGCTATAATCCTTCTGATAAACCTCTGGAAAACCCTACCCATCCGCACACAAGAAGGAGAGTATCAGCTATGATCAAAAGCGTGTTCCGCTATGGCCAGCTATCCTCTACCAACGATGAGGCGCTGCGTCTCGCAAACTCCGGCGCTCCGCACGGCACCATCGTCACCGCCGTGCGGCAGACCGCGGGACGCGGTCGACAGGGCCGCAGCTTCTTTTCCGAAGAGGGCGGCTCCTATGTCACCCTGCTGCTCCGTCCGCAGGGAGAACCGGCAGACTGGCTTTTGACCACCTCGCTGGCAGGTCTCGCCGTGTGCGACGCCGCAGCTACCTGCTGCGGGGCCGATTGCCGCATCAAATGGCCCAACGACGTGCAGCTGAACGGGAAAAAGTTCTGCGGCATCCTGACGCAGGTTTTTTTTGAAGGCGCGCCCATCCTGCTGGTCGGCATCGGCTGCAATGTGGCCCAGAAGGCCTTTCCTCCCGAGCTCGCAGAGATCGCCACCTCGCTGGCGATCGAGGGGTATTCCGTCTCTGTGGAACAATTCCTGAATGCCCTGATCCGGGCGCTCGACCGCTGGGTCGGCAGCCCGCCCGATAGAGAACAGGTGATTTCCGATCTGGCTAAGCGCTCCAACGTCTTGGGAAAAGAGATTTCGCTGATTACCCCTCAGGGGAAACAAGAGGCGCTCGCCGTGGGGTTGGATCCCGCAACGGGCGGCCTCATCGTGCAGCAGGGCGGTGTGCGCCGTATCATCACGAGCGGAGAAATCTCCCTGAGGGTCAACTGACCCATACTTTTCTCCGTCCGACTTTGTTTAATTTCAGTATAGCATACTTCGGAAATCCCGACAAATGCAGCTTGTATCCCACCGGAAATCGTTTGAAACCCCTTGCTTTTTTCTGCCGTTTATGGTATCCTTAAACACACCCTGCGGGTGTAGTTCATCGGTAGAATGAAAGCTTCCCAAGCTTTAGAGGTGGGTTCGACTCCCATCACCCGCTCCAGAAAGAGCCCTCTTTTGCAAAGCCGCAAAGGAGGGCATTTTTGTTGCAGGCATTCTTTTTATGCAAAAACCTGCGGCGTTTTCGTCTCTTCTTGGGCTTTATGCAGCTTTCCCAAAAAGGTATGTCTTCTCCCTTCTCTGCGCCATTTGTTGCAGCAGTGCAGAAGAAAAAATGCGCTCACCCGATGGGTGAGCGCGTTTTGATGCTTAGCAGTCCTTACGGCGCGAAGGGGGCGGCGCTTATTCAATTTCCAGCTGGCGCTGGGTCGGAACCACTTCGGGCTTCTTGGGAAGGGTGAGCTTCAGCACGCCCTTGTCGAGCTTTGCCTTGATGCCCTCCTGGTCGATGTTGGAAATATCAAAAGATCTGCTGTAGGTTCCATAGGATCGTTCGCAGCTGATATAGTTCCCCTTCTTGTCCTTGTTTTCATACTCGGAATGACGTTCCGCGCTGATGGTCAGCAGGTTTCCGTCGATCCCCAGATGGATATCCTCCTTCTCAAATCCGGGGAGATCTGCCTCCAACAGATAGCTGTCGCCCTGATCGGTGATATCGGTCTTGAATTCAGCAAGCCCACCGGTACGATAAAAGCTGCCAAAGGGCTCTTCAAAAAATCTGCGCTGCAATTCCTCCATTTCACGGAAGGGATTGTATGCCAGCGCCTGCTGGTTTCTGCGATAGGGTGTAAGTCCGAACATAGAACTTCCTCCTTTGATTTCGTTTTATGAATCGTATGCGTATCTGCCTTTTCATGATGCATGGTCAGACAATCCGGCAGATCAGGCCTTGGCTGGTATTCCAGCACATCGGGAACACCTTCCTTCCTATTTTTCCTCTTTTCATCTACTATGATACCCATGAAATTCGCAATTTTCATGACCATTCTATGAATAAACTGTAAATTTTAGCACTCTAAGTGTTAGAGTGCTAAAATCGCCTTTTCTTTTTTGGATCATTCCGCAAGGATTCTCAAACCGATTTGATTGATGAATCCACATCATCTTCCGTTGCTTTTGATATTGAAAAACCCGGCGCCAACACGCCGGGTTTTTCATATTCTTCCACATCAAAAAGCATATACCAAAGCTCCAAGGCAGGCGGAAATCACGATCAGCGTGATCGGCGACAGCTTCTTCTTTCCGACCTTCTCAGAGCCGAAAAAGACGAGGGCCAGCAGCGCAGTGATCCCCGCAGCGCGCAGGCTAAATACGGCTCCCTGCCCAAAAAACCCGCAGTTTTTTCCCATCATAAAGCAGCCGGTCGCAAGAATTATGCCGACCATACAGGGCTTGAGTCCTCGAAGCACGGCCTGAACATAGCGGTTTTTCCCCGCCGTTTTTAACGCAGCCGTCATCAAGAGAATCGTTACAAAAGAGGGGAGCACCACCGCCAGCGTGGCGGCAATCGCGCCGAAAAAGCCGGCCTTTGTGCTGCCGACATAGGTGGCGAGGTTGACCATAATCGGCCCTGGCGTGCTCTCGCTCACGGCGATCATATAGGTCAGCAGCTCTTCATCGATCCAGCCGTGAGAGAGCACGATATCCCGAATCAGAGGAATCGCCGCGTAGGCTCCGCCGAAGGCAAAGCACCCCACCTTGAGAAATCCAAGAAAAAGCTCGAGCACCATCACACTACACCCCCTTCCTTTTGCTTCGTCCCACTCTGGGTGAGGAAGACGATAAGGCTGAAGGCCGCGGCGATCAACATCATCCCGATGACAGAAAACTTCCACGCAAACAGGTCGATGAGCAACATCGCCGTGAAGGAAACGCAAAAAATCGTGCGGGGCAGCCAATTGCGATTCATCTTTCGAAGCATGGTGTGCGCCGCATCCACAATGAGAATGCCCACTGCGAGCTTGATTCCCTGAAACGCATGGGCAATCCACGCAATCTCCAGATAGTTATCGAGAAAAAACGAAATCAGGTAAATGATGCAAAAGGAGGGCAGCACGATACCAAGCGTTGCGATTCCCGCACCTGAGAGCCCCTTTTTCCGATATCCGACATAGGTGGCACAGTTGATGGCAATAGGGCCGGGTGTAGACTCTGCAAGAACGACAACATCCATCATGTCCTCATGGGAGATCCACCCTTTCTCCTCCACACAGATCCGCTCGATCACCGAAATCATTGCATAGCCCCCGCCGAAGGTGAATAACCCGATTTTTAAAAAGGTGAAAAACAGCTCAAAGACAAGACTCATGGTTTGTCCCCCTCTTTACGGAACTCACATTCACAGACATCGGCGTCGCGGTTGAGCACCAGCGATTTCTGCTGCATGATCCGGAATTCCTGCACAAGGAAGTCCAGCGCCTCCTGTTTCGGCAGATAGTGCGTGTGGTATCCGAATTGTTCCCCATAGACAAGCCCTGCTTCCCGCAGCACCTTCATGTGCTGTGAGATGGCGGATTCCGTGATCCCCAGCTTTTTGGAAAGAGAGCGCACACAGTGCTTGCGCTCCAGCAGCTGCCGATAAATCGAAGCCCGTGTCGGTTCCCCCAAAGCCTTAAGCAACATTGCGATGTCCATTCCGTCCCCTCCTGTCCTTTGCATCTGTATTGTACACGCACATTTTATTTTAGTCAACACTAAAATAAAATGTGGACAAAAAACGGCTCTTTCGCACAGCACCTGTGCTGTGTGAAAGAGCCGCTTGGGTTTTGTTTAGAATAACTCCGCCGCTTTGGGAAAAGCAGGGAGCTTTTAGTCGGCCAGGATCCCCGCTTTGTCACAGAGGTGGAAGATCAGGCTCAGGAGGATACCGACCACACAGGCCAGCGTCATTCCCGAGATCTTGAGACCGCCGATATCAACCGCCAGCCCGGAAAGACCTGCAACGAACACCACAGAGGTGAGAATCAGGTTCCTGGATTTGCCGTAGTCCACCTGCGCATCCACGATCAGACGGATACCGGAGGTGCCGATCATGCCGTAAAGAAGGAAGGAAATTCCGCCGATGACGTTCCCGGGGATGGTCTGAATCAAGGCAGAAAGCGGCCCGATGAAGGCCATCAGGATCGAAATGATTGCTGCGCCGCCGATGACATAGACACTGTAAACGCCGGTGATGGCCATAACGCCGATATTCTCTCCGTATGTCGTGGTGGGAACCGCGCCGATGAAGCCGGACAGGGCGGTCGAGAGATCGTCGCCCAGCATGGAACGATGCAGGCCGGGATCCTTGAGCAGATCTCTGCCCACGATCTTACTGGTGACAAGCTGATGCCCGATGTGCTCACTTGTGATCACCAGCAGAACCGGCAACATGATCAGAATCGCCTGCATATCGAACTTGGGAAACTGGAACGCAGGCATCTGGAACAGCTTTGCAGACGTCACAGCCTCAAACGAGACCTGATGGAACAAAAACGCAGTGCCGTATCCGCACAGCATCGCGATCAGCAGCGGAATCACGGAGAAGAATCCGCGGAAAATCACCGAACCGAGGATGGCCACGCCGATGGTGACAAGAAACACCACCCAGTCTCCGGCAGTGGTCGTTTCGCTCAGGAGGTTGGCGCCTGTCGTGCCGCCGGCAACCGTGTTGGAGGCAAGCTCCAGCCCGATCAGCGCGACAACCGGTCCCATGGCGGCGGGAGGCAGCACCACATCGATCCAGTCTGTGCCGACCTTGCCGATGATGAGGGCCAAAACACATCCGGCCAAACCCACTGCGACAAATCCGCCCTGTGCGTATTCATATCCCATTGTGAGAATAATGGCCTGCGCAGGGGCGATAAAAGCAAAGCTGGAGCCGAGGTAGGCAGGAGCTCTTCCCTTGGTGATAAAAATAAACAACAGGGTTCCCACGCCGTTCATAAACAGAACGATTCCGGGATTGACCCCAAAAATAATGGGTACCAGCACTGAAGCTCCAAACATCGCGAAAACGTGTTGAACCGACAATGCGATACCCTGTCCAAGCGGGACCTTTTCTTCAATTCCAATAATCCTTTTTTCCACCGATGGATTCCTCCCTTCGTATCTCGCGCCATTATACCACATTGCACTTTGACCACGCAAGCCTGATTTGGAGAAAAACCGGGAAAAATCGACAGTTCTTTTTCTGCGTCATAGCATAGGTCAGATCGGAACAGGATGCAAAAAACACTCCGACCCCATCTGCTTACCCTGACAAGCGGTGTACCGAGCAGTGTACAGAATAGAAGCATCAAATCGCACCACATTCCACCGAACAATTGCACTCGCAAGGAGCATTGCAACGCTTTTTTCCGTTTTTCACAGGATGAATGCTTCTCAATGGGTGGAGCACTCGGTATAAGAGAGAGCCTCAACCAAAGTCACAGCAGCCTTCCCATGAGATACTCATCCACATAAGCGCCATCTACAAACAAGGCCCGCGGTTTGATCCCTTCGATCTCAAACCCAAATTTTTGATAGAGCCTGATCGCAATATCGTTGTCGCGGCGCACGATCAGTTCCAAACGCGTGAGTCCGGCCCCCTGCGCCCACTCCTCAAGCATCTGAAACAGAGCAGTTCCCAATCCCTTTCCGCGGGCGCAAGCAAGCAGCCCAATCGTAAGATAGGCGCTGTGGGCAATCCTGCGCGGAGCCCCGCGCTCGGCCTTCAGAAACCCAACCAGCTGCTCTCCGTCGAAGGCCAGAAACATTGCAGAACCTTCCTCTTCGAGTCTTTCCAGTTGATGGGCAAGGACCCACCAGTCTGCAGGGCGCTCGCCCGGTTCATACATCATGTTTTTGGTCTCGGTATCGAGCTGCTGCTGCATGGCAACCAGCGCCTCTGCGTCTTCTGCGCGTGCGTTTCTGATGATGAACTGACCCACAGTTACGATCTCTCCTCTCCGGTTTCAGCGCTTCTATCCCATCACGATATTGAAACAGCCGCCTTTCGGGATACCCAAAGGATATCACATTGTGTCTTTCGCTTCAAGTGAACGCTTTTTGCCCTATGTTCGTCTTCTTTGCTGCAGCAGCAAGAAAATGCGGAACTCCTCTGCTTTCCCAATAAAAGAGCCAATCAGGCGGGTCCTCCTGATTGGCTCTTCGTGGTTTGGAAGAAAGGCAGGCAACAGCCTCTCCACGTAAAAAAACGTGTTTTTTGACCTGTTGCTTAGATATGCCGACGGTGGTTCCTGCGGTGGTTTTGGATGAGAATAGAATCTCATGCAAAAGAACGAAAAGCCCGAAAACCGCATCGTTTCGGGCTTTTTCATGGAGCTGTTAGGCAGATTCGAACTGCCGACCTCATCCTTACCAAGGATGTGCTCTGCCTACTGAGCTATAACAGCATGGTGCACCTTCAGGGACTCGAACCCGGGACCCGCTGATTAAGAGTCAGCTGCTCTACCAACTGAGCTAAAGGTGCATATGGTGACCCGTGGGAGAATCGAACTCCCGTTTGCGGCGTGAGAGGCCGCCGTCTTGACCGCTTGACCAACGGGCCATGTGGCAGGGGCAGAAGGATTTGAACCCTCGGCACGCGGTTTTGGAGACCGCTGCTCTACCAACTGAGCTATACCCCTAGATAGAAAGGCGACAACCATACTCGAATTATAGCCTATCTGCATCCACATGTCAACCGAAAATTTCAATGAAAATGAAGGATTTCCATGTTGAACACGCAGCGAGATCGCTTGATTCCTGCATGGGCGCGCGCCTTTAAATTATGAGGTCGAACAGCCGTTCTCCACGTTGCAAGCGCTTGAAAACCAACTATTTAAACAGGACATCGAAATCCGTCGACAACCTGAATGCATTGGTGGGCCTTCAGGGACTCGAACCCGGGACCGACCGGTTATGAGCCGGCTGCTCTGACCAACTGAGCTAAAGGCCCGTTTGGCTCCCCCTGTTGGACTCGAACCAACGACCCTGCGGTTAACAGCCGCATGCTCTACCAACTGAGCTAAGGAGGAATATGGAGCAGTGGCTGCGTTTGCAGCCACTGCCTGGTGTTGGCGCCGACTTATCTTTCCGG
>JAFRSP010000032.1 GCA_017427525.1 Clostridia bacterium
AAGACAAAGAGCCACTCCCGTTCTCGGGAGTGGCTCTTTTTTGAATCTTCAGGGGCAATTCGCTTCCGGCTTACGCCTTCGCAGCCTTGCCGATCTCCATGCCGCGCTCAAACGCAGCCTGGTTCAGGGGATTCAGCTGAGGTCTCTTGGCACCCAGCTTCTTGAACGCAGTCGCAAGAACCTTCTCAGGAGGCAGCAGCTCGGTGTAGCCGATGTATGCGCCGGCCATGACCAGGTTCGCAACCTTCGCATTGCCCAGCTCGTCCGCGATCGCGTTCGCCGGTACCTTGATGATCTTGATGTCGGTTCTCGACGGCTCGGTCGTCACGATCGAGCTGTTGATGAACAGGTTGCCGCCGGCCTTCACCATCCCCTGGAACTTCACCAGAGAAGGATCGTTCAGAACCATCACGTCGTCCATCACATTGACAACAGGCGCGCCAATGGGCTGGTCGGAGATCACCACATAGCAGTTCGCGGTACCGCCGCGCTGCTCAGAGCCGTAGCTCGGGAAAAACGTAACTTCGAGATCCGTGGTCTCGCAGGCGGTATAGCACATCAGCTGACCGATAACCATAACGCCCTGGCCGCCGAAGCCGCCAACCAGTAAGCTTCTTTCCATAATATCCTCCATACCCGCTTCGTCACGGCACGCCGTGTCTGTTTCCAAACCAGAGACAGAGCACATGGAGACATGTCCTGCCCGGCGTTCCGTGCTTACGGGGCCGCTTTTCAGGCAAGCGGTAAGCCTTGATTTTTTGCCTGTCTTTTCAGGCGGTGTGCTTTAGCATTCGACTGTCGTCTGAATTACTCAGCGTCCTTGTCGCGATACACGCCGAGCGGGAACTCCTTGAGGGTATTTTCCTTCATGAATTCCAGCGTCTCAAGAGGAGCCATGCCCCAGTTGGTCGGGCAGTTGGACATGATCTCAACAAGAGAGAAGCCCTTGCCGTCGATCTGATTCTGGAAAGCCTTCTTGATGGCCTTCTTCGCCTTGAGCACATTGGGGGCATCCAGGCAGGTGACGCGCTCCAGATAGTAGGGAGCCTTCAGAGTGGCCAGCAGCTCGCAGACGTGGACGGGATATCCATGCTGCTTGGGATCACGGCCGAAGGGAGCGGTGGTGGCCTTCTGACCAACCAGGGTGGTGGGGGCCATCTGGCCGCCGGTCATACCGTAGGTGGAGTTGTTGATGAAGATAACGGTGAAGTTCTCGCCGCGGTTGGCCGCGTAGATGGTCTCCGCGATACCGATGGAAGCGAGGTCGCCGTCGCCCTGATAGGTGTAAACGATCTCATCGGGGTTGGTTCTCTTGTAGGCGCTGGCCACGGCGCAGGCGCGGCCATGGGGAGAACCAAAGCTGTCGTGCGTGGTGTAGCCGGCACCCAGGATGCAGCAGCCAACGCCCCACACGGTAACGGTCTTGTTGACAATGCCCAGCTCATCGAGCACCTCGCCAACCAGCTTATGCACGGTGCTGTGCATACAGCCGGGGCAGAATCCGCTGGTAGCGCCTTCACGGATGTAAGAGGGTCTGGTATAAATTTTCTCCATGGTTCTTCCCCTTTCTTTACTTGTTCAGCATCTCTTTGGCCTTGGCCACGATGTCGTCCCTGTTCATGATCACGCCGTAAGAGGTCAGGCAGTATTCCATCGGAATCGCACCCTTGGTAGCGGCGTCAACATCCTCTGCAAGCTGAGGAGGCATCGACATCTCAACGTCCAGAATACCCTTGATCTTCTTGGGGCACAGATCTGCAAATGCCTTGGTGGGGAACGGGTACACTCTCTTCGGACGAATCAGGCCAACCTTGTAGCCTTCGGAACGCAGAATACCGATCGCAGACTTGGCGATACGGGCGGAGATACCATAGGCGGCGATGATGAGCTCAGCGTCGTCGGTCTGATAGAACTCCACATCGGTCTCGTTCTCTTTCCATCCTTCATACTTCATCCAGTCGGCATGGTTTCTGCCCATCGGGCCGCCGTCGGACACATTGATCGGATGCTTTTCTTTGCGGCCGTCTTCTCTCGGGCCGGGCGCATAGGCGGCCTTCTTGGCAGCCTTATTCTGGGCGATAAACTCATCGGAAACCATATCGGGCAGCTCGATGGGTTCCATCATAACGCCGATAACGCCGTCGATCAGGATCATAACGGGGTTGCGATACTTCTCGGCATAGTCCCAAGCATGGTAAGTCATGTCAACCGCTTCCTGCACAGACTCAGGCGTGAAGACCAGCAGCTTGTAGCCGCCGTTGCCGTGCGCCTTTGTGGCCTGCCAATAGTCCTGCTGAGATCCCGTGATGGGGCCGACACCGGGGCCGCCGCGCATGACGGAGCACACAACGATGGGCAGATGATCGGTCGCAGCCTGAGAAACACCCTCAGCCTTCAGAGAGATTCCGCAGGAAGAGGAAGAGGTCATGCTGCGGGTGCCGCCGAAAGCAGCGCCGTTGACCATGTTGATCGAGGCAACTTCAGACTCACCCTGAAGGAAAACGCCTCCAACCTCGGGCATTCTTCTGGCGAAGTACTCAGGAATCTCGTTTTGAGGGGTGATGGGATATCCGGCAAAGAAGCGGCAGCCGGCTCTCACAGCGGCTTCAGCGATCGCTTCAGCGCCCTTCATGAATCTCTTTTCCATGATGCAACCTCCTTATTATTTGTAAACTTCAATCGCGGCGTCGGGGCAAACAATGGCGCACAGCTTACAGCCGATGCAGGCATCGGGATTGGCCGGAACGACATAATGATACCCCTTGGAATTGCTCTCAGCGCCCAGTGCCAGAACTTTGTTCGGGCAAGTCTTGACACAGTACTCACACGCCTTGCAGCTTTCGCTTCTGATTTCTACCTTAGGCATATTGCGGTTCCTCCTTTAAGTTTTGATAGAGATGCCTTCTTATCATGGGCCCTCTCTTTTCCATCCGGCGGGCACCCCCCGTGCCAACCGGATCATCGGCCCACTCAAAGTATACTGTTATAAGTATACCATCCTTTCTTACCAAACTTCAACTGACGCTTTTGTCAATATTTTGGGTTGGTTTTTGTTGTTTTTCTTGAATCCTTTTCCTCTGCTCTTCTCAAACACACGATTGGCTCTCATTTTTTTAAACTTGCAAAGCTTCTTCATTACACTTCCTATATATTGTTATATGTTTCCATAAGTCGCAATACTTGGCAGGTTTTGATATCTTCCATCGTTATGATGCTCTTTCCTCTGCTCCGTGCAGATCATCCCATCCCTCTCTCCAACCGATGCAGCCGAGCGATCGGAACAAATCTTCCGTCATGGCACAATCCTGCATAAATCTCCCCGTCTTTGCATATTCCGATATTTTTTCGGTCCTTTCTCTCAAGCACGGAAATGCCTTTTCCGGGAAAACCTCCTCTCATGTGGAGACTTGAATCGGATTCGGATCGGGGCCGTTTCCCTCACTGCGAATCGGCTGGAAGGAAGTGGGTCGGTCCGGAAGGCCCTGCTTTGTAAAATTCCCGTTTCATATTGCATACCAAGGTGCTTCCTGTTATACTGTAGGGCATAGAATTTACACGGCGGGCACTCCTCTTCACAGGCTCACGGGCGCCTCGCCGCAAGCGTGTGATTCCGACTTCGTCATCGTCTCCGCCTTGCCGTCTGCAAGCCGGTTTCCCGGGAGGTCTTCATGTCAAACCGTCAAACTTCAAAATCCGCGGCTCCCGTTGTTTCCGCGCGGGAAGGAACGATCTGTGTTCTGCTCGCATCCCTGCTCTTCTCGCTGGGAGGGCTCGGCATCAAGCTCATTCCATGGAACCCCCTCGCCATCAACGGGGCGCGCAACCTCATCGCCGTCTTCCTCATCGGATTTTATATGAAAAAGTCCGAACATCACCTTGTTGTCAACCGCGGCGTGCTGGTGGGCGCCTTCTGCATGTTTGCCACCACCACGCTCTATGTCATCGCAAACAAGCTGACTACGGCGGCCAACGCCATCGTGCTGCAGTTCACCGCTCCGATCTTTCTTATCTTTATCATGGCCATCTTCTTCCACCAGAAGCCCACCCGGCTCGACCTTGTCACCTGCGGCGTGGTCCTGGCGGGAATCCTCTGCTTTTTTGTCGACAGTCTGACCAGCGGGGGCGGCCTCGGAAATCTGCTGGCACTGCTCTCCGGTCTGACCTATGCCGGCGTGTTTCTGCTCAATGCGTTGCCGGGCGCCGATTCTCTCTCCTCCATCCTTCTCGGACAGTGCGCCGGCTGTGCAGTCGGCTTTCCCTTTTTGCTGCAGGAGCGCAATTTTTCTCTCCCCGTTTTGGGAGCGGTCGCGATGCTGGGCTTCTTCCAGCTCGGCCTCGCCTATATCCTCTTTTCCCGCGGACTTTCCGCCGTTCCCCCCGTCACCGCCTCTCTCACCTCCGGGCTGGAGCCGGTGCTCAATCCCGTCTGGGTGGCCCTCTTCTACCACGAGACCATCTCCCTGCTCTCTTTGATCGGCGCAGTTGTTGTGGTCTCCGCCGTTATGCTCTATAATATCAGAAAGGCGGTCGGCTCTCAGGGCGAAAACTCCTCTGCCGGCTGATTCCGCTGAGCCTTTCTTTTTGTGCCGATTCTCATCCAAAAGGAGGAATCTTTTCATGGCAAAGGTCACCTGGGACGGAAGCACCCTGCTCTCCCCCGTGCCGGTCGTGCTGGTCGGCTGCGGCAGCGCGGAACACCCCAATACCATGACTGCGGCCTGGACCGGCGTGGTGTGCAGCGATCCGCCCATGGCCTATGTCTCCATCCGCAAGGAGCGCTACAGCTATGGCCTCATTCGGGAGAGCGGCCTGTTCTCCCTCAATCTGGTCAATCGTTCCCTGGTCCGTGCCGCCGACTTCTGCGGCGTGCGCTCGGGCCGCCAGCTCGACAAGCTGGCCCATCTCGGTCTTCACGCCTCGGCCGGCCGCCTTGGCTGTCCGTTGATCGACGAGAGCCCCCTCTCGCTCGAATGCCGGGTGACCCAAGTGCTGGAGCTGGGCTCCCACGACCTCTTTCTGGCAGAGATCGAGGCCGTTCATGCGGAGGAATCCCTGCTCGACTCCTCCGGCAGACTCTGCCTTGAAAAGGCGGAGCTGGTCGCCTACTCCCACGGGCAATATGTCCCGCTCGGGCGCTCGCTTGGAGGATTTGGCTTCAGCGTTCGTAAAAAACCGGTTCGGAAGAAGCCCTCTTCTTCAAAAAAATCCTGAATCTCTCCTGACCGTTCCTGTGCCAGGTCTGTATTGTGTTGTTACGAAAGGAGCAAGCAACCGCCATGAAACAGTATGTTGTGGATGCGTTCAGTGATCGGGTGTTTTCCGGCAATCCTGCCGCCGTCTGTCTGCTCGACCGATTCCCCGAGGATGAGAAGATGTGTCACATCGCCATGGAAAACTGTCTCTCAGAAACTGCATTTGCCGTTCCCGACGGCGAGGAATATGTCCTTCGATGGTTTACGCCCGCGGGCGAGATCGATCTCTGCGGACACGCCACTCTGGCAACAGCCTATGTGGTGCTGCGCTTTGCTCATCCTGAGTGGAACAGTGTTTCCTTCAACACCATGAGCGGCAAACTCACGGTCGTGCGCAAGGGAGACCTTCTCGAAATGGACTTTCCGGCCTATCGGCTGACCCCTGTTCCCGTGACCGATCAGATGGAGCAGACCATCGGCGCACGTCCGATCGCCGCCTTCATGGGCAGAGATCTGCTTTGCGTGCTCGACAAGGAGGAAGCTGTGCGCAGCTGCGCTCCCAGCGAGCAGGCCCTGCTGGCGCTCGACGGGCTTTTGCTGCATATCACGGCGGCCGGCAGCGATTATGACTGTGTTTCCCGCAGCTTCGGGCCCAAGTGCGGAATCTATGAAGACCCCGTGTGCGGCTCCGGGCACTGCCACATAGTCCCCTACTGGGCGGACGTGCTGAAGCGGGATCAGGTGCTGGCCTATCAGGCTTCAAAACGCGGCGGCGTGCTGCACTGCGAGATGGCAGGCGACCGCGTCCGTCTGGCAGGCCAGGCCGTGCTCTATGCCGCGTCTGAGATCTTTGTAGACTGATTCCGGATGAATCCCGCGCAGACAAAACTTCAAATTCAGCTTCTTCCCTTTAGTTCGAATCCCCGATTCCCGCATACGCTTCTCCGTGCAGCCGTACAGAGGGTCGGGGTCAAGGAGGTTTTTACAATGCTAGAAAACAAAACCAAAACGCAGCGCATGGTTATCACCGCGCTGTTCGGAGCGCTGACCTGTGTGGCGACCCTTCTCATCCGTATTCCCTCCCCCACCGGCGGCTATGCCAATCTGGGCGACACTCTGGTGCTTCTCTCGGCCTTTCTGCTGGGCGGGTGGAACGGCGTGGCAGCCGCCGGAATCGGCTCCATGATGGCCGACTTTTTCGGCGGATATCTCCACTATATGCCGGCAACCCTTTTGATCAAGGCTCTCATGGCGGCCACCGCCTCTGTTCTGTATCAGGTTGTCCGGCGCGGTGAAAAGCGCCGCTCCCTGCAGGGCGCTCTGGTCGGCGGCGTGGCAGCCGAGTTCCTGATGGTGATGGGATATTATCTCTTTGCCCTCATCTTCCTGAAAAAGGGTGCAGCTGCGGCCCTTACCATCATCGGCAATGCAGCACAAGGCGCTATCGGCATCGTCGGAGCGACCGCGCTGCTGATCGCGCTGCAAAAATCCAATATCGTGGACTGAAACGTCTTTTTGGTCCATGCGGAAACAAAAAATCCTTTTCAGGCAAGCCCTTCCATACCGGGCGGTGAACCGCCGGTATGGAGGGGTTTTCTGTTTTACGGAAAAAGAAAGCCGCACAAGCTCACGCCGTGCGGCCTTCTTGAAACATCTTATTCTTCGGCGATCTATGCCAGAAGCATCTTGTCGCTGGCAAGGGCCTCCCCGGAAGCGCGGGAAAACCGTGCCATCAACTCTTCCACCGTGAGTTTCTTTTTCTCTTCGCCTGAAATATCCAGCACCACACGTCCTTCGTGCATCATGATCAGGCGGTTCCCCGTCTGAATCGCGTCGCGCATGTTGTGGGTCACCATGATGGCCGTGAGCCCCTCCCGTTCCACGATCTGCTGAGACAGCGCAAGAACGCGCGCCGCCGTCTTGGGGTCGAGCGCCGCCGTGTGCTCGTCGAGCAGCAGCAGGTGGGGGCGCTGCATGGTGGCCATCAGCAGCGTTAGCGCCTGGCGCTGTCCCCCGCTGAGCAGGCCAACCTGGGCGGTGAGACGGTCTTCCAAGCCCAATTCCAGCGTCTTTAACTGCTCGACAAACTGTTCCCGCTCAGTCCGTGTCACTCCGCGCCGCAGGCCGCGGTGCTTCCCTCTTCGGCTGGCAAGTGCGAGATTCTCCTGGATGGTCATATCGGCCGCCGTGCCGCACATCGGATCCTGAAACACTCTGCCCAAGAGCGACGCTCTGCGGTATTCCGGCAGGGAGGTCAGCTCGATCCCGTCGAGCTCAATCGAGCCGCAATCGGGCTCAAACACTCCCGCGATCAGGTTGAGCACGGTTGACTTCCCTGCACCGTTTCCGCCGATGACCGTAACAAAATCCCCATCCTGAAAGGTGAGTTCCAGTTCCCGGATGGCCACCTTCTCATGCACCGTGCCGCGGTAAAAGGTCTTTTTCAGTCCTGAAATCTTCAGCATGTCAAACCGTCTCCTTCTTCTGTTGCGGAGCATTTTTATGGAGGGCCGCGGTTTGCGCCCGCTTTGCAGCCCGTTTCTGCCGCAGAGTGGGAAGCCCGAGCGCAACTGTCACGACCAGCGCCGAGAGCAATTTCAAATCGTTGGTGTTGAGCCCCGCCTGCAGCACCAGCGTAATCACCAGATAATACAGAATGGCGCCCACGATCGAGGCAAAGAGTCTCAAGGAGAAATGAGAGCGAAGAAAGGGAACCGCCTCCCCCAGAACCAGGGATGCGAGGCCGATCACAATGGCGCCGCGGCCCATGTTGACGTCGGCATACCCCTGATACTGGGCCAGAAGTCCGCCTGCCAGCCCGACCAGCCCGTTGGAGATCATCAGGCCCAGCACGATGGCAGAATCCGTGTTGATCCCCTGCGCGCGGGCCATGCCCGCATTGCTGCCGGTGGCGCGGATCCCATATCCCTGCTCCGTCGTGAAAAACCACGAGAGCAGTCCCACCATGGCAAGGGCGAAGACCGATCCGACCAGGATCGCGTGATAGGGGTCTCTCAAACTGAGCAGGCCCTCTACCCCAAGCAGCGGAAGATTTGAGCGCCCCAGGATCCTCATGTTGATCGAGTAGAGCCCGAGCTGGGTCAGGATTCCCGAAAGAATCACCGGAATCCCAAGCCTGGTGTGCAGAGACCCTGTCAGCAGCCCTGCCAGCATACCGACAGCCGCCGCCGCAAAGAGCGCCGTCAGCGGAGAAACGCCTTTCAGAAGCAAAACCGCGTTGACCGCCGCGCCGGTGCACATGCTGCCATCCACCGTCATATCTGCATAGTTCAGAATCCGAAAGGTAATGGCAATCCCAAGCGCCAAAACGCCCCATAATATTCCCTGTGAAACGGCGCCGGGACAAGCGCTTAGAAAGGATGACAGCATATGACTCATGAAATACGGCTCCTTTGTTTTGATCCGGCCGAAAGGCTGACGGACAAAGTCCGGTCAGCCTTTCGGCTTGCTTGTAGCGATAAAGGACTTATTGTACGGCGCTTTGAAGCTCTTCCGGAATCTCGATGCCGAGTTCTTCGGCGGTCTTCCCGTTGATGACGGTTTCAAGTTCGCCATTGTAGAACCCGATCGGAATGGTTCCCACATCCACGCCGTCTCTGAGGATCTGCAGCGCCTGCGCCGCAGTCTGACGGCCGAGCTCCTTGTAGCTGAAGCTGTAAGTGGCAAGAGCTCCTGCGGTCACCATATTTCCCTCGCCTCCCACGGTGGGGATGCCGGCAGGATTGAGCACCATGACGATCGTGGCCATGGTATCGGCCATCAGGTTGTCTGTGGGGATATAGACGCCGTCGACCTTGCCGACCATGGACTGAACCACCGACTGCACCTGACTGGTCTCGGTCGCCGTGAAGCGCAGTGTATCGATCCCCTTTGCCGAAAGCGCCTTTTCGGCCATCTCGACCTGCAGGATCGAGTTGTCCTCACTGGCGTTGAAGAGCAGGCCTATGGTTTTGGCTTCGGGCACGAAGCTGAGAAGCAGGTCGATCTGATCCGCCACGGGGTTCATATCAGAGGTTCCGGAAACGTTGCCGCCCGTCGCCTCCTCATTGCTTTCAACCAGGCCGGCGTATGCGGGACTTGTCACCGCAGTGACGAGGATCGGGATCTCGGTGGTCGCCTGTGCGGCGGCCTGTGCGGCGGGGGTCGCGATTGCCAGGATGAGGTCGACCTTGTCGTTGACCAGCTTGTTGGCAATGGTCGCGCAGTTGGACTGCTCGCCGCCGGCGTTCTGCACGTCGATTTCATAGGCGAATCCGGATTCGTCGAGCGCCTCCACAAATCCCTCGAGCGCAGCGTCGAGGGCAGGATGCGCCGTCAGCTGAATCACGCCGATGCGGGGCGCAGCAGACTCTTCACCTTGAGAATCCTCTCCGGATTCGGTTTTGCTGCAGGCGGCAAGAGAACCTATCAGGGTCAGTGCGAGCAGGAGAGCGAGTAGCTTTTTCATGGGAAAGATACACTCCTTTTTTATATTTTTGCTTCCTTTGCTTTTCTTGACGGTCGGGACGGGCTGAAGGGGTGCTCTGCAATGCCTCAACCCTACCCGGTCATGGGACTTTTATCAAAAAAGCGGCCCCCGTCGAACAGACGGGAGCCGCTTTTCTGCATCACAGGTCAGCGTTCCAATCGCATTCGATGGGCTGTTTTCTGTTCCTCGGTAAAGAAGAAATAATAGAAACCGGCATAATAAAAAGCGCCCGCAAAGAAGCGGACGAAATAGAAATAAAATCGATTCAGGGCAGCACAAATACGCAGAGCCATAGCATGGTCTGCTCTCATCTCGTTGCGGACTTCACACATTGCGCAGCTCACGATACAGCTCCTCCTTTGCCTGCTTTGATTCAAATCGGACCTTAAGCTTTCCGATCTATGGTTGCCATTATACGACCGAGTATGCATCAAGTCAATTGTCAAAACCAACCCAAAAATCCCGAGAAACGCGGCCGGCCTTTCATAACAATCGCCCAATTCCCCCCGATTATTTTAGAGGGAATTGGGCGAAGGTGGAAGTTTTTTTAAGCTTTCCCGCCGCTTTGCAGCATTTTTGCATCCATTCAGGCAAAGAGACGCACGCAGGATCCGTCCGCTTACTGTGCGGCTCCCTCCGCCTCGGCGCTCGGTCCTGCGCCGGGCTTTTCTCCCTGCGGTTTGAGTTGGATCTTCTGTGCAGCCTTGCCCTTCCAGGCATGCATGGCAAGTGACAGCGCGATCACGCCGTAGGCCACAAACACGCGGAAGTATTCGCCGATCATGGAATTGCCGAAAAGGTTCTTTCCGGCGCTCGGCGCCAGGATGAAGAGCGTATGGAACAAAACCACGCCCAAAACAGCCTGCTTGTTGGTGGCCTTCTGCACCGAAGCGCCGCCTACCAGCAGCGCGGCGATGGCAAACTGTCCCACCGTCTCATGCGCGCCGTAGGTCTGGAAGGTTCCGATATTCTGCATCGAGATCAGCTGCCCGTATCCGGCGAGCACGGTCGAAAAAATGATGGCGATGATGCGGGTTCTGTCCACATTGATACCGGAGGCCGTCGCCACCGAGAGACTCTGTCCGACGGTGCGCATATTCTGCCCGAGACGGGTTTTCATCAACGCCTCATTGAAGAAGCAGAGCAGCCCGATCATGCAGTATGTCACCACCGGAACCTTGACCGAGAGTAGCAGCCGGTAGATCGAGTCCACATAGGTCAAGGCATAAGCCACGGCGGCCAGAGCAATGCGCAGCCCCGCCTTTTTGAGGTCTGCCTCTTGGTGAAGCAGGAGCTTTTTATAGCACACCGAACCGACCGTGTAGGCGATCACGACCGCCACCACAACCTCCACTGCGGTCAGCAGCGTATAGCGGGTCGTGGTGAGCAGACTGCGGATCGGAGGCACAAAGGTGAGCCCAAAACCAACCGCGCTTAAAACAAGGCGCAGAACCTGACGCTTTCCCGCAGCTGTGTCGCCCTTCTTTTTTGCGGCACTCCAGGCGATCACAGCCGAGAGGGCCAGCAGCACCAAGGCAAGCTCCACCACATGCAGGAGCGGCAGCTCATCGAGCGCATACTTGATGGTGTCCTTGAGGTCGATGGTGTTTTTCACTCCCACGCCGCCGGAAATCATCAGCCTGGAATTGTTGATGGGAATCACGCCGCCGAAGATAAAGAGGAAGAGCAGCTGATAGAGTCCGTTGGCACAGTAGCCGAGCACCATACCGCCGATCATCTCGGAGCCCTTCATATTGTTGAAGAGCTTGCCGGCGCCGTAGCCGAACAGAATCGAGAGCGGCGTGGAGAGCAGCACACAGAGCGCAAAGCCCTTAAAGCCGGTGATTCCCCAAACCGAAACGGAGAACACCGCGATCTGCGCCGCCATAGCTCCGATCACAATTCCGAAATTGAGCCCCATTCCCGCCAAAACGGGAATCAGCAAGGACAAAACGAGGAAGGTGTTTCGTCCGATACGGGTAAAAAGCTCGCCGAGCAAAAAGCCCATGGTCTGCTTCGAGGCGAAGAAGGCCCCGATACAGAGCAAAACGAAGAGCAGGGTGACTTTATTTTCAAACAGCATGTCCCGCATGTTCTTCTTTCCCACCGGGTTGTTCATGCGTTCTTCCCTCCTCCCGACTTGGTCAGCGCATACAGAATGATGCCGTTGCTGATGATCAGACGCATCACCTCAGAAAGGTTGGCGACCGGAATGATGCGGTTGGCAACCGGCAGTCCCAGCGTCAGAAGCCCCTGGAAAAGCAGCGTTCCGATCAGCACGTTCGAAATGTTTGCCCTGCGGATGGAAGCTCCGCCGATCAAAACGGAGGCCACGCAGCTGAATCCCATCATCATGGGGGCGTTATAGAGCTGCACAAACCCGTAGGATTGGGCATACACGATGATGCCCACCGCACCGATCGCCGTGGAGATTGCCGTGCCCAGGATGCGCATTTTATCCACGTTGATACCGTTTGCACGGGCAAAAGCCGGGTTGCTTCCGGCCGCCGACATGGCCATTCCCACCTTGGAGCGCAGGAAGAGCCACACGAGAAAACAGGCCCCGAAGAAAAACAGCCAGAGACCCGTTGGGATCTCGATCTCGGTGTGGGGGATCTTGAAGGCCAGAAACCGGTTGAAGACGTTTCCAAAGGAGTTCTCCAGCGTCAGCGTCGTGCGCAGTCCGCTTCCACCGATGGTCCAGATGAGGTCGCCGCGCTTGAAGGGCAGTATCAGCCAGGCGATATTCATAAAGGCGATGATGGAAAAGCCCACATAGGTCGAAACCGTCATCTCGCTTCCCTTGACGCGGTTGAGCAGGATTCCGTAGCCGATCCCGATCACCGAGGCAAAGGCCGCGCCGATCACCAGCGCCAGCAGAATGGTAAACAGGGGGATCAGCTTTTCGGGAGCGCCCATCCCCACCCAAAATTCAGGGCCGAGTTCCATGGAAATCAGAGCTCCCAACAGTCCGCCGACGATGCCGAGGGAGATGCCGAAGTTGAGACCGATCCCGCACTGCACGCCCGGAACCATGGCCAGCACCAGCACACCGTATTGCCCATAGCGGCGGAAGGTATCGCTGATGAGACCCTGCACACCAAGGCCGGAAATCTGCGCCAGGATGAGCAGCAGCACCAAAAATGCGGCGATGATGAGGCGCGGCCAGCCGATGCGGTCGATAAACTTGCTGTTATTCACGCTCTCCCTCCTCTTTTGAAACCGTGCCGGACATGGCAAGGCCAAAGGCGGCGTCTGAATCGTTCGGACGCAAGACCGTCGTGATGGTCCCGTCGCTGACAATGGCAATCCGGTCGCAGATCGAACGCAGCTCCAGCAGCTCGCTCGAGACCATGATGATGGTCATGCCCGAATCCCGGTTCAGCGAACGCAGCAGCTCGATAATCAGCTTCTTGGCGCCGATATCGATCCCTCGCGTGGGCTCGCTGACCATTAAAATTCGGGGGTTCTGGGTCAGGGCACGGGCAAGGCAAACTTTTTGCTGGTTCCCACCCGAGAGGCTCCCCGCGGTCTGCTGAATGCCGGTGCAGCGGATATCGAGCTGCTGCACCATCTCCTGCGCATGTGCGCCGGCTGCGCGGCTGTTCAGCAGCTTTCCCTTGAGGAACTGCTTTTTGGTCTGCATGGCGGTGAAAACGATGTTGTCCCGAATCGATTCGTTGAGCAGCAGGCCCACTCCGCGGCGATCTTCCGACACAAAAGCAATCCCCTTGTCCAGCGCGTCGCCCAGCCGATGCAGATCCAGCTTTTCGCCGGACACGGTCACCTCACCCTCGGCCTCATAGAGTCCCATGATACCGTTTGGAATGCCGAGCTTGCCCTGTCCGGCCAGCCCGCCGATCCCGAGGATCTCTCCCTCGTAAACGTCGAAGTCGATCTTCTTTACCCGCTCTCCCGGCATTTCCACCGAAAAATCTCTCACTGTCATCACCGGCGAGCCGGAAAAGACGCGGCCCTCGGCCATCGTCTCGAGCTGACCCTCCATTTTGCGGCCGACCATGAGTTCCGCGATCTGCGCCATATCGGTCTCCGCGGTGTTCAGACAGGTGACCAGCTCACCGTCGCGCAGCACGGTGATCCTGTCGGTCACCTCCATGACCTCGTTGAGGCGGTGCGTGATAAAAACGATCGCAATTCCGTGGGCCGCGATATCGCGGATGGCGGCCAGCAGCCGCTCGGCCTCGCTCTCGGTCAGCACCGCCGTCGGCTCGTCGAACACCAGAAGCCGGATGCCGGTTTTGTCGATTTCCCGCGCGATTTCAATAAACTGCATGTATCCGACCGGAAGCCCCGCCACGCGGGCATATTCGTCGATGCCAAGTCCGATGGTGTCGAGCGCGCGCCGCGCGTCGGTGCGCATAGCCTGTCCGTCGAGCGTCTCGATCGATTTGCCGAAGATGCGGCTGAACAGGTTGGGCGTGGTGATTTCTCTGCCCACTTTGATATTTTCCGTCACAGTGAAGCCGGGGATGAGCATGAATTCCTGGTGCACCATCCCGATCCCGTATTTCATGGCGTCTTGCGGGGAGGCGATCTTCACGGGCTTTCCTTCGATTTCCACCGTGCCCTCAAAGCCCCCCGTTTCATGAATCACGGGCATGCCGAACAGAATATTCATCAGGGTGGATTTTCCCGCCCCGTTTTCTCCCATCAACGCATGGATTTCTCCCGGTTTGACACAAAAGGAAACGTCTTTTAACACGCGGTTTCCATAGTAGTCTTTCGAAATGTTCTCCATTTTGAGAACATACTGCGGATCCAAGCGTTACTCCTCCCTTCCGAAGTGGTTTTTCTCTGTCGAAAAGAACGAGAATGCTCTTAAAAACATCCTCGTTTTGAACGCTCAGGCCGGCTTGCCAGAGCAAGCCGGCCTGAAGGCGCGTCACAGACTGAAATCCAGTCGTTTCTTTAGAAGGTGTAGTAGTCGCAGAGGATCATGAAATAGTTGGGGTATTCGGTCTCAGCGCCGTCGGTTCCGGTCTCCACGTAGGTGTGGATATCGGCCTTGCCTTCGCCGCCCGCGATCTCGCTGATGATACCGAAGAGCACATCGGTGTCAACGCGGCCGTCGGTCTCGCCCTTGATCCACTTCTCGGCATAACGCACGCCGGCTTCGACCTCGAGCATGTTGATCGGCACGGGCCAGGTGGACATACGTCCGGTGTTGCCGGCCTCAGCGACCTTCGCAGTGATCTGGTCGAGCATATACTGCACATCGCCCTCATGTCCGGACACATCGATACCGAGGGCAGAGGGATAACCGTGATAGGGAGAGGGGCAGCACTGCTGCGGGAAGATGGCTCCCAACTCAAGCACGCGCTTGATCAAAGGTTCCTGCATGCCGCAGTTGGTGGAGAACAGAGCGGTATTTTTTCCGTACTGCTCAACCTTGCGCGGCACATCGTCCAGGATGAACTGCTGGGCGCCGGAGAGGCCCTGATCGCCGGTGGGATCGGGGGCGTTCTCGTCCACAAAGGTGATGCCCATCTCTTCGCAGGTTTCCTTGAGAAGATCGCGGCGGGCGGCCAGCGTAGCATAGCTCATATGACGGGGGAAGGAATAGTGCACAAAGGTGGTGGCGCCCTGCTTGGCAGCCTGCTCGATGATGGTTCTGCCCATCGCGATCTCATCGGTGTTCAGAACGATGTCGGCCTTGGCGGAGATGACTCCGGGATCCTCGCCGGGCACACCGCAGACAAACAGCAGGTCGGGGCGGGTTTCGCGAACCTTGTCGATAGCGGCTGCAGCGCCGGGGATGGCCTGCACGAACACGATCGCCTCAACGTCGGGATCAGAGGCCAGGCTGACGACCTGCGCGATGGTCGTCTCGGTCTCGGTGGAGAAGTTGTCGGGATAGGTCGCCGTGACGATACGGTCGGGGCCGTATTCCTTCAGCATGTTCTGAGCGGCCTGATACTCTTCTTCACCCTGGGACACGGTGCTGGTGATGATGCCGATCTTCCAGTTCTCGTTGAAGCCGGACTCGTCGTCAGCCGGGGTCGTGTCGTCGGTCCCGCGGCAGGCGGTCAGCGCAAATACCATTGCGAGGGCCAGCAGCAGACTCAAAACTTTTCTGGTCATGTTTTAGGTTCCTCCTTGAAAAATGTCCCGTACCTCTTGATTCGGGAAATCCGTTGTTTCTTCGCGCCGCAGTTGCGCCGCGCCCAACATGTATTTATCTTATCACAACTTTTCCACACTTGCAAGTAAATGTTGCGAAATTTTGACCGATTGTTTGCAGGACGATCTGTTTCCCCCATTTTTTCAGCTTCTGCTTCTCTTTGCCGTCCCGTTGTGCTATACTGAGTTCATATCGATTTGGTTTATCCGCAAATCCAAATACTACCCGGGCGGCAAGATCCGTCCGTACAGTCGGGAGGTCAAATATATGAAGGTATCTTTCATCGGCATGGGAAACATGGGCTATGCTATCGCCAGAGGGCTTCTGGAGTCCGGCGCTCTGAAAGGGGAGGAGCTTTTCGCCTACGATCCAAACCCCGCAAAAGTCGATCTGCTTGTTCAGGACTTTCAGGCCGGAAAACTCGACCGACTCTCGGAAGTTGCCGACAGCGATCTCATTTTTGTGGCGGTCAAGCCCTATGTGGTGGAACAGGTGCTGCGCGAGCTGGGCGATGCGCTCGCCGAAAAAGCAGTGGTCTGTATCGCGTTGGGCTGGCGCTTTGAAGAGCTGAACGCCGTGCTTCCCTCCTCTACGCGCCATCTCTCGGTGATGCCGAACACCCCCATGCAGGTGGGCGAGGGGATGTGCATTTTCGAAGAGCGCAACACGCTGACGGCCTCCGAGCACGCGGCTGTTCGGCAGCTGTTTGCATCCATTGGAGAGGTGGAGATCCTGCCCACGCGGCTCATGAGCTCGGCCGGCACCGTGACCGGCTGCGGTCCCGCTTTTGTCTACATGGTCATCGAGGCGTTGGCCGACGCCGCCGTTTACCACGGAGTGACCCGGGCCGACGCCTACCATTTGGTGGCGCAAACCGTGCTGGGCGCCGGAAAAATGGTGCTCGAAACGGGACTCCATCCCGGCCAGCTCAAAGACAACGTCTGTTCCCCCGGCGGCACCACCATCCGCGGCGTGGCCAAACTCGAAGAACTGGGGCTTCGCAGCGCCCTCATCGAGGCGATCCGAGAGATCGAAGGCACCAACCGTCCCGACCGTTAATTGACTCGTTTGTGACATGTTTGTGGTTTATATATGATTTATTTGTGACGTGTTTGTTTTCTTTTTCCAGGAATTCCGCCGCAGCTTTCCACGAGGGCGCCCTGTCTGCGGAACTGTTCCATACTTCGCAGCGGCGTATCTTTCCGCCCGTCGGGTTTTCACATCTTTTCGTCTCCTTCCCCTTTTCCGGCTGTTGCACCGCCGGAAAAGGGGAGTTTTTTCTTTTTCGGTTTTTGCGCCCGGCTTTTGCGAAATCGCCGGTTTTTCAGCAAAGTTTTTCCAGTGGTATCAATGGAGAAACAGGGCAAACTGAAACCGCGAAAGGAGTGAACTGAATCATGAGCGCACCGTATCTTCGAAAAGAATTTCCGAACGGCGAATCGATTCCCATTGATGCGCAGGATGTGCTGGACGCCGGTATCGTCCTCCCGGAATACGACGACGTCCGTCGCCCCGGCTACAACTATCGGGACCCTCACGCACCGTCTCACATCGGCGAGCCCAAGCGCTTTCCGGAAATCCGCGACGCGGCGTATCAGTTCCCGGAGGAAGCTGATCCGATTCTGTAGCGATCCGGCTGCCGGCCGATGATTTCGCCTGTCTGGGAAATTCTTCTCTTTGGAAGTTGTTTCTCTCGAAAACGCAAAAGAAAAGAGGGAAGGCTTTTTCAAAAGCCTTCCCTCTTTTCTCTGTCTCTCGGCTCTGCGGCCGGACGCTGTTTTCCGCCGCCAGTTTCTTCTCAAGAAGCTTTTTTCTGCTTGCGCCGATTTCATCTTTGACGCTTTAATCTTCTTCTTTCTCACGATAGCCGGGATCCGGCTGCACGGCGGCCGCAGCAGCAGCCACGGCCAATTCGTCGCAGCGGTTGTTCAGGGCGTTGTCGGCATGCCCCTTCACCCATACCGGCTCCACCCTGTGCCGTGCCAGTTCGGCGTCCAAGGCACGCCAAAGATCGGGATTGACCACCGCCGACCCGTCCGCTTTGCGGAAACCCCGCCGCTTCCAGCTCTCCAGCCACCCGAGGCGCAGGGCGTCTACCAGATATTTGCTGTCGCTGTAAAGCGTGACCTCGCAGGCCTCTTTCAGGGCCTGCAGCCCCACGATGGCGGCCGTCAGCTCCATTCGATTGTTGGTGGTCCTTACATATCCGCCGGACAACTCCAGCCGGTGTTCTTTATAACAGAGCACGGCCCCGTATCCCCCGGGGCCCGGATTGCCGCTGCACGCTCCGTCCGTATAAAGTACTACCTGTTTCATTACGCTCCTCAAATTCCGTTTCGTCAATGCCTCTCCCACGAAGGTGGGTTTTTCAAAGCATAGCATAGTTCCCGGATCCTTTTCAAGTCCGTCCTCTTTGTTTCTGCCTCTTTTAGGTGCAGACTCCCTCCCACAAAAGCAGGCAGACCCATTGAAAAATCACACAGCATATGCGATAATTGACACGGAGGGAACGGCCTGTTCCCCCTGCCGTTTTTTCCCTGATTTTTCGGCCCTTTTCCTGATTTTTCGAAAGGAGGCGAGCCATGCGTAAAAAGACCGTCCGCATGACGGCGCTGCTTCTGACACTTGCCCTGGCGCTGTCGCTGTCGTCCTCGCTGCATCAGCCCATCCGCGCCGATGATTCGGACGGGGCCTGGCGGCTGGTGCTGGACGATGCAATCACCTATCCCGACCCCGCGCTCGCCCCCATTGTGCGAGACGGCGTGGTCTACCTTCCCGTGGAACTGGTGCTGCCCCCTTTGGGCGCCGA
Source organism: Clostridia bacterium (assembly GCA_017427525.1). Taxonomy (GTDB): domain Bacteria; phylum Bacillota; class Clostridia; order Oscillospirales; family Feifaniaceae; genus Galloscillospira. The sequence continues at coordinate 18,633 of JAFRSP010000032.1, forward strand.
TTATCAGATCGATGAGCTCTCCCGCACGCTGAGTCTCTATCGCGGCGAGCAGATCGTCGCCATCAACCTTCTCACCAGCCAGGCCATCACCTCCGACGGACGCTTTTTGTCCACCGAGGCCTTCTATTCCAACCCGACCTATTATGTGCAGGCCTCCTTTGCAGCAGGCGAATTCGGCGGGAAACTGACCCGCCTTTCAAACGGAATCTATCGCATCACCACAGGCAGTCAGGCCCTGAGCGACGATGAAATGGTGCTGCTGATGAAGAGCATGCCCTCTTTCTCTCCCCGGATCGTCGACCAGCCCACGGTCTATCTGCTTTTTCACGGCGCGGGGGCCGGGTTGTCAAAAACCCTGTCGCTGCTCTCCCAGCACGGAATCTCTGCAACCTTCTTCTTCTCGGCAAACGACATTGCGCAGAATCCCGGCGCGCTCCGCCGCGTCTATATCGCCGGCCACCGCATCGGCGTCTATGCGCCGCAGGGAAAAGTGCAGGAGGTCACGCGCGCCAACGACCTGCTGCAGAAGGTGCTCAAGCTGCGCACCGGCCTTGTCTATGCCCCGTCAAATACCACGGCGCTTCAAAATGCGGGATATCAGGTTTGGAATGCCAGCCTCCTTTCCTCCGCGCAGCAGGGCGAGCTTTCGCTGACCCGCATTCTCTCCACCGTCGGCTGGACTACCTCGGTCTGGTTCGACGGCTCCGCCTCCTCCGCCGAAGTGCTTGCCGCGATTCTCAACGCCATTGAATCCATGCGCTTGAAAACCGCCATTGAAACGGCCTCTCCCTTTCACTTTTAAGCTTCAGTGGAAAGCCGTGGGCTTTTCTCGTCTTGGGCTCCCTCAAGCAGAGCCAAAAGGTTTTTTCTGCTTTCTTGTGCAGCGTCTTGCAATGTGATATAATAAGAATTCCCATATTCATTCTGCTCTATATCATTCGGATTCGATCCGGAAAGGGCGGCGCGGACACAGTTTCGCTCCGCAAGGGTTTATCTGTTATGGACAATCGCGCCATCGGCGTTTTTGATTCCGGCCTCGGCGGGCTGACGGCGGTTTCCGCCCTCCGAGAACTTCTCCCCAACGAAAACATCGTCTATTTCGGGGATACCGGCCGCGTCCCCTATGGAACGCGCAGCGCAGAAACCATCTGGCGCTATGCCGCGCAGGACGTTCGTTTTCTTCTCGGACAGGATATCAAATGCATCGTTGTGGCCTGCGGCACCGTGAGTTCGGTCGCCTTTCCCAAGCTGCATGAGCTGACCGAGCTTCCGATCCTCGGCGTGATCTCTCCCACCGTAAAGGCGGCGGTGCGGGCCAGCCGCAATCGGCGCATCGGCGTGGTGGGCACCAATGCCACCATCCGAAGCGATACCTATCGCCGCGGACTTCTGGAGGAAGACCCCTCCATCCAGGTGCTCTCCAAGCCCTGTTCCCTGCTGGTTCCCCTAGTGGAAGACGGGCGTTTTTCCCCGGGCTGTACCGTCACCGAGATGATGGTGCAGGAATATGTCTCTCCTCTGCTCGAACAGAAGATCGACACCCTGATCCTGGGTTGCACGCACTATCCCCTTTTAACCGATATCTTTCACGAGCTGTGCGGGGACTCGGTCTCCCTGATCAACCCCGGATATGAAACGGTTCTGGCGCTGCGCCAGCTGCTCTTAGAGCAAAATGCGCTGCGGGAAGACCCCTCTCCCTCCTCGGAGCGTTACTACGTCAGCGATTCCGAGCAGCAGTTTTTGCAGTATGCCGAGATGTTTCTGCAAAACCGCGTGCGCGGCCCCGTGCAGCGCATCGATATCGAATCCTACTAAGTCAATTCTCCAAATCCCCGCGCTTTTTTGCGGGGTTCTCCCTGTTTTCGCAAAGATCGTCATCAGAGAAAGGAGGCCGCCTATTTATGAAGTCCATCACGGTCAAACGACGAGAAAACAACGCCATCATCTCCATTCGGGGAAGACAGTATTACGAGGACACATCAGACAGCATTGAGCTCATGACCGACGGTTGTTTTGAAAAGCAGGGCGACGCCTACCTCATCTCCTACGACGAGACCGCCGTCACCGGTATGGACGGGACCCGGACCACCATTCTGGTGGAGCCCGACAACCGTGTGACCCTCACCCGCATCGGCGATGTGATCCAGTCGCTCATCTTCGAGCCCGGCAAACGCAGCAACGGGCACTATTCCGTGGAAAACGGCGATTTGATGCTGACGGTCGACGCCGGCCGTATCATCAACCGCCTGAGCGATCAGGGCGGCTCTCTCTTCGTCGACTATCAGCTTGAAATCAACAGTCAGCTCATGAGCAAAAACAATTTTTTGATTAAAATTAAGGAAACGGGCTCTGCCGCCGATCACAAAAAACCTGCGGGGCCGCGAACCGACAGCACTGGAGGAATCAAACATGCCTAAGAATCCCGCTGAGCTTGCGGCGGCAGCCGTGCGCGAAACCATCCTCGCCGCCTATCAGAAAGCAGTGGAAGCAAATCAGCTCCCCGAAGGCGCGCCCGAAGACTTTGACGTCAGCGAGCCGCGCGACAAGAGCCATGGCGATCTGGCCGCAAACTTTGCCATGCTGTGGGCCAAGCCTCTGCACCTGGCTCCCCGCAAGATTGCCGAGATCGTCGTCGGCAACGCCGAGCCGCACCCCTCTATCGAGAGCATCTCCATCGCCGGACCGGGCTTTGTCAACGTCACCCTCTCTCCCGCATGGTATGGCGATGTGCTCCGCGCCGTCGACGAGGGCGGCGACAGTTACGGAAAGACCGGAGGAAACGAGGGACGCCGCATCCAGGTGGAGTTCGTCTCCGCCAATCCAACCGGCCCCATGCATCTGGGCAACGCCCGCGGCGGCGTGCTGGGCGACACGCTTGCCTCCATCCTGGCCTGGACCGGCGCCTATGTGGAGCGTGAATTCTACCTCAACGACACCGGCAACCAAATCGACCTTCTGGCCCGCTCGCTCGAAAGCCGCTACTTCGAGCATTTCGGAGATGCGACGACCTACCCCTTCCCGGAAGACGGCTATCACGGCGACGACGTGACCGCCCATACCGAGGCCTATATCGCACAAAACGGCGACTCTTTGCTGAAGGCCAGCGAAGAGGACCGCCGCGCAGCCCTCTCTGCCTTTGCGCTGGAGCGCAACGTTAAAAAAATGGAGGAGGATCTCGCCCGCTACCGCATTTTCTACGATGTGTGGTTCCGCGAGTCCTCCCTCTATCCCCAAGACGTCGACGACGCCCTTGCCCTGATGGAGCAGAACGGCGCGCTCTATGAAAAAGACGGAGCTCTGTGGTTTGCCGCCACAAAATTCGGCGCGGAAAAGGACGACGTGCTTCGCCGTGCCAATGGCTTCTATACCTATTACACCGGCGATATCGCCTATCACCGCAATAAATTCCTGGTGCGTGGCTTCGACGAGGTCATCGATATCTGGGGTGCCGATCACCACGGTCATGCCGTGCGGTTTGCCTCGGCCATGCGTGCCCTCGGACTCAAACCCGAGTCCCTCCGCTTTGTGCTGATGCAGCTGGTCCGCCTGATGCAGAACGGCGAGGTCGTGCGCATGAGCAAGCGCACCGGAAAGGCCATCGCTCTCTCCGATCTGCTCGACGAGATCTCTGTCGATGCGGCCCGCTTCTTCTTCTGCTCCCGTCAGGCCGACACCCAGATGGAATTCGATCTCGATCTCGCCGTCCGGCAGGACAGCGATAACCCTGTCTACTATGTTCAATATGCCCATGCCCGCATCTGCTCCATTGAGCGCAACCTGGCGGCCGAAGGCATCCTGCCCGATTCCCTGGCCGATGTGGACCTCTCTTTGCTCACCAAAAGCGAGGAGAAGGAGCTGATCCGCCATCTCTCCATGCTGCCGAACCAGATCATCCTGGCGGCCCGGGATCTCGATCCCTCCCGCATGACCAAATACGTGGTGGAAACCGCCACCCTCTTCCACAAATTCTACAATGCCTGCAGGGTCCGCAGCGAGGACGTTCCCCTTATGCAGGCGCGTCTTGCCCTCTGCCGCCTGACCGGCCAGGTCATTCGTAACGTGCTGGGAATCCTCAAGGTTTCCTGCCCTGAAAAGATGTAATCTTCATCCTGCGCATTTCAAAAGGAGAAACCGTCATGCATCGTATTCCTGCAAAATTCTTCTCTCTGCTCCTCTGTGCGGTTCTGCTTTTTGCTGCCCTTCCGTTTGGCGCCGCGGCGGAGGAGATCCGCGACTACTCCAAGTTTGAAACCGTATATGATCTCTATAAGGAATACTACTATCTCGACAAAGAGGGGGAGTCCATTCTGCTCGACTCCTTCCGTACCCTGCTCACCAGCCATCCGGAGCTCTTTGACGAGGTGATGGATTCCCTGATGAAGAGCGGCGACCGCTTCTCCCGTTATCTTCCCCCTGCAGCCGTTCAGGCGCAGGAGACCGCCAAGCTCTTCGGCGGCGTGGGCATGTCTGTGCAGCAGCTGGAAGATGGGCGCATCGTGGTGGTGGAGCTCACCCCGGGCAGCGCCGCCGGCTCAGCAGGCATCAAAATCGGCGATCAGATCGTCGCCATCGACGACCGAAGCGTGCTGAATCTCACGGTGAGCGCTGTGGTGGAAATCGGCCGTGGAGAGATCGGCGACGAGGTGACTTATACCATGTTCCGCTCCGAAACCGGAGAACTTCTCTCCTTCACCATGGTGCGGGAGGCGGTTTCCACCGTCACCGTCTCCTATGAAATCGAGACCGACAAGTCGAGCGGCGTGGCCTATGCGCTCTGCCGCATCAACGATTTCACGGGGCTTCAAACCTATTTTGAATTCGTGCAGTTTCTGCACGAGCTCGAAGGCTTTCAGGTCGACCGCATCATCTTCGACGTGCGTGATAACCCCGGCGGCGATCTCGACATTGTGCTCGATATCCTCAACTACCTGATCCCGGGAGAGGGAAAGCCGCTGGCCAAAGCCATCCCGCGGGATGAGTCGCAGGCCGTGGAGTATCTCACGACAGGACGCGGCATCGAGACCGACCGCATCGTCGTCTTGGTCAATCAAAACACCGCTTCGGCCGCCGAGCTCTTTTCCATCGCGCTGCAGGACTACGGCATTGCCAAGATCGTCGGCACCCAAACCTACGGCAAGGCCGTGGGACAGCAGTATTTCGACCTGGAAGACGGCAGCGAGGCCGTCATCTCGGCCATCCAGGTGGCCTCCCCGCTCGGCAAACGGTATCACGAGATCGGGGTGATCCCGGATTTTGAAGTGAAAAACACGCAGACTCCCCGCGAGCTGCCTCAGTTCTCCGTGTTTTCACACGGCAACTATCAACAGGCCGTCGCTGGCGCCGACAACGAGGTGGTCTATGCCTTGGAACAGCGCTTGGTGCTGCTCAAGCTGCTCATCTCCGCCGACACCTTCTTTGACGAAGATACCGCACAGGCCCTGCTCCTCTACCAGAACCGCATGGGGCTGGAGCCCACCGGCACGCTTGATCTGCTCACCTTTCAATCCATTACAGATCTGATCAACGTGGTCAAGACCGTGCAGATCGAGCACGACAATCAGATGGATCGGGCGGTGGAGCTGATCACAGCGCCCTGACCGCAAGGGGAGTTCCTCCTTTCCTTCGGCCCTGTTTTCCCGATTTGCGCCGCTCCCCCGGCGCCGCGCTCTCTTCGGGCCCTTTGAAAATTCCCTGCGGCGAAACCTCTTTTCCTCTTGATTTTTTGCAATTGAGCGATTACAATACAATCAGTACGCTGCGGCTGTCTGCCGCACGATCGATTAAGGAGGTGCTTTTACATGGCATATGTGATCGGCGACGCTTGTATTGCTTGCGGTGCTTGCGAGAGTGAGTGCCCCGTAGGTGCTATCTCCAACGGTGGAGATAAGTACGTCATTGATGCTGACCTGTGCGTCGAGTGTGGCGCCTGCGCCGGTGTTTGCCCCATGGGCGCTCCCGCAAAGTAATTCAAAAAAGCGGAAGCTTCAAAGAGCCTGTGCCTTGGGCACAGGCTCTTTGCCGTAAAAGGATCTTTTTCCTGTTTTTCGCTGCGGAGGCCCAGCGCTCATAGTCCTGTCCTTTCGCGGCTGCACCTTCCACCATTCTCAACAAGGAGGTCGCCATGACCATTCAGCCAGGCACCCTCTACCTGATCGGAACCCCCATCGGAAACTTGGGAGACCTCTCTCCGCGTGCGCTCGAGATTCTCGCCGGCGTCGACTTCGTTGCGGCGGAGGACACCCGCGTAACTGGATCCCTGCTCTTTCACTTCGGCATCAAGCGCCCTTTGGTCAGTTACTATGAGCACAACCTGCGCCAGCGAGGGGAGCAGATCGTGGCACGGCTTCAGGCCGGCGAAAGCTGCGCGCTCTGCACCGACGCGGGGATGCCCGCCATTTCAGATCCCGGCTGCGACATCGTGCGCCTCTGTCGAGAGGCAGGCATTCCTGTGACCAGCGTGCCCGGCCCCTCGGCCGTCACCACGGCGCTGGCCCTCTCCGGGCTCGAGACCGGACGCTTCACCTTCGAGGGATTTCTCTCGACCAATCGGAAAAACCGCACAGAGCATTTGCAGGAGCTGCGCCAGGAGCGCCGCACCATGGTCTTTTATGAGGCTCCTCACAAGCTGCGCCGCACCCTTTCCGATCTCTTCGAGACCCTAGGAGATCGCGAAATCGCGCTCTGCCGCGAGATGACCAAACTGCACGAGGAGGTGCTGCGCACCACACTGTCCCGGGCGATCGCACACTTTGAAGCCACCGAGCCGCGGGGGGAATTCGTGCTGGTCGTGGAGGGGTTTTCGACGCAGGCCCTCCCCACCGAAGACCCCGATCTCGAGCAGGCGCTTCGCGATGCGCTGGCCCAAGGGCTCTCCGGGCGCGATGCGGTCAAGCGGGTTTCGGAGCAGTGCAAGGTTCCGAAAAACCAGGTCTATGCCTGCTACACCTCCCTGACCGACTGATTCCCCTCCCTGCGCTGCATTCGATCTGACGATCCTCCGCGCAGACAGCGGGGCCAACGGCTGCGCAATCCCCATCAGATTTGTTCTGCATTTACAAATTCGGGGTTTTATTCGCCGCGAATATCGTGTATAATAGAAAAATCCCATAGAAACCGTATTGCAGGATCCTCACGCTGTGCGTCTGCCGTGGATTCCCTTTTCAGGCAGCCGTGCAGAGAGGCGTTTTCATTCCCATAAGGAGTATTGTCATGACCACACTGAAAGCTGTCCTCTTGGGCGCAGTGCAGGGCTTTTCCGAGTTCCTCCCCATCTCCAGCTCGGGACACCTTGTGATCTTCAACCATCTTCTGGCCTCACAGGGCAGTTCCGATCTGCTGTTCGACGTGTTGGTACATCTCGGCACCTTTTTGGCTGTGATCGCCGTCTTTTGGAAAGACGTGTTTCGCCTGATCTTCGAAGTTTTTGCCATGCTTCGCGATCTTTTCACCGGCAAGCTCAGGTTCCGCAGCGTTCGCCTGTCCCCATCCCGCAACTTTCTCTACATGCTGATCGTCTCGCTGCTTCCTCTTTTTTTCGTGCTTCCCTTCAAGGATTCCATCGAGGCGCTGTTTCAGAACCCCGTTTTTGTCGGCTTTGCGCTGCTGGTGACCGGTGGTATCCTGCTGCTCTCCGGCAGACTGCAAAACGGCCGCATCGGCATGTCAAGCACAACGGTGAGCAACGCGCTCACGGTGGGCTTTGCCCAGTTGTTTGCCGTGATTCCCGGGATCTCCCGCTCCGGCTCCACCATCACGGCCGGGCTCGCCTCCGGCTTCAAGCGCGACTATGCAGTCCGCTATTCCTTTATCCTCTCGCTGCCGACCACGCTGGCCGCTGTATTGCTGGAGGTTTACGATGTATCCAAATCCGGCGTGCTGCCCGAGCGCTGGGCCCCCTATCTCATCGGCATGGCTGTTGCCGCCGTGACCGGCTATGCAGCCATCGGGCTGGTCAAGCTGCTGGTGCGGGAGAACAAATTCTCCGTGTTTGCCTGGTACTGTCTGGTCGTCGGCACTGCGACCATTCTCTATTTCGGATTCATCTACTGATCCGTTTGATCCGCTCCTTTAAGGAGTCTCCGGTTCAGGATTTTGAAAGGAGCCTGTCGGAATATGGCACAAACCAATGGCAAAACCTCCAGTAAATCTTCAAATAAATCTTCAAACAGCAGCTCCAAGGCCGCCGCAACCCGTGCGCAGAACAAGCGCAAGGCGGAGTTCCACCGTGTGGTACGGGCCGTCCTCCAGCTCACGCTGGGGATCTTTCTGCTGGTCTGCATGGTGGCCGGTCTTCTCGCCCCCGACAAGCCCATCGGCGGCCTTGTCGGAGAATTTATCCAGCGCTGGCTGCGGGGGTTGTTCGGCGCAACCGCCTTCTTGTTCCCCTGCGCCCTGATTTACAGCGGGCTGCTCAACGCCTTTGGCAAACGGGACAAGTCTTATGGCGCCAAGAAAACCGCCGGTTTTGTCCTCACCCTTACGCTGGCGGGAGTCACTCACCTCTTTGCCGCCGACGTGGAGGCCGCCGAGACCTGGTCGTGGCCGGTCGTGCAGCAGCTCTTTGCGCAGGGTAATGAAACGCTGCTGTCCGGCGGTGTGGCAGGGGGCATGCTCACCCGGATCCTGCTGCCCATGTGCGACCGGTTCGGAACCATGATGATCTATCTCGCCGCCGGCATCCTGTGCGCCGTCGTGCTCTGGGGCGTCACACTGGAGGGCATTTTCACCGCTCTCTTCCCCCACTGGAAAGAGAATAAGGCCGCCCGCCAGAAAAAGCGTGAACAAAAGCAGCTCGAGCGCGAGCGCAGGGCGCGCGACCGTCAGTGGGCAAAGGAAGACGCCGCCGCGGAAAAAGCCGAGAAGAAAGCGCAGCGACACAAACCCAAAGACTATGCTGTGGAAGAGGAAGAAGAGGAGCCGCCCCGCGAGCCTCCTCTCCCCAAACCTCCCACCTTTATGCCCCGCCGCATGAAGCCCTCTGAATTCGATCTTCCCATCTCCTCTTCCGAGGAGCCCGCCGCCGAGAGCGTCGAGCCCTCTGCTCCCGCTCTCGCCCTGCATTTGCAGCATGCGGCCGAGGAGGCTGCAGCGCAGCAGGAACCTGCCGCCGCACCTTCCGAGCCCGAGCCCATCATCATGAGCCAGAAGGAACTTGAGCAGGAGGTCGCCCTGGTCGAAAAACAGTCCAAGGAGCAGCCGGTCGGCGTCTACCGCGTGCCTCCGCTCTCCCTCTTGAAGAAGGACAGCGGCACTCCCTCCTCTGTGGGGCGGGAAGAGGTTTCCGCGGCTTCCTCCAAGATCCTGGAAACGCTACATAGTTTCGGCGTGGAGGCCACTCTGCTGGGCGCTTCCCGCGGCCCCGCTGTGACCCGCTATGAGCTGTCGCCGGCCGCGGGGGTCAAAATCAGCAAGATCACCAATCTCTCCGACGATATCGCCCTCTCCCTCGCCGCCGTAGGCGTGCGCATCGAAGCGCCCATCCCGGGCAAGGCCGCCATCGGCATCGAAGTGCCAAACAAAACGGTCTCCACCGTCTATCTGCGGTCCATCCTGGAATCCGATTCCTTCCGGCGCGCCGAGAGCCCCCTCACCTTCTGTTTGGGACGGGATATCGGCGGCCAGCCCGTGGTAGGCGATATCGGCAAAATGCCCCATCTTCTGATTGCGGGCGCCACCGGCTCCGGCAAGTCGGTCTGCATCAACTCACTTATCATCTCCCTGCTCTATAAAGCCACTCCCGATCAGGTTCGCCTGATTCTGATCGACCCCAAGGTGGTGGAACTCGGCGGATACAACGGCATTCCTCATCTCATGATCCCCGTGGTCACCGACCCGAAAAAGGCGGCCGGCGCTCTCTCCTGGGCGGTCGGCGAGATGCAGAAGCGCTATCAGCTCTTTGCCGCGCGCTCGGTCAAGGATATCGCCGGCTACAATGCCCTTGCCGTGGGGGACGACGAGATCACGCCGCTGCCCCGCATCGTCATTATCATCGACGAGCTGGCCGACCTTATGATGACGGCCCCCGGCGAGGTGGAGGATTCCATCATGCGGCTGGCACAGATGGCCCGCGCCGCCGGCATGCACCTGGTCATCGCCACTCAGCGCCCCACCGTCAACGTCATCACCGGAACCATCAAGGCCAATGTGCCCTCCCGTATCGCCTTCGCCGTGTCGTCCCAGATCGATTCGAGAACCATCCTGGATGCGGCCGGCGCTGAGAAGCTGCTCGGAAAGGGCGATATGCTCTACTATCCCTTGGGCTCCATCAAACCGCTCCGCCTCCAGGGCTGTCTGGTCACAGACCGCGAGGTCGAGGCCATCGTGGACAATATCAAGGGCAACAATGCCGCGTGGGCGTATGACGACGAGGTAGAGGAGCAGATCGTGCGCGAGAGTGAAAAGTCGAGCCGCAGCAACGGCGGCAACGGCGGCAGCGAGGGCGACGAGGAAGACGAAATGCTGCTTCCCGCCATCGACGCCGTGATGGAAACGGGCAACGCCTCCGTTTCCTTCCTGCAGCGCCGCCTCAAGCTGGGGTATGCCCGCGCCGCCCGCCTGGTCGATGAGATGGAGGCCCGCGGGATCGTCGGCCCCTCGGAAGGGGCAAAGCCGCGCCAGCTGCGCATCACCAAGCAGGAGTGGCAGGAGATGCGTCTGCGCCGCATGGATGCAGACGATTGATCCCGCGTTTCGCACAGGGTTTCTCCACTTCCAGTTTATAAAGAGTCGCTGATTCCACGCGTGTGATCCCTGCTTTTGCAGCAGTTCAGCCCTTTCGTGCGGAAGAGAAGCAAACCCTGCGATTCCTTTTCAGGTTGAAATCAGGAGTCTTTATGAAGTATTCCACAAAGAGTCAACCCACAACTTCACACTTTGAGAAGAAAAGCCTGATCAAATTTCTGATTTTCCTTGTTCTGATTGCCTGTCTGGCTGTGCTGGCCATGCGATATGGCTGGGATATCACCGGATGGCTCCGCCATCCCGATCAGGTGCGCGAAGCCCTGCTCGGTCTCGGTGGATGGGGCGTTTTCGGATTTATCGCACTTCAGGTCCTCGGCATTTTACTGGTGGTCATCCCCGGCGACCTTGTCAGCATCTGCGGCGGCTATCTCTATGGTGTGCCATGGGGGTTTTTCCTCGCATGGTCAAGCGCCATGCTGGGCTCCATTCTCGCCTTTTCCATCGCCCGCCTGCTGGGCTACGACTTTGTCTCCCGCCTGTTTCCCCAAAAGGCCGTGGAGCAGTGCAACCGCGTACTCAACTCGCGGATGGGCACGCTGGGCATGGTGGTCGCCTTTTTGGTTCCTGTCTTTCCCAAAGACGTTCTGGTCTTCGCCGCCGGCCTGATGCCCATCAGCGCCTCCCGACTCATTTTTTCCTACGCGATCGCCCGCATCCCCAACACGCTCGTCTGGGTGATGGTTGGAGCAAACCTCTATAAAGGCGATCCCCTTCTGCTGTTTGCCGCCCTCTCCTTTGCAGCCATTCTGCTGGGCGGAGCTCTTCTTTTTCAGCGCAGGCATCTGCAGTCTCATTTCTCGCGCGGGGGCGAAGATCAAAGCAGTCTTCCCCCTCCTTCTGACCCGCCGAAGGACGATGCGTGACCCTGCTGCGCGGGCGGTTGCGCCATGGCGATCTGTTTTTCCCCTTTCCCGCCAGGGCAAAGCCGCAGGCGGCAACTGTGCTTTTTGCCGCAATCGAAAACAAAAGGCAAGGCGAATATCGCCTTGCCTTTTTCTTGTTTTTACGATATAAGTCCTCATAAGTCCTCGTTTGCTTCTCAAAGCGGCGCCCCTGTACGGACATACAGTGGCGCTGCTACGTTCCCCTCTCAGCTCTGGGTCATGTAGGCACGCTGCGCGGCCGGGGTGTGGCCGAGCAGATTGGTATGCGCCGTATAGTGCGCCGGGTCTGAGATGTTCCAGGCGCTGTTGGTCCCGAGCAGCCGAACATCGTTGCGTTCATAGCAATACTCCACCAGCCCGTCGCACCGGATCGAGAGAATGTCCACCGGTTCGATACGATCCACAACATAGCTCACCGGCCACTTCAGGCTGAGCTGCCGGTTGAACACATAGGTGAGATGGTAATTGCTCCATAGAGTATTGGCAAGGTTCCCGATCGCATTGTATCCCGTTGTATTCGGCACATAGTAAGAGCCGTAGTAATTCAAAGAGGTGCTGCCTCACGGATACTTGAATTCGCTGAAGCTCACTTTCTCCAAGTAGGAATTGTTCAGCCCGAAGCCCCCTGGGTGGTGGATGATCACCGTGGGTGTGTTTCCGGAGCGCGCATAGATCAGGCCAGCGTGCCCTTGGCTGCTGAAAAAATCGTTTGTGGAATTCAAATCCCGGTAAACGGCGTGGCCCTTGGCCACGGTCGCCAGAGCCGGTACGATGCAAAGGCTAAACAGCAGCATCCCCGCCAGAACCGCACAGACTGCCTTTCGAAGCGTTTGTTTCATCTTTATCCCCTCCCGTTCTCGGCGAGCTCCGCCATGGCCTCTTCTCTTTGTCTTTCATGCTCCAAGCGATTTCGCTCATTGAGCACTTCCCAGTCTCCCTCCTTGGTAGCGAGGTCGGTGCGCGGCATATACAGCAACTCTTCATTGGCCCGCTCGATCAGCTCTGCCGCCTTCTCACCCAAGGGGCCGCCCTGATCCCGAATGGGCTCGAGCGAATCGATATAATACTGAAGCGGATAGACCTCCACCCACCTCAAAGCCCACTCCACCACGGCGGGATCTTCCGAGTGCAGAAGCTCGTCGATCTCCCAGAAGAGGTAGGAGCTGCCTAAAACCGACATTGTACCTTCCAAAATATCTTCGGGAAGATCGGAAAGTACATCTTCATATTCCAGCAGCAACAGCGGGAGTCCCCTCATGTGCAGGCGTCCCATCAGGCAGCCGGTATGGTGGATGGCCGTGCCGATTCGGGAGACGTCCTTGAGCTTGTCTATGTGCTGCAACATCGCTGTTGTGGTGCGCAGCGCCTCCTCGGCCGCTTCGGGGGAGCGAAGGCTATTCAAGCTGATAAAATAGCTTTTCAGCGCCTCTGAACCCATTCCGATCCACTTGTTGCCCTCCGCCATGGCGAAGAGCTCGTTTGTCGCGCGCTCCGGGTCGTATTGCGCCATGAGCTCCAGCGCTCTGCCTTGGATATAGGGATTGTCGGCGCGCGTTTCATAGATACGCTGCAGCGTGGCGCTGTTTTCCTCCCAGGGCACCGAGATCATCGCATACTCCAAAACCACATCGTTTTGAATCGCATCTTCTTCGATCAATCCCCGCAATCGGTCGGTATATTCCCCTCCCGGAAACAGGAAGCCCTCTTTCTCTTCTGCATGGGCATATAGCGTAATCTCCAGCAGGAAAGCGCGAAACGAAGCCGGATATTCCTCTTCGCACAAAATCTCTCCCAGCTGCTCCGGCGACACGCCGGGCCCGATCCGCTCTACTGCTGCCGGCCCGAAAAAGGCAAGCGCCGTAACGTCGCCCTTTTCTTCGCCCTCCAGCGCAGCCTCTGCGATGGTGTGCAGCAATGTTTCTTCATCCATCATGGCGAGCGTTTTCTCGAGAGCCTCCGTCTCTCCGCTCGCCGCCGCCTTCTCCAGTTGACGCAGCCCCTGCCTGAGCTGGAGCTCGGCGGAATTCGGCAGCACGATCCCCTGATACAGCCCATATGCGCTCAGGCTCAGCGCCGCAATCAGAAGAACCGCCCAATAAAATGAAATGGTTTTCTTCCCTTGTTTCATCGTTTTGTCTCCTTATTCTGTGACAAACGGTGACCCCAGCCTTGCCTGTCGACGCGACTCGGAAAAGGCTGGCGAACGAGGCGTATTGCCTTGATCCAAACAGCCCATGGGTATCTCCTCCTTGTTTTAATCTGCACAATTATTCTAAAAAATGAAAAAATAAACACAACCGATAAATGATCAAAAACATCTAGATTATTTACATTTTATTTCGTTTGTAATCTAAAATATTAAGCATCCTGTTTGTTCCTCGCACCTCTGTTGTTTTAGCACTCTTTCTGTTAGAGTGCTAAAATTAACATTTTATTAATAATATAGTACATATTCTATCACAATTAGGGGGTAGACTGTATTCGAAGACAGATAGATCGCGGCCCGCATCGGGGATACCTGCAACTTCGTGTTCCTCCCTATCCCACTTGCAGCGGCCGCAAAAGGAGGCAAGCCTATGAACAGCTTTCACAACACCCCACAGCAATCTCAGGACAACTACGAAGCCATCAAGCTTTACGGCACCGACCTGGTCGACCGTGCGCGCCAGGGCAATCCCGACCCCATTATCGGGCGGGATGAAGAAATCCGCAACGTGATCCGGATCCTCTCGCGCAAAACCAAAAACAATCCCGTTTTGATCGGAGAACCCGGCGTGGGCAAAACTGCCATTGCCGAGGGCCTGGCACAGCGCATTGTGCGCGGCGACGTCCCCGAGAGCCTGCGCAGCAAGACCATCTTCTCCCTCGATATGGGCGCGCTGATTGCCGGCGCAAAGTACCGCGGTGAATTTGAAGAGCGTCTCAAGAGCGTTTTGGAGGAGATCAAAAAAAGCGAGGGGCGTATCATCCTCTTCATCGACGAGCTGCACACCATCGTGGGGGCCGGCGCGGCAGACGGCGCCATCGACGCGGGCAACCTGCTCAAACCCATGCTGGCCCGCGGGGAGCTCCACTGCATCGGCGCCACCACCCTCAACGAATACCGCAAGTATATCGAAAAAGACGCCGCCCTCGAGCGCCGCTTCCAGCCCGTGCTGGTCGATCAGCCCTCTACGGAAGACACCATCGGCATCCTGCGAGGCCTGAAGGAGCGCTACGAAGTGTTCCACGGCGTCAAAATTCAGGACAGCGCTCTGGTGGCGGCCGCCGTGCTCTCGAACCGCTACATCGCCGACCGCTTCCTGCCCGACAAGGCCATCGACCTGGTCGACGAGGCCTGCGCCCTCATCCGCACCGAGATGGACTCCATGCCGACCGAGCTCGATGTGATCTCCCGCCGCATCATCCAGCACGAGATCGAAGAGGCCGCGCTGAAAAAGGAAACCGACCCGCTCTCGAAGGAGCGTCTGGCCGCCCTGCAAAGCGAGCTGGCGGATCAGCGCGCTGAATTCGAGCGTCTGCGCGCCCAATGGGAGAAGGAAAAGGCCTCCATCGAGCGGGTGCAGAAGCTGCGCGAGGAGATCGAGCGCGTTACGGCCGAGGTGGAGCGCGCCCAGCGCGACTACGACCTCAACCGCGCCGCCGAGCTCAAATACGGTCGCCTGCCCCAGCTGCAAAAGGAGCTGGAGCAGCTGGAACAGAGCGAGGGCGTGGCCGACAATACCCTGCTGCGCGACTCGGTCACCGAAGAGGAGATCGCCCGCATCGTCGAGCGCTGGACCGGAATCCCCGTGGCCCGTCTCATGGAGGGAGAGCGCGACAAGCTTCTGGCCCTCTCCGACACGCTGCACCGCCGCGTTGTGGGGCAAAATGAAGCAGTCGACCGGGTCAGCGACGCCATCCTGCGTTCGCGCGCCGGTATCCGCGACCCCAGCCGTCCCATCGGTTCCTTCCTGTTCTTGGGGCTTTTTTCCCTACTTCGCCGTGTTTCTCTTCGCCGCC
>JAFRSP010000002.1 GCA_017427525.1 Clostridia bacterium
TCAGATTTACGGGAAGGCGGAGAAACATGGTAGAAATCATCCGTTTGGAAAACAATGCGACCCTGGTGCTCGAGCAGATCGAGGGCTTTCAGTCGGTCAGCGTGGGCTTCTTCGTCGAGGCGGGCTCCCGCTATGAAACACTGGAGCAGGCCGGTATCTCCCACTACGTGGAGCACATGCTCTTCAAGGGGACCGAGACCCGCACGGCGGCCGAGATCGCCCGCGCGTTCGACCGGATGGGCGGGCAGGTCAACGCCTACACGAGCAAGGAGATCACCTGTTTTTATGCGAAAACCCTCGATTACCACGCAGAGCAGGCCATGCAGATCCTGGGCGAGATGCTGCTGCGGCCCAAACTCGACGAAGGGGACATGAACACCGAGCGGGGCGTGATCCTAGAGGAGATCAACATGGTGGAAGATTCGCCCGATGATTTGGTGGTCGAGCGGCTGCTGGAAGCCGTGTGGGGCAAGCCTGGGCTCGGCAGTCCGATCCTGGGCGTTGAAGAAACGGTTTCGTCGTTTCAGGCGCAGGATCTGCGCTGGTACATGAAAGAACAGTATGGCGCAGGAAATATCGTGGTATCGGTGGCAGGGCGTTTCGACCGCGAGGTGATCGTGGCCTGTCTGCGGGAGCTGCTCGGTCCGCTGCCGGCCACGCCTCGCCGCGGCGAGAGCCCGGCGCCCGTCTACCGTCCCTGCGTCGTCGCCAAGGAAAAGGACATCGAGCAGAATCACCTCTGCTACGGGTTCCCGGCCTACGGCGTGACCGACCGGCGCGCCACAGCCCTCTCATTGGTCAGTCATGTGCTGGGCGACGGGATGTCGAGCCGGCTGTTCCAGCGGCTGCGGGAGCAGCTCGGGCTGGTCTATACGGTTTCCACCTTTGTCTCCAGCCACAGGGGTTGCGGGGTGTTTTCTCTGTATGCGGCGCAGCAGGCCGAAAGCGAGGAGCAGGCTATGGAGACCATAGGAGAGGAGCTTGCGCTTCTGCGCAGAGACGGCGTGACCGAAGAGGAGCTTGCCCGGGCCAAGGAGCTCATGAAGACTGGTGTGGTCATGAGCTTTGAGAGCAGCGCCGCCCGCATGAGCTTCAATGCGAGAGACTATCTGCGCCACGGTCGGATCCGCACGGCGGACGAGCTGCTGCGCTCCATCGACGAGGTGAACGAGACAAAGCTGCAAGAGGTCATCGAGGAGACCTTCGATGAGAAGAATCGAAGCCTTTCGGTGGTGGGCCGTCTGCGAAAAGGAGGCTACCGCTGAAACGGATTGCGCACAGGGGCCGCAAAAGGGCGGCCCCTGTTTCACGCCGGAGAAAAAGCCGGCCCTTTTGGAGGGGGTTTCCGGCGCGGCGCTCCCTGATTCTGCGGATGGGGAGAGAAGGAGGCTGCATAACCGCACGATATGCATGAAAGAAGAGCAAAACGAAGGCCTCTCGTTGCTGCATATGCAGAATGTCCGCCAGATTTCGCCAATTTACACATGGGTTAACATAATTTTAAGGAGAGCCCAACGGTGGAAAACCCTGTGGATAATGTGGAAAACCTTAAAAAATCGCCCGTTTTTCGCGGGTTTGGATGGGAAAAATCTCCTGTATAGGCCGTTGTATAACGAATTATGTGAACCGGGTTGTCCCAATCGGCAAAAACGATCGCTTGCGAAGCGGTCTCTTTTCAGTTCGGAAAGCCTTACAAAAATCACAGAGAAAATTTTTTCAAATCGACGAAAAAAAGTCTTGTAATGCACCAAAGGATATGATATTCTATTATAGCCTGGAAAATTGGGCGGCGAATGCGCAGGCCTTGTTTTCCGGCACGACCTGGGAGTCAATGCGATGAAGCGGGAGGTTGCCGCCCACTTGCGGCGGGGAATTTCCGCAGAGTATGTCCGGTCATCGGGCGCGACATAAGCGAGCAGCGCAGATGAGCAAGCTTGTCTGCGCGAGGCGACCGCTTTCCTGAAGGCGGCAATGTTCCCTCCGAGCGGAGGGCGCATGATGAGCGCGGGAAGGTGTGGGAGAATGTCCGAAATATCCAGCCGCGGGATTTCGGATTTTTTATGCCGATCTGTGAAACACTCGGCTGGGTGTTACAAATTCGCGAAAGTCGCCAACTCTACAATCGTGCGGGATTTCAACAAAAACCGCACGCACCGGAAGAGAAAATCTTTCGGAAAAACAACACTGTTGAGGAGGCAAACACCATGGCAGCTACCGAAAAAATCAGAATTCGTCTGAAGAGCTACGATCACACGCTGATCGACCAGTCGGCCGAAAAGATCGTGGAAACCGCCAAGCGCAACGGCGCCGAGGTTTCCGGCCCCATCCCGCTCCCCACCGACAAGGAGATCGTCACCATCCTGCGCGCCGTGCACAAGTATAAGGACAGCAGAGAGCAGTTCGAGATGCGCACCCATAAGCGCCTGATCGACATTCTGAAGCCCTCGGCCAAATGCGTCGATGCGCTCATGAATCTCCAGCTCCCCGCCGGCGTGGAAATCGACCTGAAGGCCTGACCGCTTTTCTGATTAAGAAGAAAAGGCCTGAAGAGCAAAAAAAGTCCTAAAAAGCGCATTCCCCGCGCCTTCCCATTCGAGGGGGCGCAGGTCATGTTGAGGGGCCTTCCCCTCAACCAATAACCAAACAGGAGGTACACACCATGAAAACAGGCATCATCGGCAAGAAGGTTGGCATGACGCAGATCTTCGACGAAGCCGGAAAGGTTATCCCCGTGACCGTGATCCAGGCCGGCCCCTGCGTGGTCGTCCAGAAGAAGACGGCAGAGAACGACGGATACGACGCGGTGCAGCTCGGCTATGAGGACGCCCCCGCCCGCAAGCTCAACAAGCCCCACAAGGGCCATCTTGCCAAGGCTGGCGAAATCCTGAAGAAATACCTCAAGGAGTTCCGTCTCGACGACGCTGCCGAGAAGAATCTCGGAGACGTGATTACGGTTGAAACCTTCGAGCCTGGCGATAAGATCGACGTTACCGGCGTTTCCAAAGGTAAAGGATATGCCGGCACCATCAAGCGCTTCAACGGAAGCCGCGGCAGAGAGACCCACGGCGGCGGCCCCGTCCACCGTCACGCCGGTTCCATGGGCGCGGGTACCGACCCGTCCCGCATCATGCCCGGCAAGAAGATGCCCGGACAGCTCGGCAATGAGCAGGTCACCGTTCAGAACCTCGACGTGGTCAAGATCGACGCCGAGAACAATCTGCTCATCGTGAAGGGCGCCGTTCCCGGCCCCAAGGGCGGTCTGCTGATCATCAAGTCGGCAGTCAAGGCCTAACCCAAGGAGAAGGAGGAAAAGAAAATGCCTAAGGTATCTGTTGTCGATATGAGCGGCAAGGTGACCGGCGAACTCGATTTGAACGAGAACGTGTTCGGCGCCGAAATCAATAAGTTCGTGCTTCATCAGGCGGTTGTCGCCTATCTGGCCAATCAGCGTCAGGGCAACCAGTCGGCGCTGACCCGCGCCGAGGTCCGCGGCGGCGGCGCCAAGCCGTGGCGCCAGAAGGGAACCGGCCGTGCCCGTCAGGGCTCGATCCGCGCGCCCCAGTGGACGCACGGCGGCGTGGCCTTCGCTCCCAAGCCCCGCAGCTATCGCCTCTCTCTCAACAAGAAGCAGAGACGCATCGCCATGTGCTCCGCCCTCTCCTCCAAGGTGGCGGACGGCGCCATCAAGGTGGTCGACGGCGCATCGTTTGAAGAGATCAAGACCAAAAACGCGGTCAGCTTTCTGTCCGCCATCGGCGCTGCCGGAAAGGTCCTCGTGGTCACCCCCGAAGTCGACCGCAATCTGGTTCTTTCGGCGCGCAACATCCCCGGCGTCAAAACCGCTCCCGTCAACACGCTCAACGTGTATGACATTCTCAACTGCGACTGCTTTGTCGTCATGAAGGACGCCGTGGCCAAACTTGAGGAGGTGTATGCGTAATGAAAACCGCGCACGACATTATCCGGAAGCCGGTCATCACCGAGCGTTCGCTGGCCGGCGTTGCAAACAAGACCTACACCTTTGAGGTGGCACTCGACGCGAATAAGCACGAGATCAAAAACGCCATTGAAGAGATCTTCAAAGTCAAGGTTGACACCGTCAACACGATGCGGGTCCGCGGCAAGGAGAAGCGCATGGGCGTGCACTCCGGCTTTACCCCCCGCCGCAAGAAAGCCATCGTGAAGCTGACGGCCGACAGCAAGCCCATCGAGTTCTTCGAGGGAATGATCTAACGGAAAGGAGAAGTCACCGCTATGGCAATGAGAAAATTCAACCCCACCTCTCCCGCCCGCAGACAAATGACGGTTTCGACCTTCGAAGGACTGTCCAAGGTGGCGCCCGAGAGAAGTCTTCTTGACACCAAGAAGAAGAACGCCGGCCGCAACAACTACGGCCGCATCACCGTCCGCCATCAGGGCGGCGGAAATCGCCAGAAATACCGCATCATCGACTTCAAGCGCGATCGTCTCGACGCGCCGGCCACCGTGCTGACGCTGGAATACGACCCCATCCGCACCGCAAACATCGCCAAGGTGGAGTATGAAGACGGCGAGCGGCGCTACATCATCGCCCCCAACGGACTCAAGGTGGGCGACGTGGTGCTCAGTTCCGCCGCGGCCGACATCAAGCCCGGCAACTGCCTGCCCCTGGAGAGCATCCCCGTGGGCACCGTGATTCACTGCATCGAGCTCTACCCCGGCAAGGGCGCGCAGCTCGTGCGCAGCGCCGGCAACGCGGCCCAGCTGATGGCCAAGGAAGGCAAATACGCGCAGGTGCGTCTGCCCTCCGGTGAGGTTCGCCTCATCCGGCTCGACTGCAAGGCCACGATCGGACAGGTCGGCAACATCGACCATGAGAACATGTCGATCGGCAAGGCCGGCCGCAAGCGCCACATGGGTATCCGGCCGACGGTGCGCGGTTCGGTCATGAACCCGGTCGACCACCCGCACGGCGGCGGCGAAGGCCGTTCTCCGATCGGTCGTCCCGGCCCGGTCACCCCTTGGGGCAAGCCCGCTCTCGGTTATAAGACCAGAGACAAGAA
>JAFRSP010000033.1 GCA_017427525.1 Clostridia bacterium
AAACAACAGCAGACACCAGAAAATACTCCTTTGCATTCTAAGCTCGATCCCCTTTTCTCGATTCTTTCCTGCCATCCAATCCCTCCTTTCCCTCAAGTCTATGTCTTTGCTTCTTCCAATATGAATCCAACGAAAAAAACAGCCTCTGCTCATTTTGAGCAGAGGCTGTTTGACCTTCTTCACTGGGAAAGCATTCACTGTGAAGACTTATTTGTTGTTGTAGAGGCCGCGAGCGACATACTTGGTGTGCAGGATGTGGTGAGCCTTCTCGCTGCCAGGCTGGCCGAGATAGGTGTCGTACAGCTCTTTGACAACAGGGTTCTCATGGCTCTTACGCAGAGTCATGGCAGCATCCTCAGAGTAAAGGGCCTTGGCACGCTCGGCACGCAGGTCGACAAAGTTTCTGACCTGGCCGGGCTGATGGGGCTGACCGCCGCCGTTGACACAGCCGCCGGGGCAAGCCATAACTTCGACAAAGTGGTAGTCGGCTTCACCGGCTCTGATTTTGTCGAGCAGCTTGGAGGCGTTCTCCAAACCGGAGGTGACCGCAACGCGCACCTTGGTGCCGGCGAGGTCATACTCGGCTTCCTTGACATTGGCGATACCGCGGACATCATGGAAGTCGGGGTTGGCAAGGGTCTTGCCGGTCACGATCTCAGCAACGGTACGCAGAGCAGCTTCCATAACGCCGCCGGTGGCGCCGAAGATATGGGCAGCACCCGAAGCGATACCAAAGATGGGATCGGCAACCTCGTCCTTGAGCTGGGTGAACTCAATACCAGCGCGGCGGATCATGGCGGCCAGCTCTCTGGTGGTCAGAGAAACATCCACATCGGGAACGCCGGCGGCGCTCATATGATCTCTCGTGACCTCAAATTTCTTCGCCGTGCAGGGCATGATGGAGACAACGAAGATATCCTTGGGGTCGATGCCGGCCTTCTCGGCATAGTAGGTCTTGACAAGCGCGCCAAACATCTGCTGCGGCGACTTGCAGGAGGAGACGTTCTCGAGCAGATCCGGATAGTAATGCTCGCAGAACTTGATCCAGCCGGGGGAGCAGGAGGTGATCAGAGGCAGCTTGCCGCCGTTCTTAAGGCGCTCAAGCAGCTCGGTGCCCTCTTCCATGATGGTGACGTCGGCAGCGGTGTCGACATCGAACACTTTGTCAAATCCCAGGCGCTTGAGCGCTGCAATCAGCTTGCCTTCCACATTGGTTCCGATGGGCATGCCGAAGCACTCGCCCAGCTGAGCACGGACGGAAGGAGCGGGGCCGACAACGACATGCTTGGTGGGATCGTTCAGAGCCGCCCAAACCTTGTCGGTATCGTCGCGCTCGGTCAGAGCACCGGTCGGGCAGACCGCGATGCACTGTCCGCAGTAAACGCAGGAGGTCTCAACCAGAGGCATGTCAAAGGCAGAGGCGATGTGGGTCTTGTAGCCACGCTCGTTGGTGCCGATGACGGCGGCATGCTGGTTGTTCTTACAAACCGCAACACAGCGGCGGCAGAGGATGCACTTGGAATTGTCGCGAACGAGATGGGGAGCAGAGGCTTCGATATCGGGCTCCAGTTTGGTGTTGGAGGCGAAGCGGTACTGATCCACTTTGTACTCGTTGGCAAGAGCCTGAAGCTCGCAGTCGAGGCTTCTCGGGCAGGACAGGCAGTCCATTCTGTGGTTGGAGAGAATCAGCTCCAAAGTGCCCTTACGAGCGGCGACAACCTTGGGAGTGTTGGTGAACACTTCCATACCCTCGGCTACGGGGAAAACGCAGGAGGCTGCGAAAGCGCGAGCGCCCTTCACTTCAACAAGGCACATACGGCAGGCGCCGATCGCATTGATATCCTTGAGGTAGCACAGCGTGGGGATACGGATTCCAACAGATTGAGCGGCTTCCAGGATGGTGGCATTCTTCGGAGCCTCGACGTCAATGCCGTTGATCTTGAGTCTAACAGTATCCATAATCGAGTCTTCCTTTTCTATTATTTTTTAGAGATGGCACCAAACTTGCAAGTTGCCATACAGGCACCGCACTTGATGCACTTGCTGCTGTCAATGACATGAGGCTGCTTCACGGTACCGGAGATCGCGCCGACCGGGCACTGACGTGCGCAGGCAGTACAGCCCTTGCACTTCTCAGGATCGATCACATACTGGAGCAGGCTCTTGCAGACGCCGGCGGGGCACTTCTTGTCGACGACGTGTGCGATGTACTCGTCTCTGAAGTAGTTCAGCGTGGACAGGACGGGGTTGGGAGCGGTCTGACCAAGAGCGCAGAGAGAAGCGCTCTTCACTTGGTAGCACAGCTCTTCCAGCTTGTCGATGTCCTCAAGGGTTCCGTTGCCGGAGGTGATTTTCTCGAGCATCTCATAAATGCGCTTGGTACCGATACGGCAGGGGGCGCATTTGCCGCAGCTCTCGTCGACCGTGAAGTCGAGGAAGAACTTGGCGATATCGACCATGCAGTTGTCCTCGTCCATGACGATCAGACCGCCGGAGCCGACGATGGAGCCGATGGCTGCCATGCTCTCGTAATCCAGAGGAGTGTCGATCAGGGAAGCGGGGATGCAGCCGCCGGAAGGACCGCCGGTCTGGGCAGCCTTGAACTTCTTGCCGTTCGGGCAGCCGCCGCCGATCTCTTCGATGACGGTGCGCAGGGGGGTGCCCATGGGGATCTCAACCAGGCCGGTATTGACGACCTTGCCGCCCAGAGCGAAGACCTTGGTGCCCTTGCTCTTCTCGGTACCCATGGAAGCAAACCACTCGGCGCCATTGTTGATGATCTGGGTAATATTGGCATAGGTCTCAACGTTGTTGAGCAGAGTGGGCTTTGCAAAGAGTCCCTTGTTCGCGGGGAACGGAGGACGCGGTCTGGGTTCGCCTCTGTTGCCCTCGATGGAGGTCATGAGAGCGGTCTCTTCGCCGCACACAAACGCGCCGGCGCCCAGACGGATCTCAATATCAAACTTGAATCCGGTGCCCATGATGTTGTCGCCCAGCAGGCCATACTCTCTGGCCTGGGCCAGAGCGATTCTCAGTCTCTGGACAGCGATCGGATATTCGGCACGGACATAGACATAACCCTGGCTTCCGCCGATGGCATAGGCCGCAATGGTCATGGCCTCGATCACGCAGTGGGGATCACCTTCCAGAACGGAACGATCCATAAATGCGCCGGGGTCGCCTTCGTCAGCGTTGCAGCAGACATACTTGACGTCGCCTTCTGCGCTGGCGGTGAACTGCCACTTCATACCGGTGGAGAATCCTGCGCCGCCGCGGCCGCGAAGTCCGGAAGCTTTCACAACTTCGATGACTTCCTGGGGCTGCATATGGAACAGAACCTTCTCAAGAGCGGTATAGCCGCCGCGGGCGATGTATTCATCGATATCCTCGGCCGCGATCACGCCGCAGTTGTGCAGAGCAATACGGGTCTGCTTCTCATAGAATCTGGTGTGCATCAGGTTCTTGATGTTATCGCCATCAATGGTCTCCTGATACAGATACTTCTTGACGATTCTGCCCTTGAGCAGATGCTCGTCGACGATTTCCTTGATCCATTCGGGCTTCACACGGCTGTAGAACACGCCCTCAGGATAGACGATCATGATCGGGCCAAGTGCGCACAGACCGAAGCAACCGGTTTTGACAACCTTCACTTCATCCTGCAGACCAACGGCCTTGATCTCATTTTCAAGAGCCTCGATAACCTTGGGCGAATTGGAGGACGTACAGCCCGTTCCGCCGCAAACGAGAACGTAGGATCTGAACATAGACTTCTTCCTCCCTTACTTCGTATAGTCGGTAACGACTTTGTTGTTGACGATGTGCTCCGCGACAACGCGGGCAGCCTTTGCGGCATCCATCTTCACATAGGTAACCTTCTCAGCGCCGGGCACCTCAACGGTAACCATGGGTTCGAGAGAGCAATCGCCCATGCAGCCGGACAGAACCACAATCGCCTTCTCATCAAGGCCAGCCTTAAAAATCTCTTCCACAAAGGCGTTGGAAACGGCGCGGGCTCCGGCGGCGATCCCGCAGGTTCCCATGCCAACGGTAACTCTGACTGCGTTCATATTGTCATGGCGCGACGCAACAAGATGTTTCTTTGCGACGCGGATGGCAGCCAGATCAGCTGGGGTTTTCATAAAACGCTTCCTCCTCGTTGCTGTTTTTCGTAGCGCGGTTTAGGTGAAATGAAATTGAAACGTCTCTTCCTTTAATCGGCGATCCGCTCAAAGCAACCGTCAAACAGGGCCCTCAGCGAATACGGCTCTTGTCCAATTCCAAGCCGCAAGTCCCGGGCGTACATCACGGGCAGCAAGCTGCCTGGCCTGAGCCGTGGAATACAGCAGGATACGACTGCCGTCCCTGTGACGATATACCACATCCACATCAGGATGGGCTGTGAGCAGAACCGTCATCGTCTCTGCAACATCTCCGATGGGAAGCGCATTCACATGCGCGCTGGGGTACCAAATCCGCACCTCGGTGCCTCCTCCGGCAGCCGACCAAAGCGAGATCCCTCCTCCGGCCGATTGCACAGCATCGTGAAGCAGCGGAAGGCCGTTCCCTCCCCTTCCGGTTTCCCTGGTCGTAAACCCCGGCTCCAAAGCCCTCCGAAGCGTTTCGGGATCCATCCCCGCTCCATCGTCTTCCACAGACAGACGGAGCAAACCCTCCGGCCCGTTCGTCTCCAGCGAGATCAAAACGTGACAGGCCCCTGCCGCAACGGCGTTTTCCGCCAGATCAAGAATATGCAAAGACAGTTCTTTCATTCAAATCCATCGATTTGGCACAGAAGGCCAATCCCAGTTTCTCTTAAAGATCCTTATACTTCTCGAAAACTTCAGCGACGTTTTCGGGTGTCAGACGGCCGTACACATCGTCATTGATCATCATGACGGGCGCCAGACCGCAGCAGCCGAGGCAACGGGTCGCATCCAGAGAAAACTTTCCGTCGGGAGTGCAGCCGCCGTTGTCGATACCGAGGATCTCCTTGATCTTCTCAAGGACATTCGCCGAATTCTTCACGTAGCAGGCGGTTCCCAGGCAGACGCCAACACGGTAGCGTCCCTTGGGATTCAGGTTGAACTGCGCATAGAAGGTGGAAACACCATAGATGTGCTCCAGGGGCACATTCAGCCCCTCAGCCAGCATCTGCTGGACTTCCTCGGGAAGATAGCCATAGATGTCCTGCGCTTCCTGCATGGCAGGCATAACGCAACCCTGCTGGCCCTTATAACGGGCGATGACAGCATCCAGAGCTTCTTTTTGCTCCTTTGTTCCGTTGAACGGAACAGAAGAGACCACTTTCGCGCTCATTTACGAACTCCTCCTTAATAATATTAGACCTGATCCGGTCTGAGTTGAATATGATTGCCGGTGCATGACGCAATCGCACAAATGCTCAAAGTCATACATGCTCATTATAGCAGAGCAAGAATCAAAATGGAATGGCATATATTTGGAAAAACAGAAAAAATTTTTCTAAAGTTGGTGCAGATTTCCCATGTATCGTCTTTCTGTTTTATATCATTTCACCAATCTCAGAGTACAATTTCCCTCTTTTTCACCAAACAGAAATCAACAACTGTGTTTTTTTGTTCTTTCCTTTGTTATTTTGCATGAAAGGGCGTTCTCTGACTTCAAGGGAAACTGACCGCATTTCCAAAACTTTTTTGCAAAAGGCATTCCAATTCAAAAACAGATGCCATATAATATAAGATATGCGATCGACTTTGTTTTCAGGCCTGATTGTCTGAAATCTCTTGTCATTTCCCACTGTTTGTCTTTCACGCTGGAAGTTTTGCCCGACAGGGCGGTTTCGAGGTGCTGTTGTGAACAGGAGTAACGATCAAACCATGGAATATCAGCAGATTCATTTTGTCGGGATCGGCGGCGTCAGTATGTCGGCGCTGGCCGAGATTATGCATTTGCGCGGAACCAAGGTGACCGGTTCCGACAACAGCGAATCCCCCGCCGTGGCACACCTGCGGGAGATCGGAATCCCCGTTTGGCACGGCCATCGCGCTTCCCAAGTGGAGGGGGCGGATCTGGTCGTCTATACCGCTGCTATCCCTCAGAACAACGTGGAACTTGCGGCAGCCCGCGAGAAAGGCATCCCCGTCGTCGAGCGGGCGGTTTTCCTCGGCTGGCTGCTCAAGGGCTATGCCTATCCCATCGGCGTATCCGGAACCCATGGAAAAACCACCTGCACGTCTATGATTTCCCAGATCCTGCTGCAGGCCGCGCTCGACCCCACGATCCTGATCGGCGGCACCTTCCCTC
>JAFRSP010000034.1 GCA_017427525.1 Clostridia bacterium
GCGAATTCTCATGTATACTGTGTTTCAAGAGAGTCTCCGGCCCTCTGTTCGGATCGCAGCTCGGAAAACTGCGGACATTCCTTTCAAATCCCGGGAGTCGTCCAGATCGAACGCAGGAAGAAGGTACCCAGAAATGAGAAGCATCAAGAGTGTGTATAAGATTGGTCATGGGCCCTCAAGTTCCCATACCGTCGGCCCTTATCGCGCCGCCAAGCTCTTCGGAGCGCGATATCCGCAGGCAGACGCCTATCGTGTGACCCTTTTCGGCTCGCTTGCCTTCACGGGAGAAGGCCACGGCACCAGCAAGGCCATCAAATCCGCCCTTCCTTGCGCAGAAATCGTCTTCCAGCGCGAAGAGACCGAGCTCCCCCACCCCAACACCATGCTGTTTGAAGCCTTTCAAAACGGGAACTGCACCGGAAGCAATCGAATCTTCAGTATTGGAGGCGGCTCCATCCGCATCGAGAACGAGCCCTCCGACGAGGAGCAGGAGCTTTATCCGCAAAAGAATTTCACTGAGATCCTTTTGCTCTGCAAAGAGCGAAGCCTGAATCTTTCTCAATTCATTTATCGTATGGAGGACCCCTCTTTGCGCGAATATCTCAAGGTGGTTTGGGAAGCCATGAAGGATTCCATTCAACGCGGACTTCAGGCCGAAGGAATCCTGCCGGGCGGATTGGGTGTGACAAGAAAGGCCAAGCTGCTCTATGCCAAGCGCTGCTACAATGAGAGCGCCGACGTGACAATGGACCGTATGATCGCCGCATACGCCTATGCGGTCAGCGAAGAGAATGCGGATGAACACATCGTGGTCACCGCCCCGACCTGCGGCAGCTGCGGCGTGCTGCCCTCCGTGATGTATTATATGCATCAGGAGCGTGGTTTTCCGGAAGAAGAGATCCTCGATGCTCTTGCCGTGGCCGCTCTGATCGGCAACGTGATCCGCACCAACGCCAGCATTTCCGGAGCGGAAGCCGGCTGCCAGGCAGAAATCGGCAGCGCCTGCTCGATGACTGCAGCCGCCCTCGCCTCCCTCTTTGGCTTAAACATCGATCAGATCGAATATGCCGCCGAAATCGCCATGGAGCACAACCTCGGTCTCACCTGCGACCCCGTCAAGGGGCTGGTGCAGATCCCCTGTATCGAGCGGAACGCCGTGGCCGCCATGCGGGCCATCAACTCTGTGAATCTCTCCCGCTTTCTGTATTCCACCAGAAAGATCTCCTTCGACGAGGTGGTCGCCACCATGTATCGGACCGGTCTGGACATGGACGAGAAGTATCGCGAAACCTCCCACGGCGGCCTCGCGCAGATCTATTTTGCCAAGTGAGCTCTCACCGCCGGTAAGCGGTCTGCGCGGATGGTTCAAAATGTGTCGAAAAAAGACGGCCGACACACGGCTGTTCTCTGCAAAAATCGCCCCGCGTGCAGGGAGGAACGAACGATGCCTGTAAAGCTCTTTTGCTTTCTGCAAGCCTTTCGTTCCAGATATGCGGCAAAAGCATCTTTTCTATCAGGAAAAGGCCGCTCTCGCTGCGGGAAAGGTTTTCCTTTAAACTCAGAGAGACGCGGACAGAACCTGTCCGCGCTTTTTTGATGCTTTTCAAGCTTTCTCTTCCCCTGCCGCGCGTCCTTCGCATAGTCAGCCGGACAGGCAAAATACCCGATTCTGCCGCATACGATGCACAAAGGAGGCGAACATCATGAAACAACCTTTGCCCGATGTGTGCTGTATCTATACCAAAGACGAGGTCAGTCTTACCGAACGAATTGAGGCGTCCTTCCACCTGTTTCTGCTGCACAGACTGGAAGCGCCCGTTCAGTCAGAAGAAGAGGAGCTGCCATGAGGGGCCCTATTTTCGGGGAACCGTCTGCGCCGTTCAAATTTCACGACCCTTCGGAGTATCGGGCGGCACTCTATATTCGATTGTCAAGGGAGGACGAAAGCGACGGTCCTTCCGAAAGTGTGTCCAACCAGAAGCTGCTGCTGACCGACTTTGCCTCCCTGCATGGAATTTCCATTTATGACATCTATATCGACGACGGGTGGAGCGGGACCAACTTCGACCGGCCCGGCTTCCAGCGCATGATCCGTGACATCGAAGCCGACAGGGTCAACCTGGTGATCACAAAGGATCTCTCCCGTCTCGGCCGAGACTACATCCTGACCGGACATTATCTTGAGCGCTATTTCCCCGAAAGACGGGTACGCTACCTCTCTCTTCTGGACGGCATCGACACCGGCGTGGAATCCGCCGCCAACGACATCACGCCCTTTCGCGCGCTTCTCAACGACCTTTATGCCAAGGACATTTCAAGAAAAATCACAAGCGTGAAGCGTGAGAAGCAGAAACAGGGCCTCTTCATCGGAGGCAAACCGGTATACGGCTATCAGATGCATCCTACCGAGAAAAACCGGCTTGCGATCGACCCCATTGCCGCCCTTGTGGTGCGCAGAATCTTCAAAATGGCGCTCGGGGGCCAGAGCTGCCGCGCCATTGCCGCGGCGCTCAACCTGGAAGGCGTGCCGACTCCGGCAGTCTACTGCGGATGGAACCTGGGACAAAAGGGACGCTATTCCGGGCTCTGGTCTGGAGAACGCATCTCCGAGATGCTGCAAAACGAAACCTACCTTGGAAATATGGTTCAGGGGAAGAGCGTGAAAAGCAGCTATAAATCTAAGCGGCGTTTGAAACAGCCGCCTTCCGAATGGATCATTGTGGAGGGCACGCACGAACCCCTGATCGACAAAGAGACCTTTCGGAAGGTACAGCTCCTCTTGAAAAGCCGCAGACACACCCGCAGCAGAACCTATGAATTCCCCTTGAAGGGGCTGATTTTCTGCAAGGAGTGCGGAGCGCCGCTTGCTGTGATCAACCGTCCGACTGCAGCAGGCGAAACCCGGCTCTTTTTTGTCTGCCGGACCTATCAGCGGTTTACCAAGGCAGGAGTCTGTTCCTGTCACGCCATCAAAGAGCAGACCGTCACCGATGCGGTTCTCGAAACGGTGCGCAAGGTCTGTGGGAGCTTTTTGACTTCGGACCGATTGCTTCCCATCGCCGTGGCAGAACTGAAAAAAGCGGGTTCTGCACAGAGTCCTGAGACCCTGCGCTCCCTGCTACGCGGCAGGGTCGCCCGTTTGACCGCAAGACTGGATCAGATCTATCTCGACCGTTTGAGCGGGCTGCTCGAGGAAGAGGATTTCCAACGCATCTATCAAAAGGCGAAAGGAGATCGGGCCGCTCTGGAAGAGAACCTGCACAAGCTGGAAGAAGAGGCTGAAAGGACGCTTTGCGTCGAGGAGCGCGCAAAGGAGTTGATTTTGGAATTTCTCAACGATGCATACACCGGCAGAAGGCTGCTGGTCGATCTGATCGAACGGGTGGAGCTGACAAAAGAAAAGCAAATCCTGATTTATTTTCGCTTCCGTCCTCCGGAAGCGATTTCTTGACCGTATCGTTTCCAATAAGCGCGGCGCCAGGTGTCGCGCATTGAGAAAAAAGCGCTTCAAAAACTGGCGGCGGGATTTGAGGCACAAAGCGAGAAGCGGAAGCTCCCTTCCCGCCCCAGCTCGGAAAAATGATGCTGCCACATCTCTTTTCCCTGTCAATTCTACCCACAGGCCGGCATAGGATGTCTGATATAAGGAGGTAGCCTGATGAACACTTTTCCATTGAATTCTGATTTTGAAGATCTCGACGACTTTATCTTTGCCGACGAAGTCGCAAGCATCAGCGAACGCTGAAAAACTCTTTTGCAATGCAGCTGCGGAACAAACCGGGTTCCCTTTTGTGCAAAAAAACTGCCGCAGAGCGTTGCTCTGCGGCAGTTTTTATAATTGGAAAAAGAATTTACGCCTGCAACCTTCTTACCACAGCATCAGCTTGTTGGCTTCGGCGCGGAGTTCCTCGCGGAAATCGGGGTGTGCGACCGCGATCAGGTTGTCAACACGCTGGCGGACCGATCTCGCCTTCATGGGGGCAATGCCGTATTCCGTGACGATGTAGTCGATATTGTTGCGGGACAGAGTGACGATGGAGCCGGGGGTCAGCACAGACTTGATCTTGGAAACGCGGGTGCCATCCTTCTTGGTGATGGCGGACGCGAAAGCGATGATGGACTTGCCGCCCGGACAGTGGATAGCGCCCTCGCCGGTATCGTTCTGACCGCCGGAACCGGAGAACTGGCGGGGACCGATCGACTCGGAGGCGATCTGGCCGGTCAGGTCAACCTCGATGCAGGTGTTGATCGAGCACATTTTGTAGTTCTTTGCCACAACCCACGGATTGTTGACATAGCTCAGGGGCATCAGCTGCGCACCGGGATTCTCGGTCATGAATTCCACCAGCTTCTTGGAGCCGGAGGCAAAGCCGCCGATCAGGCAGTAGGGGTGCAGGGTCTTCTTGCTGCCGTCGACCACGCCGGCCTCTACGAGGTCTGCCATGGAGGAGGTGACCATCTCCGTGTGCACGCCGAGGTGCTTTTTGCTCATGAATGCCTGGGCAACGGCATCCGGAATGGCGCCGATTCCAAGCTGGATGGTGGAGCCATCCTCCACCAGCGTGGCGACATGCTCGCCGATCGCACGGTCCACATCGGTCAGCGGGCCGGGCTCAAAAGTCCCGATCGGAGCCTCTGCCTCGATCAGATAGTCGATCCGATCGATCGAGATCGCGGTGTCGCCGAAGACAACGGGGGCGTTGGGGTTGAGGAACGCAACCACGATGCCGGCCTCGTCGATGGCGCGGAAGCTGGGGGCGGACAGGCCGTTGCGGACATAGCCGTGCTTATCGACCGGCGTGGTGTTCAGCACCAGCACATCATTCTGGAACTCATCCAGATAACGGTCGTCGCAGGCATGCAGATGCATGGGGATAAGCGAGACCATGCCGGTGGGATGCAGCTGTCTGGTCGCGGCGCCATAGAAGGTGGAGCTAATCTGGAATTTGCCGCGATACTGCTCGTCATAGGCAAAGGGATAGGGCTCGGCGCCAAAGCCGACACCGGCGCTGACCGTGATAGGTTTGGTGAGCCGGTCGGCAATCTTGTGCAGATTGCGATACAGCGCGCGGTTTTCTCCGCCGCCGATCACGGCGCCATCCGGAATCTTGGTCAGAAACTCTTCGATCGTAATCGTTTTGGCTTTAATTTTATCCTGAATCGTCATGAAGTTCACCTCAAAAATCTAGAAATCTTCTTCAGGTCCCTGCATTTTTCGGGGACGCTTACCACAGCATCAGCTTGTTGGCCTCGGCACGGAGCTGCTCGCGGAAATCGGGATGCGCAACCGCGATCAGGTTGTCGACACGCTGACGGATCGAACGGGCCTTCATGGGGGCAATGCCGTATTCCGTGACGATGTAGTCGATGTTGTTGCGGGACAGGGTGACGATGGAACCAGGCGTCAGGATGGATTTGATCTTGGAAACGCGGGTGCCGTCTTTCTTGGTGATGGCAGAGGCAAAGGCGATGATGGACTTTCCGCCCTGGCCGTGGATAGCGCCCTCTGCGGTATCGTTCTGGCCGCCGGAACCAGAGAACTGGCGGGGACCGATCGACTCGGAGGCGATCTGGCCGGTCAGATCTACTTCAATGCAGGTGTTGATCGAGCACATTTTGTAGTTCTGCGCAACCACCGCGGGATGGTTGGTGTATTCCAGGGGCATCAGGTAAACGCTGGGGTTCTCGGTCAGATAATCGACCAGCTTCTGGTTGCCGGATGCAAAACCGCCGATCAGCTTGCCGCGGTGCAGGGTCTTCTTGCTGCCGTTGACCACGCCGGCAAGGCAGAGATCTGCCATGGAAGAGGTGATCATTTCGGTGTGGATTCCAAGATCCTTCTTGTTCATGAATGCC
>JAFRSP010000035.1 GCA_017427525.1 Clostridia bacterium
CCACCAGGCTTTCCTTTGTGTGCCACGCGTAACATCATTAGAGGTTAGGTCACCGTTTCTCGTGGGATGCCACTCCGCTGCCAACTCTGGGTTCGTAGTCGCAAGATCGTTGAAACCGCGCAATGCGTTTCGTCCGGAGCAAAATGGACAGCCTTTTCCTTTAATCCTGTTGCTAACCGACGCCTGCCACTCGCCATGGCAAGTAGGACAGAGCCACCAAACTTTCTTATTAGACCCTATAGTAAGGTTTTCAGGGGTCAAAGTTCCGTTCTTGGTTGGATGCCACTCAATTGCAAGGTTTGGGTTCTTTGTCTGTATACTGTTCGCTCGAACGAGTGAACGGTATTGAGCCAGTATTTCTGTTTGGTCTTTGTCAACGTTTGCAGTAATAGATATTCCCAAATAGTCGAAGAGTTTGCTAATACATTTATCCAGATCCGTATTTGATAGATTATCCCTAATAATGCAGATTGAAGATGAAAGCGGATTTAAGCCATTCTCACGTATTCTGAATAGCGTAATATTCTTTTTTCTACATTGTTCGTCCTTCTCACTCTCAGGGAGACCTTTCTCACGATCTTCACGATGATAATATGCACCATCATATTCAATCGCCGTTTTGATAGAGGGGATAAGAATATCTAATTCAAATCCTAAATCATTGTTTCTTCCTTCAGCATCTGGAAATGTTTTTTGTAAATAATACAAAATAGCCTGCTCTGGGAAAGAAGTATGAAGATAAGCACTACATTCTGGACAACCCGTTCCACCATAAACCCTGTTAGATATCTGTGCTTGCCACTCTGCCCCACAGATTGAGCATCTCCACCAGACTTTCTTATTTGAACCATTCGTTACATCAGTAGGAGTCAGAGATCCGTTCTTGGTTGGATGCCACTCCGCTGCCAAGTCTGGATTCGTGGTCGCAAGGTCGTTGAAACCTGGCATTACTTTTCGTCCTGCACAGTATGGGCAACCATTACCTTTACTCCTATCAGCTACTCTTGCGGCATATTCGTTACCGCAAGTCGGACAAATCCACCAAACAGTTTTATTTGAATAACACATCACTTCTGATGGTTTCAAATCACCATTCTTTGATGGATGCCACTCTGCTGCAATATCGGGGCGCAAAAAAGCAAGATCGTTAAAACCAGACAAAACCTTCCGGTTCGCACAATATGGGCACCCACTATGCATGATTGTTCTGTTTGAGATCGTTGCCTGCCATTCATGGCCTTTGCTACATAGCCACCAGACCTTCTTACCCGAACCAGAAGAAATACTTGATGGGGTCAATTCACCGTTCTTTTTCGGGTGCCATTCAGCCGCAAGGTCAGGAAATCTACTAACTAAAGTTTTTTCTTTGTCTATGAATTGTTCCATCAAAAAGCTCCTATAAAAGTGATAATACCATATGCGTTACAATCACTTGATCCAAGCAAGTGAATAAACGATTTGCATACTGTGTTATCTGGCCTGTCTTATTCAATCATTTGAAAATGCCTCAGCGCAGACTCTATCGCTTTAACCTTTTCATCCGGGCAACCAGGCTGCCGCGAATCCGATGATTTCGGCTTATTATAATTCTCCCGTTCGATGATCCCGTGCTTTCGTTTTACCTGGGCGATATTCAGATGACTCACATGAATTCCGTACTTCTCCTGTATCCATTTCTGGATCTGCTCATATGTAGCCCCTTGCTGAAACCTCGACATATCCATGTCCTCGAGAGAGAATTCAACTCTGACATTCTGACTCGATATGTTTCCCTTGGAAAGTTGAACCACCGTCTCGATGCGAGAGTCATTGTCCAAACTCAGCGACATATCCTCGTCAATGATCGGGAGGATGAAACGAATAGATTTCAGCCACTGCCCATTAGGCTGCCGCTCTTCATAGATCTGGATCTCATCGATCAGGGATTCCATCAGATGCCTATGCTCAGCCTCGTCCATGACCGCATATGCAGCTTTGCTCTTCGCGCTGGTCAGATCAAGCTCGACCATATCCGCCTGAACACTGATAGGGTGTTTTGCCTCCGAGAGTTTGGACCATGCACATACCGTCTCCGTGGTCCCCGCCTCTCTCGATCACCCTTCATCCCTGTGATAATTCCAGCCGTTCTCTCCGTGATAGATCATCAGTTTCGTCATGCCGCCGTCGATACAAATGTTCTCGCCGGTGATGAATCCGGCCTTGTCTGAGCAAAGAAAGCGAACCATCTCGGCGATATCTTCAGGTTTTCCGACGCGGCCGACCGGCTGCTGCAAAGCATCTGCTCCGATGATCGGCTCTTCTCCTGTGTGAATCCATCCGGGCGAGACGCTGTTCACACGAGCCTTTCCCGCTAAACTGATCGCCATGGCATGCGTGAGCGCAGAGATCCCGCCTTTGGCGGCGGTATAACTTTCCGTCTGCGGCTGGCTCATGCGGTCTCGGGAGGAAGAAATGTTGATGACCGCGGCATTCTTAGAAAAAAACGGCGCAAGCAGCTTTGTCAGATAAAAAGGCGCCGTTACCCCTACGGAAAGCGCATATTGGAATTCCTCGTAGCTGCAATCCTCCATCCCTTTCATGATCGGCAGCGCGTTGTTGATCAGATAGTCTACCTGTCCGGACTGCTCCAGGACATGCGCTGCAAATCTTTCCAGAGTTTCTTTGTCTCCCACATCGCCTACAAACCAGTCGCCCTGCTGTTTATCAATGATATGAACCGTCGCCCCTGCGGCGCGGAAATTCTCTGCGATCGTCTTGCCGATTCCATGCGCTCCTCCGGTAATGACCACGACCTTTTTTTCCATTTCCAAACTCCTTATCATTGCATCGATTCTTTTGAAGCGTCAAAGGATCCCATCTGTTTTATCTTTGCTTTTGCCGCAATCCCGCCCGTTTCTCCCCTGTTCTTCAACAAACAGAGCTTCGTTGTCCGATCCCCTTTCCAACCCAAGTGCATCTTTCACGCTTTGATAGAATCGATCGATAGATTGCGCCCCATCGTTCATGAGATAGGGAATCCCCAGCCTGACACAGTCAGACTTAACCTGCCTTGCAAAGAGAATATCCCTTTGCATCCAGTTGCCGAAGGCAGCCTCTTTCTCCGAACAGTCCGCCAGGATGCGAGATACCCACTCCCGTTTCTTATACTGTGTCATTTGAAATTCAGGGGCTGCCAGTATCACGATATAGCTGCCTGTCTCATGGTTTTTCATCACTTCCGGCGTGTATGCCGCACCTTCCGTAATGATACGGTCCGCATTGATCTCATGGATCCGATTAAAAAGATACGGTGCAATTTCACTGTAAATCCGGAATTCTTCTCTGCATTGGATTTCCGGATCTCTCATCCAGATTTCATCTGATGACAACTGCCGGATCTTCCTGCAAACAGGATTTCCCTGCTGAGCCGCTGTTTTAATCAGTTCATCAAGATGATCGTCAACTTTAAAATAAAAAGCGCCATACTCTTTTGCCATTTTTTCTGCAACGGTGCTTTTCCCACTGCACGGCGAGCCGCCTATAAACAGAACGTTTTTCCCCATTTTTGTATGTCCCTCCCACAGGGCACGGCAGCTGCGTTTCCCAAATCCCTATTTTGTAATCTCTCAGCAAGTCCGTTATTTCTCTGTGTGCGCAATTACGATTTTACAATCGGGGCAATACCAAGCAGTTGCCTCTTGCCACAGCGCGGAAGACTCGCCCAGCACCAATCGCACGGCGGATTTTGGAACGATCATTCGAATAAGAGGAGTCCTTTTTCCCTCCGGAAGCCAGTAAGGATGGCACTCATTGGGGATCGAACCCTTTTTCATTTCTTCATCGCAATACGGGCATTTCACGTCTGTTCCCCCCTGTTGTCTTTCTTTTCAATCCGAACTTGCCGAGTTTTTTGATTTCACTTTAAGGGTATTATACCACACGCTCCGCAGCGATGTAAGAGCCGCATCCCCTGATTGGAAAACGCCGTTCCTGTGAACGACGCCGATACGAGCCCGCCGATCAGGATTGATCGGCGGGCTGTGCCATGCAGGTTCTCAATCCGTCAGCCGATGCTCCGGAGCGTCTTCCAGACCCCCCTACCAGATCCCCCTTAAACGCAAGTTGTGTATATTCCAGCGGTTTCCTGCAAATCAACCCATCCCGTTTTGAAGGCTGAACCATGCTGCCTGCCGCCTCATGTTCCACGGCAACGGCGTCGATGGAGAGCGTTGTTCCGTCGTCTTATTTCAACTCGACACAGGCCGTGTCCATAGGAAAGCCGTATGATGTTATCTGTTTCATGCCAAATCCTCCCTCCCGGATACGCACGGTCGGCCCCTCCTTTTTCGTCACGATGTACTACTTCCAGCCCTGCCGTTTGGCTAAATCCAACATGCCAAAGCAGAATTTCTGCCAGTTTGCCAATGTCGTCAGCGACGGGTCTCCCTCCCGGATTCGCATGGTTCTGCGGATCTCCTTGGGGATGACGACCCGCCCCAAATCGTCAATGCGTCGTACAATTCCAGTTGCTTTCATTTGATCCAAAGGCTCCTTTTTTATTTCGGTTCTACGCCCTATTCTTTGGAAGTGCAACCGGTTTATGCAAATGCGCCCTTGGAAGATTTTGTTTTTGCGCCGCAGCGGCAGACCGGAGGAAAGGCGGCTGGGAAAGAGCTTTTCTCTTTCAAAATCAGGTTCGCAATCCAGTTTTGATGAATCGAATCCCTTGGAGATGCCCTGCGGGGAAAAGAGACGATCAGGACGGAGCGCTGCCATCCCCTGAAAAGCGCCTGGCAGCCACGACGGTCCGGCCCGCCGGAGCGGATGGGCAGACAAAAAAACTCCCAACGCCGCGAAAGGGCTTTCAGGATCCGACAAATTATGCTATAATGCACTATCATATCTCGTTTTAAAGATGAGAGGTACAAAGCATATGGATTTGATTTGGCTTCTGGTGGGAATCACCGCCATTGCCGGCATTGGCGGAACGGGCACAGGCGGCGCGGTCGCCTGCCTGTTCCGGAAGGATTCCGATAAAACCGTCAGTCTTCTGCTTTCCTTTGCGGCCGGCGTTATGACCGCCGTGGTTTGCTTCGACCTGCTGACCGAGGCGCTGCACGCCGATGGGCTGGCCGCCAATGTGTGGCTGGTGGTGTTCGGGGTGATCGTCGGGTTTGCGGTGATCGCAGCTCTCAACGTATGGATCGATAAAGCGACCAACCACGAGATAGCGCACATCGACGAAGACCATCCGCGAACCGCAGACTCTCTGGAGGAATTGATCCACGCCGACCATCTGCATGAGCATCGGGAAGGCCGCCAGCCCCGCAGCGGGCTTTTCCTGGCGGGTCTTGTCATGGCGGCGGCCATTGCGCTGCACAATGTGCCCGAAGGCATGGTGATCGGCGCCTCCTTTGCCAAAACAGCCGATCAGTTTCTTGCCAACCGGGGCGGCCTGACCATGGCCTTTGTGATCGGTCTGCACAACATCCCTGAGGGGATGGCTGTGGCCGTGCCGTTGATTTCGGGCGGCATGAGCAAATGGCGTTCCGTGGCGATAACGGCGCTGTCCGGCGCTCCCACCATTCTGGGGGCTGTGATGGGATTTCTCATCGGCACCATCAGCCCGACCTCGCTGGTGATCTCCTTAAGCTTCGCTTCCGGCGCCATGCTGTATGTGGTGTTCGGCGAATTGCTCCCCGAATCCATCCTGATGTGGAAATCCAAGCTGCCTGCGGCAGTGGTGGTCTTGGGGATGCTGACGGGGCTGATCATCATTTACCTGTAAAATCGTTGCCGGCCCGACCGAAGCCGGATCTGTACGAGCCCGCTTTAAAGAGAAGGATACGGAATCAAAGATCCCCTGGGGAGAGCTGCTCCCCGGGGGATCTCTTTCCTGTTGCAAAGAAGGCGCGAAGCGCCTCTGCCGGATCGCCAGTCAGTCCGAAAGGGCGAGCCCGCATTCGGCGTAATAACGAGCCGCCCCGTCGTGCAGCGGCACGCCGGCCAGGTCGGTCACGGCCTGCTCCACGGTGACGCCCGCCAGCGACGAGGTCGCCTGCGAAAGCGCGTCGAGATTCTCCCAAAGGGCGCGGGTCAGCTCGTAGGCCGTCTGCTCGTCGAGGTCGGCGGAGCAGAAGAGGGCCAGCTTGATGGCGGTGGTGGGCACATCCTCCTCCTGCCCGGCGTAGGTCCCCGCAGGGATGATATAGCGGGCATACCAGGGGTGCAGACGGCACATCTCGGCGATGAGCTCCTCCTCCATGGGAACCAGCCTTCCGCCGGCCGTCGCCGTCATTTCGGTCACGGCCGCATTGCCGAGTCCGGCCATGATCCAGGCCCCGTCGAGTTGCCGGTTGCGCATGAGCTCCACCGCTTCGGTGAAGCCGATAAACTGCGCGTCGATCTCATCGGGATAGCGAAGCCCCGCCGCCGTCAAATGCAGCTCGGTCTCCACGGCGGTGGTGGAGCCGGCCGCCCCCGCGGCAAAGCGGAGCCCCTGCAGCTGTGACAGGCTGGTCACGCCGCTGCTGACGGTCACCACGACCTGGTTGGGATTGTAATAGAGCCCTGCCAGCACCCGCAGCTTGTCATTCGGCTCTCCCGCAAAGCTCCCCTCTCCGTTTTGGGCCTCCCACAGAAGAGAGGTCACGGCAAAGCCCAGCTCGGTCTCTCCCTGTGCGAGCAGGCGCAGATTTTCGATTCCGCCGGCCGAGGCCTGAGCCGTCACCCGTGCATTTTCAAGCTTTTCTCCCCAGAGAGAGGCGAGCGCCCCGCCCAGAGGATAGAGCGCGCCGGTCGTGGCGGCGGTGGAGATGCGGATCTCCCGCAGCTCGGAGGTCGGAGCGACGCAACCCGTTAAAAGCAGCAGGGCCGCAAGCAGGGACAGGATCCGACGGTTCATAGATGGTTCTCCTCTCTTGTTTCACTCGTGTTTCCCAGCGATCGGACAGGCGCGCCCGCTAAAGGTCACAAATCCCATTCAGACCGGTGCGGCAGGATAAAGGGCGGGCCCTCAGACGGTTTTATGCAAAAGGCGGGCCGCCGCGGCACAGGCGGCCGGCTTTGCAGACCGCCATAAAGAAGGGAGCGGAGCGCCATGCTCCCCTCCCTATTTTGCAAACGGACAGCGCGGCTTGTCTTCCGCCGCTGTTTCGTGCTATCAGTTTAACGCTTCCAATACTTCCTGTCAAGGGCGCGATACTGCACCGCCTCGGCCAGATGCTCGGGCGCGATGCATTCCTCTCCCGCCAGGTCGGCGATGGTGCGCGCCACCTTGAGCAGGCGGTCGTGACTCCGCGCCGAAAGACGCATGGCCGTGAAGGTCTCCCGCATGAAGGCCTCGCCCTCCTCCGAGAGCATACAGTATTCCGCCGTCTGCCGGTGGCTCATGGCGCTGTTTGAAACGATTCCGGTTCCGGAAAACCGCTCCGTTTGCCGCTCCCGCGCGGCACAGACACGGGCTCGGATATCGGCCGAGCGCTCTTCCGCGGGGGTCGACAGCTCGTCGTAGCTCAGTGCCTCCACCTCCACCTGCAGGTCGATGCGGTCGAGCAGGGGGCCCGAGATGCGGCGCAGATACCGCGCAATATCGGCCTGGCTGCAGGTGCAGGTTCCGGTTTCGCTCCCGAACTGTCCGCAGGGACAGGGGTTGAGGGCCGCAATCATCATGCAGCGCGCAGGATAGGTCACCGAGCCCGCAGCCCGCGAGATGGTGATCACGCCGTCCTCCAGCGGCTGGCGCAGCACCTCCAGCGCCGAGCGTGGGAATTCCGGCAGCTCATCGAGAAAGAGCACGCCGCAGTGCGCGAGCGACAGCTCGCCCGGCCGCATACGCAGGCCGCCGCCGGCAAGCCCAACATTGGAAATGGTGTGATGCGGCGCGCGAAAGGGCCGCGCCTGAAGCAGCTTTCCCTCGCTCAGCAGCCCCGCAACCGAGTGCAGCTCGCTGGCCTGAAGGGCCTCCTCCCGCGTCATGGGCGGCAAAATCGAGAGCAGCCGCTTGGCCAGCATGGACTTGCCTGCTCCCGGCGGCCCGATCATCAGCAGATTATGCCCCCCTGCCGCGGCGATCTCCAGCGCACGTTTGGCCCGCACCTGCCCGCGCACCTCTGAAAAATCGGGCAGATCCTCC
This sequence comes from Clostridia bacterium, assembly GCA_017427525.1. Lineage (GTDB taxonomy): Bacteria > Bacillota > Clostridia > Oscillospirales > Feifaniaceae > Galloscillospira. The sequence goes on from JAFRSP010000035.1 coordinate 8,114, forward strand.
GGCAGGCCGCCTCCAAATCCATCCTCTGCCACAGAGACCGGAAGAGTGGGACGGTGCCCGTTGAGCATTTCGAGCAGCTCCTGCACGGTGGCGGCTCCCACCACCTCCACATCGCCTGCCAGAGCAGCCTCGTTCTCGTTTCCTTTGGGGACATACAGACGCGTGATGCCGAGCTGCGCGCAGGCCCGCGCCATGGGCAGCACGCCCTTGACGCTACGCAGCTCGCCCGACATGGAGAGCTCCCCCACAAAGGCGTGCTCCCGCGGCAGTTCCGGCAGCAGCTCCCCCGCGCGCAGCAGGGCGAGCAGCACCGGCAGATCATAAACGGTTGAATCCTTGGCCGTGTCGGCCGGCGCAAGGTTGACCACCACCCTTCCCGTCGGGAAGGTCAGTTCACTGTTGTGCATGCTGGCGCGCACCCGTTCGCGGCTTTCCTTCACTGCAGCGCCGGGCAGCCCCACAATCTCAAACCCCATTCCCTCTGCATAGCGATCCGCCTCAACCGAGACGGCGTAGCAGAGCAATCCCTGGAGCCCTAAACTGGTCACTGATGCGAGCATGATCGTCCCTCCCTTAGACGGAACTCTTCTGTCTCTTTTTGTTCCTTCAAACGGTCATGATCCGCGGTCTGCACGTTTGTTTGTCTTTCAATCCATTACATACATAATATGATGGCTTTTGAAGGCTTGTCAATCCCGGCCTCCTGTTCCTTCCGGGAAGCTTCCGTTAATTTTTAATGGTATTTTTTTCAATTTCGTTCACAAGTTTGTCATTCTTTTAATAATTTTCTAATTTCCGGAGAATTATTGGGTGATTCTTTTATTTTTTAATTTTTTCTAAAGTATTGTTTTTGTTCCTTTTGAAACATCCCTCTCTGTCGCAGGGAAATCCGTCGAAAAACGCGCCGCCGTCTCCACCCTTTGACGACCCTTCCTTGCGGGAGGTCTTTTTCTCCATAGACTCTCCCTTTTCTCCCTGCGCGAAATCTTGCAAAGAACCCTGAAAGGGGGTATAATAGAACCATCATCCAACGCCGCCGGAACCCGCCGGATCATGGAGAGGAGAATCCCGATGCATTATCTCGACAATGCGGCAACCACCCGTCCCAGCGAAGCGGCATGCGAAGCGCTGATGCGGTGTGCGACAACGGCATACGGAAACCCCTCCTCTCTGCACGCGCTGGGCTTTGAGGCTGAACGCGAGCTCCGCGCGGCCCGCGAGAGTGTGGCCGCCGTGCTGCACACGGCTCCCGAGCGCATCGTCTTCACCGGCAGCGGAACCGAGGCCACCAATCAGGCCCTCTTCGGGCTGGCCGACCGCCGACGGGGCTCAAAACTGGTCACGACCGACGCCGAGCACCCCTGCGTGCTGGAAACGCTGCGGGCCATCGCAAAGCAGCGCGGCTTCACCCTCTGTCTGCTGCACACCGCCGGCGGGGCCCCTTCGCTGGAGGAGGCCGCCGCGGTGATCGACGGTGACACGGCTCTTGTGGCCATGATGCTGGTCAACAACGAAACCGGAGCGATTTTCCCCGCCCGTGAGGTGGGCGAGCTGGCTGCCGCGGCCGGCGCCTATTATCATGTCGATGCGGTACAGGCTTTCGGCAAGCTGCCCTTCTCCCCCGAGGGACTGCGCTGCCACACGCTGGCCGTCTCCGGACACAAGGTGGGCGGCGTCAAGGGGGTCGGCGCCCTGTGGGTCGCTTCGGATCTTCGCATCCCGCCGCTGATCTACGGGGGCGGGCAGGAGCGCGGTCTGCGCTCGGGCACCGAGGGAATGCCGGCCATCGCCGCTTTCGGAGCGGCGGCCCGCGACTATGCGGCGCGCTACTCCGCCGAGAACATCTCCGCCCTGCGGGAAGAGGCCGTGCGCGGACTCGAGGCCCTCGGGTGCGTGGTGCACCAGCCGCCCGTGGTCTGTCCCTGTATCCTCAATTTTTCGGTGCCGGGCTACCGGTCTGAGCCCATGCTCCACCTGCTGAGCGAACGGGGCGTGTATCTCTCCTCGGGGTCGGCCTGCTCCTCTCATAAAAAAAGCTATAGCCATGTGCTCATGGCCATGGGCCTGCCCGAGCGCGAGCTGCAAAGCGCGCTGCGCGTCTCCTTTTCACCCGACAGCACGCGGGAAGACGTCGCCGCCCTGCTCGAGGGGATCAAGGCCTGCATGCAGACCCTTGTGCGGGAGGGCCCCGCTCAAAAGGCCGAGGGGAGGCTCCCGCTGTGAGTCAAGAGCTGATTTTACTGAAATGCGGCGAGATCGCGCTCAAGGGACTCAATCGCCGCTCCTTTGAATCGATCCTGCTTGCAAACCTGCGCCACCGCCTGCGCAGGATCGGAAAATTCTCCTGTCAGATTCTCCAGTCGACCGTCACGGTCGACTGTCTCGACCCCGACGCCGACGGGGATGAACAAACCCGTCTGCTGGGACTTCCCACCAAAATGGACCGCGCCTACGACGAGTGCCTGCGGGTCTTCGGCTTTGTTTCGGCCGTGCGCGCCAAGGGCTGTGAAAAGGAGCCGGAGGCCATCTGCCGGCTGGCCGCCGACTACCTTGCGCCGCAGCTGCGCGCCGCAAAGACCTTCAAGGTGGAGTCCAAGCGGGCCGACAAGAGCTTTCCTCTGACCTCGCCCGAGCTCTCGTCTCTCGTGGGCGGCTATCTGCACAAACGGTTCCCGCACCTTTCGGTCAATGTGAAGCATCCCGATCTCACGGTGCGGGTAGAGGTGCGTGACCGCGCCGCTTTTGTCCATGGCGACGCCGACCCCGCCGCCGGCGGCCTTCCCGTCTCTTCGAGCGGCAGGGGCACCCTGATGCTGTCCGGCGGCATCGACTCTCCCGTGGCCGGCTACCTCATGGCCCGCCGCGGCCTGCGGATCGACGCCGTGCACTTTCACAGCTTCCCCTACACTGGGGAGCGCGCACGCCAGAAGGTGGAGGACCTCGCCCGCATCGTCGGCCGTTACGCCGGCGACGTGGATTTCTATGTGGTGCCCTTCACCCATGTGCAGGAGACGCTGCGCGACTGCTGCTCCCCCGAGTATTTCACCATTCTCACCCGCCGCTTCATGGTGCGCATCACCGAGGCGCTGGCCCTTCGGGCCGGGAGCGGCTGTCTCATCACCGGCGAGAGCCTGGGGCAGGTCGCCTCCCAGACGCTGGACGGGCTGCGCGCCACCGACGGGGTGGCCGAGCGGCTCCCCATCCTGCGCCCTCTCATCGGGCTGGACAAGGAGGATATCGTGGCATACTCCCGCAAGATCGGCGCCTTTGAAACCTCCATCGAGCCCTATGAGGATTGCTGCGCCCTCTTTGCGCCCAAGCATCCGAAAACCAAGCCGAAAGAGGAGGAGCTTCTGGAGGAGGAAGCCAAGCTCGACGTGGCTGCTCTGGTGGAAGACGCCGTTGCGGGTACCGTGCTGACCCTTTTGCGCTACGGAAAGGAGAAAACCGTGGTCGGCGCCCTCTCCGACGTTTCCTCTCCCGACAGCGCTTCTCCGAGAGAAAGCGTCTGATCCCTCCCGGCAGGCGGCCTCCCTGCCGTCTCCGCGTCCTTTTCCCTTGAATCCGCCGGCCGCCCCGCGGCGCGCCGGAGCCTGCATAATTCCCCTTTACATTCCGACCTTATCATACAGAAGGGAAGTCTTTTTCAGATGAGCAAAACCGCTGAGATCCTCTGTGTCGGCACCGAGATCCTGCTCGGAAACATCACCAACACCAACGCGACCTTCCTTTCCCAGGAGCTTTCGGCGCTGGGCTTCAACGTCTTCCACCACACGGTCGTGGGCGACAACGGCGGCCGTCTGGCCGAGGCGGTCGACCATGCTCTGGCCCGCAGCGACCTGGTCATCACCACCGGCGGCCTCGGCCCCACCTACGACGATCTCACCAAGCAGACGGTGGCCGCCGCCCTCGGCCTTGAGATGGAGCTGCATCAGGATATTCTCGACGATCTCATCGCGCGCTGGGAGCGCCGCGGGCAGGTCATGCCCAAGAACAACGAGCAGCAGGCCTGGTTCCCCAAGGGCTGCACCATCATCCCCAACGACTGGGGCACCGCCCCCTCCTGCGCCATTGAAAAGGACGGGCGCACGGTCATCATGCTGCCCGGCCCTCCCCGTGAAATGAAAAACATCTGGACCCGCTACGTGGTCCCCTATCTCTCCCAAAAGCAGGACGAGGTGCTGGTCTCCCGCTATTGCCGCGTGGTTAACATCGGCGAATCGGCCCTGGAGATCCGCCTCTACGACCTGCTCAAGAATTCGGTCAACCCCACCGTGGCCCCCTACGCCGGCGGCGGGGAGACCATGCTGCGGGTCACGGCCAAGGCGCGCACCAAAGAAGAGGCCTTCGCCATGACGGTGCCGGTCGTGCAGGCCATTGCCGACGAGTGCGGCGACGATCTCTATGCCGTCGACCGCGACTCGATGGAGCAGGTGGTCAGCGACCTGCTGCGCGAGCTGGGCTTCACCGTCTCGGTCTGCGAGAGCATCACGGGCGGCCTGATCGCCGGCCGCATCACCAGCCTGCCCGGCTCCTCCGACCTCTTTGAGTGCGGATTCGTCACCTATTCCAACCGCATCAAACAGGCAGTCGCGGGCGTGCCCGCCGAAACGCTGGAGCAATATACCGAAATCTCGGCCGAGACTGCCGCCGCCATGGCCGAGGGCACGCTGGCCCGCTCGGGCTCCTCGGTCGCCCTGGCCGTCACCGGTGTGGCAGGGCCCGACGATCTGCCCTATGCCGAGGCCGGCACCGTCTATGTGGGCCTGGCCGGGCCCCTCGGCACCCGCGCCTACCGGCTTGAAATGCTGCGCTCGAGAGACCGCAACTACACCCGCAATCTCGCCTGCGTGAAGGCGCTCGACGCACTGCGGCGCTATCTGCTCGAAATCAAGCGGGGCTGAGCCTGAAAGGCCCCTTTGCGTTCCTCCTACCTTCTTTTTCGGAAAGGATCTCTCCATGACCGACGACCGCATCATCGATTTCAGCTCCTATGAAGAGCCCATCTTCAATCCGCTGTGCGATCGAAAGACCATCCTCGACCTGCGGCGGCGGCACCTGTTCGCCTTCAACAAGGGATTGGGGCAGAATTTTCTCGTCAATCCCCGCATCCCCTGGCAGATCGTGCGCGGCGCGGCCATCGATGAGGAATGGGGCGTGCTGGAAATCGGCCCCGGCATCGGCTGCATGACCTATGAGCTGGCCAAGGCGGCCGGCAAGGTGGTCGCCGTGGAGATCGATACGGCGCTGCTCCCCATTCTGGCCGAGACCCTGCCCTACGACAATGTCACCGTGGTGCATGCCGACTTCATGGAGCTCGACCTTGCCCGCTGCCTGCCGGAATGGTTCGGCGACCGCCCCGTGGCCGTGGTCGCCAATCTGCCCTACTATATCACCACCCCCATCCTCATGCGTCTGCTGGAGCAGGCCCCGCCCCAGCTGCGCCGTATCACGGTGATGGTGCAGCGCGAGGTGGCCGAGCGACTGTGCGCCCCCTCGGGCTCTTCCGACAGCGGGGCCATCTCCCTGGCGATCGAATACCACAGCCGTGCCCGCACCCTCTTTCGGGTGCCGGCCTCCAGCTTTCTGCCCATGCCCAAGGTGGAGTCGGCCGTCGTGCGCATGGACCTGCGCGACGAGCCCCCTGTCTCCTGCTGCGACGAGGCGGCCATGTTCCGCCTGATCCGTCTCGGCTTCGGTCAGCGCAGAAAAACCCTGGTCAACGCCCTCGGCAACCAGGGCGGCCTTCCCAAGCCCCTTCTGGGCGACGCGCTGGAATCCCTCTGCCTCCCGCGCGATGTGCGCGCCGAGCGCATGACCCTTGCCCAGTTTGCCGCCCTGACCAATCTTCTCAAAACCTTCAAAGACCCTGACGGCGAGCCCGTCTTGTAATAGTCCCCATCGTTACCATTGCTTCCAAATTTACAAGGAGGAGAGTATTGATGGCAAATTTGCCCGACAATCGCGCGCTGCTCGACTGGATCGAGGAGTGCCGCACCCTGATGACCCCCGATGAGGTCGAGTGGGTCGACGGGAGCGAGGAGCAGCTTGAGCGCCTGCGCACCAGAGCTGTTCAAACCGGCGAGATGCACCGTCTCAATCCGGAGCTGCTGCCCGGCTGCTACTACCACCGCTCCCATCCCACCGACGTGGCCCGTGTGGAGGACCGCACCTTTATCTGTACCCCCACGCGCGAGGAGGCCGGCCCCACCAACAACCACATGACGCCCGACGAGGCCAGAGCCAAAGTGCTCCCCCTCTACAAAGGCTGCATGAAGGGGCGCACCATGTATGTGATCCCCTATTCCATGGGCCCCATCGGCAGCGAATTCTCCAAGATCGGCATCGAGGTGACCGATTCCATCTATGTTGCGCTCTCCATGTGTATTATGACCCGCGCGGGTCAGGCTGTGCTCGATCAGCTGGGCAGCAGCGGCGATTTCGTGCGCTGTCTGCACTCCAAGGGCACCCTCTCGCCAGAGGATCGCTATATCCTCCATTTCCCCGAAGAGGATTCTATCTGGAGCATCAACTCGGGCTACGGCGGCAACGCCCTTCAGGGCAAGAAGTGCTTTGCGCTGCGCATCGCCTCTGTGCTGGGACGCAGAGAGGGCTGGATGGCCGAGCACATGCTCATTGTCGGCATTGAAAACCCCAAGGGGGAAACCAAATACATCTGCGCCGCCTTCCCCTCCGCCTGCGGCAAGACCAACCTGGCCATGCTGATCCCGCCCGAGCTCTATCGCAAGAAGGGCTACAAGGTCTGGACGGTGGGCGACGACATCGCCTGGCTGCGCATCGGAGCCGACGGACGGCTCTATGCCACCAATCCTGAAAACGGCTTCTTCGGCGTGGCGCCCGGCACCGGCGCCAAGACCAATCCCAACGCCCTTGCGGCCACCCGCAAGAACACCATCTTCACCAATGTGGTGCGCAATCTCAAAGACAATACCGTCTGGTGGGAGGGCCTCGACAAGAACCCGCCCGAATTCGGGGAGGACTGGCTGGGCAACCCCTGGAATGGCAAAACAGCCACCGAGAAGGGCGCTCAGCCCAACAGCCGCTTCACTGCGCCTCTGTCCGGCTGCCCCTGTATCAGCGACAAGGTAGACGATCCCGCCGGCGTGCCCATTTCTGCCATCATCTTCGGAGGCCGCCGCGCCCACACCGCGCCCTTGGTCTTCGAGAGCTTCGACTGGACGCACGGCGTCTTTGTCGGCTCCGCCCTTGCGAGCGAAACCACAGCTGCCACCCAGGGCAAGATCGGCGTGGTCCGCCGCGACCCCATGGCCATGCTCCCCTTCTGCGGCTACAACATGGGCGACTACTTCGCCCACTGGCTCACCATGGGTGATAAGATCAAGGAACGGCCCAAGATCTTCCACGTCAACTGGTTCCGTCAGGACGACGAGGGCAACTATCTGTGGCCGGGCTTTGGCGACAACATGCGGGTGCTCGAATGGGTGCTCGACCGCTGCGAGGGCAAGGCCGAGGCCGTTGATTCCCCCGTGGGCCTGCTGCCCCGCGAGCAGGATCTCAATGTGGAAGGGCTTGCGCTCAAGCCCGGCGCTCTGACCGAACTCCTCACGGTGGACAAGGCCGTCTGGAAAGAAGAGGTCAAGGGCCTGCGCGAGTTCTATGCGAAGTTCGACCGGATGCCGAAAGCCCTGAAGGAGCAGCTCGACCAGCTCGAAACCCGCCTGGCCGAATAAGCGCCGCTCCCTTTCCCTGCGCGGCAGATGTCTTTCAAACTCCAAGCGTCCCCCATCGCCTTAGGGCGATGGGGGACGCGTTCTTTTTCTGTCGCGCGCGGGTTTCCCATGCGCGGCGTGAACGAGTATTTCCATCAGCAGGAGCAAATGCAGGCAGGGTTCACCGGTTCTGATCCTTCTGGTTTCGCGGGCTAATCGGGTTTTTCAGCTTTCCCGTCTGCAGGCGGCAGGTTTCTTCCTGTCAGGCGTTTCTGCGCAGCGCTCGCAGCATCCTGCGCCGGTATTTCAGTTCGGCATACTCCAAAATCCGGTTCAGCACCGCGGTGCTGCCCACGGCGCCCAGCGCGCCGGCAACCGGCACTCCCTGCAAAAACTTGAGACAGAGCAGTTCGTCGGCAAGGGCCGAGGCGGAGGCTTCCACCCAGCGCCGCTCCGGCTCTGCTGTCTCCAGCGTCTCCCTCTCGATCATGCGGTTTAAGGCGCGGTCGCCCGCGGCCGCGGCCTCTCCGCGGGAGAGGGCCGTTTCGATCAGCTTGAGCCGGAACCACCGCTCCCGCCTTCCCCCTGTGGGAAACCCGTATCGCTGCGCCAACGTGCCGAGATCTCGCAGCAGCAGCGCCGTGAAGACCGGCAGGTCGGGCAGCCCCCATCCCACCAGACCCATGGCGACGCTCTCGGCTCCGGCGGCGGCTGTCTGCCGGCGGATGGCACGATCGGCCCACTTTTTCGGGGCCTGCAGGTTCCGGCGGTTCTCTCTGTTCCGTGTTTTGACGCGCAGCTCGGCGGCCCGCGCCTCCCGCCTGCGCGAGCCCGCATAGGGCGTTCGGTCGCTTCTGTGCAGGGCGGCTTCCAGCGCGGAGGCAAGCGCGCCGTTCAACGATGAGCGAAGCCCTTTCGGCACCCGCTCATACAGGGCAGAAAGCGGAACCCTCCGCTCAAAAGCCCTCTGCAAAAAGGCCTCTTCCTCCCTGCGCATCCGGCTCCACTCCCTGGCCCATGCCGTCTGTCCGTCCATGCGGCGTCCCTCCTTTTTTCTCTTCGGAATTGAACCCGGTCTGTCCTGCGGTTTCTTCCCTCCGCCCGAATCGCACGGGGCGCGCGGCGTTCAGAAAGCCGCATTCACCTTCCCCTCTGCGGTCTGCGGTTTTTTGCCCTGTTTTTGCATATAGTAGCATACGAACCCATTCCACCGCAAAGGAGGCCCTTTTTTGAACAAATTCACCGAAACCGCCACCGGTGCTCTCAATCTGGCCCTGGAATGCGCCCGCGAACTGGGCCACAGCTTTATCGGCAGTCAGCATCTGCTTTTCGGACTGTCCGCGCAGGAGGGCGGGCTCACCCAGCCCCTGCTGCGCGCGGCCGGCGCCGACGCCGATACCGTCGCAGAGCTCATCGAACGGCAGGACGGGCGGGGAGCCCGCTCCTCGGTCGCCCCCTGTGACCTCACGCCGCGCAGCAAGCGCATTATTGAGGCGAGCTATCCCATCGCCGCCTCCTTCGGGTGCAACTATATCGGCACCGAGCACCTGCTGCTGGCCCTGCTCGACGAAACGGGGTCGGCCGCCCTGCTGCTGCTCTCGGAGCTCGGCGTGGACCCTCTGCGCCTTGCCGAAGAGGTGACGGCCGCGCTCCAGCGCGCGCAGGGCGACAAGGCGCCGGCCTCCCAGAGCGTCTCCCGCACGCCCACCCTCAAACAGTTCTCGC